>CBDUZE010000010.1:0-113397 GCA_965371625.1 uncultured Alphaproteobacteria bacterium
CCACGGCGATCTCGGGCAGGATCTCGGGGTCGTCGATGGTGGCCGGGGCCTTGTATTCCTTGCCGTCGGCGATGCTCTGCATGGTGCCGCGCAGGATCTTGCCCGAGCGCGTCTTGGGCAGGCGCTGGATCACGGTGGCGATCTTGAAGGCGGCGACCGGGCCGATGCGCTCGCGCACCATCCTCACCACCTCGCCGACGATCTCGCCGTGGTCGCGCTCGACGCCCGCCTTGAGCACCAGGAAGCCCAAGGGCACCTGGCCCTTGAGCGCGTCGGCGACGCCGATCACCGCGCACTCGGCGATGTCGGCGTGGGCCGCCAGCACCTCCTCCATGGCGCCCGTGGAGAGGCGGTGGCCGGCGACGTTGATGACGTCGTCGGTCCGCGTCATCACCCAGAGGTAGCCGTCCTCGTCCCGAAAGCCGGCGTCGCCGGTCTTGTAGTAGCCGGGGAACTCCTCGAGGTAGGCGTCCTTGAAGCGCTGATCCGCGTTCCACAGCGTCGGGAAGGTTCCGGGCGGCAGCGGCAGCTTGACCGACAGGGCGCCGATGTCGCCGGGGGCGACCTCCGCGCAGTTGGCGTCCAGCGCCCGCACGTCCCATCCCGGCACCGCCTTGGTGGGCGAGCCGGGCTTGATCGGAAGCGCGCCGAGGCCGATGCAGTTGGCGGCGATGGGCCAGCCGGTCTCGGTCTGCCACCAGTGGTCGATGACCGGCACCCCGATCTTGTCCTCGGCCCAGTGCAAGGTGTCGGGATCGAGCCGCTCGCCGGCCAGGAACAGGGTGCGGAAGCAGGAGATGTCGTAGTTCTTGATCAGCGCGCCGTCGGGGTCCTCGCGCTTGATGGCGCGGAAGGCGGTGGGCGCGGTGAACAGCGTGCCCACGCCGTGATCCGAGATCACCCGCCAGAAGGCGCCGGCGTCGGGGGTGCCCACCGGCTTGCCCTCGAAGAGCACGGTGGTGTTGCCGTTGAAGAGCGGGGCGTAGACGATGTAGGAGTGGCCCACCACCCAGCCCACGTCCGAGGCCGCCCAGTAGACCTCGCCGGGCGCGACGCCATAGATATTCTTCATGCTCCAGTGGAGCGCCACGACGTGGCCGCCGTTGTCGCGCACCACGCCCTTGGGCTCGCCCGTGGTGCCCGAGGTGTAGAGGATGTAAAGCGGGTCGGTGGCGGCCAGCGGCACGCAGTCGGCGGGCTCGGCGCCAGCGATCAGCGCCTTCCAGTCGTGATCGCGGCCAGGGATCAGCTCGGCGGGCGCCATCGGGCGCTGCAGCATGACGCAGTGCGCGGGCTTGTGGGTGGCGATCTCGATGGCCTTATCCAAGAGCGGCTTGTAGGGGATGATGCGCTCGATCTCGATGCCGCAGGAGGCCGAGACGATGACCTTGGGTTTGGAGTGGTCGATGCGCATGGCGAGCTCGTTGGCGGCGAAGCCTCCGAACACCACCGAATGGACGGCGCCGATGCGGGCGCAGGCGAACATCGCGACCAACGCCTCGGGCACCATCGGCATGTAGATGATGACGCGGTCGCCCTTCGTGACGCCCAGGCCCTTGAGCACGCCGGCGAAACGAGAAGTGCGATCGAGGAGCTCGGCATAGGTGAAGCGCTCGACGGTGTCGGTAACCGGGCTGTCGTAGATTAGGGCGAGCTGCTCGGCGCGGCCGCCCTCGACGTGGCGATCGAGAGCGTTATAGCAGGTGTTGATGACGCCGCCCGTGAACCAGCGATAGAAGGGCTTGGCGGAATCGTCGAGCACCCGGTCCCATTTCCGGTACCAGTGCACGGCCTCGGCGGCCTCGGCCCAGAAGCCCTCCGGATCCTCGAGCGAACGCGCGTAGACTTCGTCGTAACGGCTGGTCATGGTCCCCCGATCCTCCCGCTGTCTCGATCTCGCGGCGAGCCATATTGATGCAGCCGATGCGCCCGCGCAAACGGGTTTGACAAGGGGAGCGGCGAAGGCGGTGGGGAAAGGCCACGCCAATGGGCTCGAACGCCACCAGGCCCGGCCGGCAATCACGACCCGCCTGGCGCGGCCCTGGGGTGGAGCGGCGGCGGCGTTCGGTCCCGCGCTAAAAGACGAAGCGGATGATCCCGCTCAGCGTGGTATTGGTGAAGTCGTCCCGGCCCATGGTCGTTGTCGCCCCGATGCCCCCGCTTATCCGCTCGCTGAAGCGGAAGCTGATGCCACCGCCGACGACGAAATCGATGCCCTCGGGCGGAACCGAGTCCTGGTAGCCGACGACCACCCTGGAGAGGTCCTTGTCCCAGACCACAAACGCCCTCACGAAGGGCAGAAGATTCGGCAGGTTGTAGGCAACACGGCCGCCGACACGGACCTGGGAAAAATCAGTGATGCCGCCGGGCAGCGCCGTCCCGATGCGGTCCCCGAACTCGCCGCGGCGGCTCTTCGCATGCACGTAGCCGATGTTCCCGCTGACGCCCCAGCGGTCAATCCGGTAGGCCCCGTTCAGGTTGGCGGCGCCGAACAGTCGGGGATCGTCCGTCGATCCGATCACGGGTACACCCGGAGCGGTGGCGCGGCGGCTATCGAGACGGTCGATGCCGGTGTATCCGAGGCTCGCGTCGAGGCTCAAATGCTTGCCAATGGCGAAGCTCGCGTAGCCAACACCCCTGACGCCGTTGCGGTCCGAGCCACGGGTGTCGAAGGCACCGGTGAGGTCGATGTCCTCGGCGCCGAGCACGACGCCCACCGAGAGGTCGTCGGTAAGTCGGTACGCCACGCCCGAGTATCTGGACTGGATCAGCTCGGCCGTCGCCCGGGTCGCGCTCGAGCGAAGACCCGAGTTCCCCGGCGCTGCCGCAGCCGCCGCGAACCGGGTCACGTCATCCGGACCCGCACTCAGATCCGCCGGAAAGGCCGCCGCGGCGACTCCCAGCGCCATCACGTAGACGAAAAGTAAACTCCGCATCGGAACGCCCCCATTTCCCCGGCGCCCGGGACCCCTTCCACTTCTGGGTGCCCGCGGTGATAGCTTTTCTGCGGTTAAGTGTAAGTCGTCCCCGCCCTTTTGGCAACGTGATGACGGCCTCGGGCAATGCTACGATGCGCGCCGAGGCGGCGCCATCCGCGCCCACCGCTTGCGAATCCGGCGCGGGCCCGTGAAGGAGGCTCCAGCGTGACCAAGGCATTATGCATCCATGAGACCGGCGGGCCCGAGGTCTTCCGATGGGAGGACGTCGAGCTCGGCCCCCCGGGACCCGGCGAGGCGCGGCTGCGCCATGCCGCGGTCGGCGTCAACTACGTCGACACCTATCACCGCGGCGGCGTACCCCATCCGTGGCCCCTCGCCCCCTTCCCCGCGGTTATCGGAATGGAGGCCGCGGGAACGGTCGAGGAGCTGGGCCCCGGGGTCTCGGAAGTCGCGCCCGGCGACCGCGTAGCCTACGCCTCCCCGCCGATGGGCGCCTACTGCCAGGCCCGCAACATGGTGGCCGACCGGCTGATCAAGCTGCCCGACGCCATCGACTTCGTGCAGGCCGCCGGGATGATGCTCAAGGGCCTCACCGCCCAGTATCTCTTGCGCCAGACCTATGTCGTGGCCCCGGGCGATCAGGTGCTGATCCACGCCGCCGCCGGGGGCATGGGGCTGATCCTGTGCCAGTGGGCCAAGCACCTGGGCGCCGAGGTAATCGGCACCGTCGGCACCGAGGCCAAGGCGGAGCTCGCCCGCGCCCACGGCTGCGACCACGCAATCGTCTACAGTGCTGAGGACTTCCTGCCCCGGGTGCGCGAGATCACCGCCGGCCAGGGCGTGCCGGTGGTCTACGAGTCGATCGGCAAGGACACCTTCGAGCGCTCGCTCGATTGCCTCTGCCCGCGCGGCATCCTCGCCAGCTACGGCCATGCCTCGGGCCCGCCGCCGCCGGTCGACGTCATCGCCCTCGGCGCCAAGGGCTCGCTGTTCGTCACCCGGCCGACGATCATGACCTACATGACCAAGCGCGAGGACATGCTGCGATCGGCGGCCGAGCTCTTCGCGGTGGTGGCGAGCGGCGCGGTCAGGATCGAGGTCAACCAGAGCTTTGCGCTCGAGGACGGCGCCGAGGCCCACCGCGCCGTCGGCGAGCGCCGCACCACCGGCTCGACGGTGCTGCTGCCCTGAGGCGTGTAGCCCTTAAGCGCCTTAAGGCTTGGCCCAATAATGCACGCTTTGGGTCATGGCCAGGCCGACAGGGTCTCCACCTCGTACGCCCGCTTAGCGTTCCATAGTCGTGGTTACCACCGAGAACGCGCGGTCGTCGCTCCTTACCGGTGGTGGCGAAAGAGCAGGCCCGTACTATCGTTCATGTATCCAAAAAGAGACATTCATGCTGAAAGACCTGGTCCTAGCTCGGCAATGAATTTGCCCGGGACTTGCTCGATGACCATGAACCCGGGCTGAACCAGCTCAGGGCGCTTGAGCGCAAACAACAATCAAGGACCGCGTCGGTACTTGCGAGCGATAGGAGGCTGCGTGCTGCCAGCGAGCGTTTCGAGAAGCTCGAGGAGCGAGCCGATTCTTCGTTCGATATCTCGGTTGACTTCGCTGATCGTGAGCCGTTTTCGGCCCGAACCGCGGCCCTTGTGTCGGGCGCGTCGTCCGGCCCGTCGCGCGCGAACGGCGTGCAAATTCTGGATTGCGTTAAGACGGTATTAAACATTGGAATTATAAAACTGCAAGATCATGACCATCACGTCACGGGCGCCGCCAACCCTGGCGTCCCGGTCTCTGGCCGAGACCCAAACGTCCTGAGGTTAATCAAACGGCAATGTTTAACACCGAAACCTGCGCTTTCTGGATCGGCTCCAGGACCGCGGTGTCAGGTCAGGGTCTCCGGCGATCATCCCATACCGGCAAAATAGGACGAGCCCGCGCGACCACGTGGGCGATCAGGCGGAAACCGCGATGAGGTCTCCGCGAGGCAAACCATAGGGGCAAGAAGATGACCATTTCGGATCTTGGTTCCAAGCTCAAGCTCAACATCGGCGCCCGCCTGGCGATTGGTTTCGCCGCCGTCGCGCTGGCGCTGGCGATCGCCGTGGCCACCACCCTGGTCAAGGTCGAGGCCATCGGCGCCAACTCGAACCGCGTCGTGCAGTTGCGGGTGCCGACGGCGGCCGCCAGCGGCGCCATGGTCAACGACATCAATGCCTCCCTGGCCGCGCTTCGCGGCTGGATGCTGACCGGAAATCCGCTCTTCAAGATCGAGCGCGCCGCGGTCTGGACCGACATCGGCAAGGTGCGGGCGGACATGGACCGCCTGTCCGAAAGCTGGACCAACCCGAAGAACGTCGAGCAGTGGAACGGGTTCAAGGGCGTCCTGGACGAGTTCCAAGCGGCGCAGCAGAAGGTCGAGGACATCGCCAACACTCCCGAGGAGCAGCCCGCCACCCTGGTCCTCGTCACCGAGGCGGCGCCACGGGCCGCGATCATCATTGCCGAAATCACGCGAATGATTGACGAGGAGGCGGGCCTCGCGGCGACGCCCGAACGCAAGGCCCTGCTCGGCATGATGGCCGACGTTCGCGGCAGCATGGGCATGGGGCTTGCCAACATCCGCGCCTACCTGCTGACCGGGAACGACAAATTCCAGGCCGGATTCACCAAGATGTGGGCCAAGAACGAAAAGCGCTTCGCCGACCTCGGGGCGAACGGGCACCTGTTCACCGCGGGCCAGCAAAAGGCCTTCGACGCGCTGGCCGCGGCGCGCGCCGAGTTCGCGCCCCTGCCGCCCAAGATGTTCGAGATCCGCGGCTCCAAGAAATGGAACATGGCCAACTACCTGTTGATCACAGAGGCCGCGCCCCGGGCGGGCAAGCTTCTCACCGTCCTGGCCGGTTCCAAGCAGGACGACGGCACCCGCGCCGGCGGCATGGCGGACAACCAGAAGCAGCTCTTGAACAACGACGCCGCGGCTGGAAACGCCGAGATCGGTCAGCTCGTCACCATCGAATGGATCCTGCTGGTGACCGGCCTGGCGGTGGCGGCGGCGGTGGCCTTCTTCACCGGCCGTGCCATCGTCACCCCGGTCAAGTCGATGACCGCGGCCATGGGGCTCCTGGCGGAGGGCGACAAGTCGGTCGAGATCCCGGCCCGGGATCGGAAGGACGAGATCGGCGAGATGGCGCAAGCGGTGCAGGTCTTCAAGGACAACGCCATCCGCATGGAGGAGATGGCCAAGGAGCAGGCCGAGGCCGACCGCCGCGCGGCGGAAGAGAAGGAGAAGGCCGAGGAGGAGAAGCGCCGCGCCGAGGCCGAGCGCCTCGAGGCCGAGCGCCAGGCCGAGGAGGAGAAGCGCGCCGCCGAGCAGCGGGTCCAGGAGGCGGAGCGCGAGGCCGAGCGCCAGAAGGCGGAAGAGGCGGCCGAGCGGCAACGCGAGGCCGAGGAGCGGGCCAAGCGTCTCGAGGCCCTGATCCAGGCCTTCGACACGCAGGTGACCGAGGCGCTGGAGACGGTGTCCTCGGCGGCCACCGAGATGCAGGCGACGGCCCAGTCGATGAGCGCGACGGCCGAGGAGTCGAGCCGCCAGAGCACCGCGGTGGCGACCGCCTCGGAGCAGGCCTCGAGCAACGTTCAGACCGTGGCCACGGCGGCCGAGGAGCTCTCGACCTCGATCGCCGAGATCTCCAACCAGGTGGCGCAGTCGGCCAAGATCGCCGAGGAGGCGGTGCGCGAGGCCGAGCGCACCAACTCGACGGTGCAGGGCCTGGCCGAGGCCGCCGGCAAGATCGGCGACGTGGTGGGCCTGATCAACGACATCGCCGGCCAGACCAACCTGCTGGCGCTCAACGCAACAATAGAGGCGGCGCGCGCCGGCGAGGCCGGCAAGGGCTTCGCGGTGGTGGCGTCCGAGGTCAAGAACCTGGCCAACCAGACGGCCAAGGCGACCAACGAGATCTCGGGTCAGATCGGCGACATCCAGGCGGCCACCGAGGGTGCCGTGGGCGCCATCCAGGGCATCGGCGCGACCATCGCCAAGATCAACGAGATCGCCAGCTCGATCGCCAGCGCGGTGGAGGAGCAGGGCGCGGCCACCAGCGAGATCAGCCGCAACGTGCAGGAGGCCGCCAAGGGCACGCAGGAGGTGACCGACAACATCACCGGCGTGACCCAGGCCGCCGCCGAGACCGGCAGCGCCGCCAACCAGGTCCTCGGGACGGCGGAGGAGATGGCCCAGCAGTCGACCACGCTGCGCGAGCAGGTCGAGACCTTCCTCACCCAGATCCGCGCCGCCTGAGGTCTCGGCGCCCGTCCTTCCACGATCTCGATGCCCCCGCCCCTCGTGGGCGGGGGCTTTCTATGTGGCGCCTAAAGCAGGCCGACTACCGCGGCAGTCGGCAGGTTACAGCAAGCTCAATTTGGCACACTGCGATGTCAGTCGTGGCCCGGGCCAAACCCGCTCGCCTCGGTCAGACCCGCCGGCTGTCATGAATAATCGCCAACGAGCTGTTCGCTTATGGGTCCACGGCCTAAGGCTCACCCCTGTTGCAAGCTCGGTCCAAAGCCGGCAAAGTCCGAGGAAAGAGCTTCGGGTCGGGCTTGAGGAGCTGATCGGATGTCCAGCCAAGATCTCGTGACCATTCCCGCCGGGCACGGCAAGGCGGCGCGGCTCGCGGCGGGCCAGAAGATCAAGCTCGTGAACAGCCACGGCACCCAGGTGGTCGACTGCTGGGCCTTTAACGCCTACGACTTGGCTGAGTACATGTCGATGGAGTCGTCGCGGGTGTGGAACCTGCGGCTCAACCCGAAGCTCGGTAACGTCTTCGTCACCACCCAGCGGCGCCCCATCCTGACCCTCGTCGAGGACACCACGCCCGGCATCCACGACACCTTCTGCGCCGCCTGTGACCGCTACCGCTACGCGCTCTTGGGCGTCGAGGGCTATCACCGCAACTGCCAGGACAACATGTTCGAGGGCATGGCGGAACTGGGCGTCACCCCGCCGTTCCCGATCCCGGCCTCGTGGAACATCTTCATGAACATCCCGCTCTTGGAGGACCGCGTCAGCTTCGACGTGCGGCCCACCGAGTGCAATCCGGGCGACTACATCGTGATCCGCGCCGAGATGGACTGCTACGTCGCCTTCTCGGCCTGTCCCCAGGACATCCTGCCGATCCACGGCGAGGGTGGCGCGCCGCCCCGCGACTGCCAGTTCCAAGTCCTAGTCTAACCCCGGTCGGGCGCCCTCTTGGGCCGGGCCGGGCGGCGGTGGCCCCAGTCGCTGATGCGGTCGTGGGTCCGAGGTTGCCAGGTGCCGTCGTCGATCTTGCGGCCGCCGCAGCCGAGCTCGAAGGCGAAGCCCGACGGCGTCAGACCATAGAACGAGAACATGCGGTCGTTGGGGTGGCGGCCGAGCGAGCGGGTGATCGGCACCCCGAGGTCGTGGCAGCGGTCGTAGGCGGCGCCGACGTCGTCGATGTCGCCGAGCTCGAGCATGAAGTGGTCGAGGCGCTTGCCCGAGCCACCGGCGGCGAAGGAGATCGAGTGGTGGCGCGGGTTGGCGTGCAGGAAGACGGCGCGAAACGGCCGCCCGCGCATCTCGGTCTCGATGTAATCGCTGATTCTCAGGCCGAGAACGTTGCGATAGAAGTCCTCGCTGGCGGCGGCGTCCGTGGCCGTGATGAAGAGGTGACCGAGACCGAGCTCGCCGGTGACAAAGCCCGACGGCGCCAGCGACGAGCTAAAGGGCTCGGGTGCAAGCTCGGGTCCGTGGAAGAGCTCGGTCGGCACACCGTTCGGGTCGGTGAAGCTGACCAGGCCCGCGACCCGGCGTTCCGCGGCCTCGCTTGGGCTCGCCTCGGCGACCTCCACGCCGGCCTCCTCGAGGCGGCGGCGCAGCGCCTCGAGCCCCTCCCCGCTCGTGACCTCCCAGCCGATAAAGGCGAGGTCGTCGGCCGCGCCTTGCTCGAGCACGATGCGTTGGCGATAGTCATCGAGGCGCAGCGCTATTGCGCTCCCGGCGCCCCGCTCTGCGACGCCAAGGCCCAGGACCTTGGTCGCGAACGCCTCCCAGCTGTCGAGCCGGCTGACCTCGAATCCGAGATAGCCGAGCGATGACACCCCGACCATGACCTCCCTCCCGGCACACCCCCTTGGGGCGCACGACGACGCCCCGCCGCCATCCGCCCCCAGTCGAACGCGAGATCATTCCCGAGAGCGGCCCGGAAGACAACCACGGTGAGCCGATGGCGCGCAGCTTCAAAAACTCGGCGGCGCGCAGGCGCTTACGACCTCGCACTCTTCGTCACCGATGTTGCGGAAGCGGTGCGGCAGACGGCTGTCGAAGTAGTAGGCGTCGCCCGAGCCCAGCACCTGCCGCTGCTCGCCCGCGGTGACCTCAAGTGTGCCGCGGACGACGACGCCGCCCTCCTCCGCGTCGTGGCGCAGCATTGCCTCGCCGGTGTCGGCGCCGGGGGCGTATCGCTCGTGAAGGATCTGGACCGCCCGGCCGGTCATGACGCGCCCCACCTGGCGATACGAGACCGCGCCTCCGGCCAACTCGACGAGCTCGCCCGCGATGAAGAAGATCTGCCCGCGCGGCACCACCTCGTTCGAGAAGAAGTCGGCGAGCGACATGGGGATGCCGTCGAGCACCTTTTTGAGCGAGCCCACCGAGGGACTGATCTTGTTCTGCTCGATCAGCGAGATCGTGCCGTTGGTAACGCCCGCCCGCTCGGCGAGGCGGCGCTGCGAGAGACCGTGCATCTTGCGCACCGCCCGAATCCGGGTACCCAAGTCGAACTGCATCTGTTTATTCCGTTTAGTATTTTAAACACTTGGAGCAAAACATTCGCCGATTGTTGTTCCAAGTCAAGGCGTTGCGATTTGTCGTTGTGGAAAATTTCGGACATGATACGGTTTGCCGCAGGATCCTCCGGGCTCGATGTGCGCGCCGGGAAGCGTTGAAACGGCACAACATCAGTGCCGAAAATCAATGCCGCGACGCGCCTTTCCGTCACCTGAGCCGGGCACCGTTAAGGAGGCAGTGGTCAGGGATGACGCCCGACGTTTCGCCGATGCCCGGCGTGGCGCGCGGCATCGCGGCGGCGGACACGGCCGCCGCCGACCAAGCCGTTACGTCGGTGAGCGCCGTGGAGGCGCCGGCCCCGGATAGCGCCGCCGTCCCCGCCGACATCGCCTTCCGCGACGTGAGCAAGCATTTTGGCGAGGTGGTCGCGGTCGATCGCCTGAGCTTCGCCATCGCGCCGGGATCGTTCCACTCCTTCCTCGGCCCCTCGGGCTGCGGCAAGACCACCTCGCTCAGGCTGATGGCCGGCTTTGACCAGCCTACCGAGGGCGAGGTGTTCATCGGCGGCGCCGGCGTCAACGGCGTGCCGCCCCACCGCCGCCCGGTCAACATGGTGTTCCAGAATTACGCGCTGTTTCCCCATCTCGATGTGCGCCGCAACGTCGGCTATGGCCTGCGCCAGCGAAAACCCCGCCCGGGCAAGGCCGAAATCGACCGGCAAGTCGACGAGGCGCTCGAGCTGGTGCGGCTCTCGGGCCTCGCCGAGCGCCGCGCCTGGGAGCTTTCGGGCGGCCAGCAGCAGCGCGTCGCGCTCGCCCGCGCGCTCATCAACCGGCCCACGGTGCTGCTGCTCGACGAGCCGCTCGCGGCGCTCGACCGCAAGCTGCGCCGCGAGATGCAGATCGAGCTGCAGAGCCTGCAGCGCGAGGTCGGCATCACCTTCGTCCTGGTCACCCACGACCAGGAGGAGGCGCTGTCGATGAGCGACACCATCGCCATCATGCGCGACGGCCACATCGTGCAGCTGGGCACCCCCGCGGCGCTCTACGACGCGCCGGTCAACCGTTACGTCGCCGATTTCGTCGGCCAGTCGAACTTCTTCGCCGGCGAGGTGGTCGAGGCGGGGCCAGGCGAGGCAGCGGTGCGTACCGAGACCGGCTTGGTGATCGCCGCACCTTACCCTGAGGGCGTGGCGAGCCTCGAGGGCGAGCGTCACGGGGTGCTTGCCGTGCGCCCCGAGGTGATCCTCATCGCCAAGGCCGACGAAGGCGCCGCGGCAGCGGGCCTCGACTACAGCGCGCGCGGGCGCGTCAGCAACCGCATCTTTCTCGGAGAGCAGACCGAATACAGCGTCGCAACCGATACCCTGGGCCGCATTCTGGTGCGCGCCGCCAAGACCCACGAGGCCGAGACCGGCGGCTTCGACGTCGGCGACGAGGTCGTCGTCGGCTGGCGCAAGACCGCCGGGCTCGCCCTGCACGACGATTGAACGTTCGGCCGCGGCGGCTCCTACCGACCCGAGCCGCCGCCACCCGCTGACCACTGGTCGGAACATAAAGAGAAGGAGGAACCACATGGACCCGATTTCCAAGAAGGAATTCATCAAGCAATACCGCCGCTACGAGAAAGGCTCGATCTCGCGCCGCCAGTTCCTCGGCGTCACCGGCCTCGGCGTGGCGACGGCGGTGCTCGGCGCGGCGATGCCGTGGCTCAAGCCGCGCAAGGCGTACGCCTTGGGCAACCTCGGCGACACCCTGGTGTTCTCGACCTGGCCGAACTACCACGACCCGGCGAACCTCGAGCGGTTCACCGAGCTCACCGGGGTCGACGTTCTGGTCAACGTGTTCGGCTCGAACGAGGAGATGCTCGCCAAGCTCCAGGCGGGCGGCGCCGGTTGGGACGTGTTCGTGCCCACCAACTACACCATCTCGACCTATGTCGAGCTCGGCATCATCGAGCCCCTGGACATGTCGAAGATTCCCAACTTCGACCAAAGCACCAACGAAGCCCGTTTCACCGCCGAGGGCTCGGTCGGCGGCGTCATCCACGCGGTGCCGAAGGACTGGGGCACCACCGGTTACGCGGTCAATACCGCCCACGTCAAACACGACATGAAGACCTGGAAGCAGTTCTGGGACCTCACCATGAGCGACTATTCGGGCCGTACCATCGTGCACGACTACCAGCTCACCACCATCGGCAACGCGCTGAAGTACTTCGGCTACTCGTTCAATTCGGTCGATCCGAAGGAACTGGGCGAGGCCGAGGACCTGCTGATCCGCTCCAAGCCGCACCTCTTCGCCATCACCAGCGACTACCAGCCACCGATGCGCAGCGGTGACGCCTGGCTCACCGTATGTTGGACCGGCGACGGCACCCAGCTCCATGCCGACATTCCCTCGATCGACTACGTAATCGGCAAGGAAGGCGGCGAGCTGTGGAGCGACTTCTACGCCATCCCGAAGGACGCGCCGCACCGCGAAGCGGCCTACGCCTTCATCAACTTCATGCAAGATCCCTACATCAACGCGCGTGAGGTGCTGGTCCACGGCTATCCCGCCATCGACAGCCGGGCGAACGCCTTCTTGCCCGACAGCATCCTCAACGATCCGATCCTGTACCCGGCGGCCGAACTGATGGACGCGCTCGAGTTCGGCGCGGCGGTAACGCTGACCGACCCGTTGCGCGCCGAAGTCATGGCCAGCTTCAAGTCGGCTTAAGACCGACGGGTAACGCGTTAAGCTAAGACGACAGCGGCACGGCGATGGAGGAAAAGAACCGCTCGGGCACCCTGGTCACGGCGCTCCTGCTGGCACCGACCACCCTGTGGTTCCTCTTCCTTCTCGTCCTGCCGCTGGTCGTCGTTTTCGTTTTCAGTTTCGGCGAGAGGGCGCCGGCGGGCGGCTACACGCCGTCGTTCACCCTGGCGCAATACGCCAACCTGCCGGCCCGCTTCACCGCCTTCAGGAATACCATGACCCTGGCGCCTATCGGCACCGTCGTCTGCCTGTTGGTGGCCTATCCGCTGGCGTACTACTTGGCGGTCAAGGCGAGCACCAGGTTCAAGATGTTTCTACTGATTCTGGTGATCGTGCCGTTCTGGACCAGTTTCCTGATTCGCACCTATGCCTGGATGTTCATCCTCGGCGGGCGCGGCATTCCGGCGCTCATCGAGTGGTTGGGCTTCGATCCGGTGCGCCTGATCTATACCCGTGGCGCGGTGCTTGTCGGCATCATCTACGGCTATCTCCCGTTGATGGTGTTCCCCATCTTCGTCAGCTTGGAAAAGCTCGACAAGAGCCTGCTCGAGATCTCCGACGATCTCGGCGCCGGCCCGACGCGCACCTTCCTGCAGGTCACCCTGCCGCTGTCGGCGCCCGGGGTCATCACCGGCTGCATGCTGGTGTTCATCCTGTTCATGGGCGAGTTCCTGATCCCGGCGATTCTCGGCGGCGGCAAGGTCTTCTTCGTCGGCAATGCGCTGGTCGACTTGTTCCTGCAATCGCGTAACTGGCCGTTCGGCTCGGCGGTCGCGGTATGCCTGGTCGTCGTCATGCTGGCCACGGTGACGCTGTACCTGCGCATCACGCGCGCCAAGGGCGAGCGCGACACGTCGCTGGTGTAGCAGGGCCGATGCGCACCTACGCCACCGTGATCTATCTCTTCCTCTACGCGCCGATCGCGTTGATCGTGCTGTTCAGCTTCAATTCCGGACGTCACGCCAGCGAGTTTCGCGGCTTCTCCATCGAATGGTACGGCAAGGCGTTCGCCAATCGTTGGGTCATGGAAGCGCTGACCACCAGCCTCATCGTCGCCGGCATCACGGCCGTGCTGGCCACCGTGATGGGCACCGCGGCGGCGCTCGCACTGCAGCGCGTCAAGGGGACGCTGAGAACGATCTTCGACGGGCTCACGTTCATCGCGATTATGATTCCCGGCATCGTCCTCGGCATCTCGACGCTGATCGCGCTGGTCACCTTGTTCAAAGTCGTCAACCCGGTGATCGACACCCTGTGGCCCGCGGTGCTCGGCGCATCGCCCAAGCTGCATATGGGTTACGCCACGGTGATCGCCGCGCACACCGTGTTCACCATGGCGCTGGTCATCGTCATCGTGCGCGCCCGCATCCAGGGCATGGACCGCACCCTGATCGAGGCCTCGGCCGATCTTTACGCGACGCCCTGGGGGACTTTCCGCCAGGTGACGTTGCCGCTCCTGTTCCCGGCGGTGCTCGCCGGCTTCTTGCTCAGCTTCACCTTCAGCTTCGACGACTTCATCATCGCCTTCTTCGTCGCCGGCTCGAACACGACCCTGCCGATCTACGTGTTCTCGTCGATCCGCCGCGGCATAACCCCCGAGGTCAACGCCATCGGCAGCTCGGTGCTGGCGCTCTCCTTGACGCTGCTGTTCACCGCGCAGTGGCTGGTCCGCCGCCGCACAGGCCAGACCACGGGCCGGGCGTAGGGGGGCCCGGGCCAGGCGAAAGAGGCCAGCTCCGCTGCGCAGCCTTTGCGAGCATGGCATTGGGGCGCTTTTCCTCCCCGCCGGGTCGAACCTCCTCCACGGCGTGCGGCGGCTTGCCGCAGCGTCGGCAGCGGCAACGGAAGCGAGGCATCCCCGACGCGGGCGCGCGCAAGGACAGCCCGAGCCGGTGACGGTGTTGGCGCTGCCGAGGCTGGTCCCACCGAGCACAAAACGATATCATCGCAGCGCTCGAGGCCGCCCTCGGGGCGCGACCTCAACACGGCAACGGCGGGGCGGCGGGCGTCCCGCCTCGGGCATAGCGGGAGCGAGCCATGGCATTCGACGGCGAGGCGTTCATTCGCCAGTTCACAACGGTCTGGAACGAGCACGACCTCGATGGCATCGAAGAGTTGTTCACCGACGACGTGGTCTTCGAGGCCTCGTTCGGCAGCGATCCCTGGGGCAAGCGCGCCGTCGGCAAGGCCGCCGCGCGCCAGCTGGTGACCGAGATCATCGCGCAGATCCCCGACGTGCGCTGGGACGAGATTCGCCACTTCGTCTCGCCCCAGCACGCCACGATAGAGTCGGTGACCACCGGTACGCCGCGCGGCGGGAGCCGCTTCGAGGTCCACCTCGTGGACGTGCTCACGCTGCGCGACGGCAAGGTCGCGGCCAAGCGCTCCTACCGCAAGGCGACTCTTTAGGGCGCCGTTTAGGGCCCTGTGGCGCAGCTTTCCGCGCTGAGGGTCGGCGGGCCGGGATGGTGACGTGACCCAGGATTCGAGGAGCGAAGCGCCCTATCGCATCGCCGTGGAACCGGCCGCCGGCCGCGTCCGCGTCCGGGTCGAGAGCGAGGTGGTCGCCGACAGCACCTCCGCGCAGGTGATGCACGAAACCTATTTGCCGTCTTGCTGCTATTTTCCCAAGTCCGACCTGATCGACGGGCTGCTCGCGCCGTCGCCGCTGCGCACCTTCTGTCCCTTCAAGGGCACGGCCAATCACTGGCATTTGCGCCTGCCCGACCGCACCATCGAAAACGGCGCCTGGAGCTACGAGGCGCCGCTACGGGAGGCGCTTGCCGTGGCCGGCCACGTCGCCTTCTACCCTCAGGTGGTCGAGGAGGTGTTGGCCGAGCGACCGCTGCCCCAAGCCGAAGGCGCGCAAATTCCGGGCGGCGCGCTGATCGACTGGCTGTTGCGCGAGGCCTGGCTGTGCCAAACGCCGGCCCAATTGACCGAACAGTTCGCCGCGCGCCTGGTTGCGATCGGCATGCCGCTGTGGCGCTTCAACGTCAGCATCTGGACCCTGCACCCCCAGCTCGCCGGTCAACGCTTCACCTGGCTCCGGGATGTCGATGGCGTCGCCGAAAGCGATACGCCGCATGGCACGTTGCGCCATCCGGCCTATCTCAACAGCCCGGTGCGCCACGTCAGCGAGGGCTTGGGCGGGGTTCGCCAGCGCCTCGACATCGACGAGCAAGAGTTCCAGTTCCCCATCCTCGAGGAGCTCCGCGCCAACGGCGGCACCGACTATGTCGCCATGCCGCTGCCCTTTTCCGATGGTCAGATCCAGACCATGACCCTGGCCACCGACGACCCCCAGGGGTTCTCCACCGCCCATCTCGGTCAGGTCTTCGAGAGCATCACCGCCTTGAGCCGTTTCTACGAGGTGCTGACCTTGCGGCGCAACGCCACCGTCTTGTTCGACACCTATCTCGGGCCGAGGACGCGGCGCCAGGTGCTCGGCGGGTTGACCCATCGCGGCGACGGGGAGGACATCCGCGCCGCCATTCTCTATTGCGATCTGCGGGACTCGACGACCTTGTCGGGATCGCTGTCGCGCGAGATCTACCTCGACCTCTTGAACGATTTCTTCGAGCGCGCCACCGAGCCGGTGCTCGCCGCCGGTGGCGAGGTCCTGAAGTTCATCGGCGACGCCGTGCTGGCGATCTTCCCGCTCGAGGGCGAGAACGGCGAGGACGAGGCGATCGTGCTGGCCTGCCGGCGCGCCCGCGAGGCGGCGCAAGAGATCGTCTCGCGGATCGCGACGGCGCCGGCGCGCTCGGACCGACCGCCCGTGCAATGCGCCATCGGCGTGCATTTCGGCGACCTGATGTACGGCAACGTCGGGGCGCCCAACCGGCTCGATTTCACGGTCATCGGCACCGCGGCCAATATTGCGGCGCGCTTGAGCGCGCGGTGCAAGGAGTTGGAACAGCCGCTCTTGCTGTCGGCCGATATCGCCCGCCACGTGCCCGAGGATCTGCGTTCCCTCGGGGTCCAGCGGTTGCGCCACGTCGCCCAAGACCTCGAGGTATTCGTGGTCGCCGGCGGCCAGTACGGCTAGCGCAAGCGGCGCCGCCCGAGGCTCCGCCAAGCGGGCCCCGGCCGGGGTCAGACCTTGCCTCAACTCCCACCCGGAACATATTGAAATCCATACCGATCCGAGGGGCTGGCCCGAGGAGGGGCTGGTTCGAGGATGGGCAGGCCAACGGAGGCAGCGAACATGATTGAAGCGCAAGACGGGCAGATCCGAATTGCCGCGGTGTTGGGCACGGCGCGGCCCGGGAACTTCACCTCGAGGGCCCTTGCCCTGGTGATCGACGAGATCGAACGGCAGGGCGACATCGCGGTCGACCTCGTCGACCCGGCCCGCCTGCACCTGCCCCTGCCCGGCGCGGATCCCGAGGCGGCGGACCCGAAGGCGCTCAAGGAGACCGTGTCGAGGGCGACGGGGATCGTGTTCTCGACGCCTGAGTATCACGGCTCTTACAGCAGCGCCGCCAAGCTGATCATCGAAAACCTCGGTTTTCCCTCGGTCCTGGCCGGCAAGCCGGTGGCGCTGGTGGGTGTCGCGGCGGGGCAGATCGGTGCCATCAAGGCGCTCGAGCATCTGCGCAGCGTCCTCTCGCACGTCGGTGCCATCGTCCTGCCGGGGCCAGTATCGGTGGCCGGCGTGCACAAGGTCTTCGACGATGAGGGGCGCTGCCTCGACCAAGCCATCGAGAAGATGGTGCGCGGCGTCGCCACCAACCTGATCGAGTACATCCGCGGCAGCGTCTGCCCCCGGGTGGCCTTGGAGGAGATGATGCGCCAGGGGCCGGCCCTGAGCTGGCGGCCGGCCGAGGGCGAGCGCGCCGCCAGCCGGGTTTGAGTGCGAAGGATCAGCTCTGCAGCAGCACCGGCACCGGCGAGGCGGTGATCACCTTCTGGGTCGCCCGCCCCAGGCCGAAGATGGCGTCGAGCTTGTCCTCGCCGTAGGCGCCCATGACCAGCACGTCCGCCTCCAGCGTCTTGACCACCCCGATGAGCGCACGGCCGCGGCCGCGCGCGCTCAAGTCGCTGCTGTCGAAGCTCTGGGTCTGGGCCTCGATGCCGTGGGCGCCCAGATAATCGACCAGGTCGGCGGCGTCGGCGCGCGGATTGGCGTCGTCGGTGACGACGCTGACTTTTTTCGCCGTGCTCAGCAACGGCAGCGCCGAGCGCACCACGCGCGCCGACTGCACCGTGCCGCTCCAGGCCACGGCGATGGCCTCGCCGATGGTGGGCGGCGTATGGGGCGGGACGATGAGGACCGGTCCGCCGGTCTCGAACAGCGCCGCGTTGAGCGCCAGAACCGTGGGCCCCTCCTCCTCCGACACCCGCTCGAGGATGGTGACGTCGTGAAGCAGGCCCAAATGGCGAATGGCATCGACGACGTCGTACTCGACCTCCGCGTAACTGGTGAAATCGACGTCCCCGCACGCCTTCTCGAAGGAATGGCGGGCGGCGGAGGAACGGGACTCCGAGATGACGCGGTAGCGCCAGCTCACCGTCTGTCCCACCACCACCGCGCGGGCCTTGGCCCTGGCGACGCTGTCGGCCACCGGATGGATGACGTTGAGCCGGGCGCCGAAGCGGCGGCACATCATCACCGCCGAGGTCAGCGACTCGATGTCGTTGTCGCTGCCGTCGATGTAGATCACCGCCCGTTTCATGCCCGGCGCCGTCTCGTCATGGTCGTGCTCTTCGCACCCGGGGTTCGCGGTGGCGCCTCACGGCAACGGCCGCGAAGCCCTCGCTCCAATCGACCAGAAGGTTAACACGATCCTTGGCCCTTGCGGCCCTGGATTATCGGGCCGAGTTGCGCCGCGCGGCGTTCATCCCCGGCTCACCTCGAGGAGGAGCTTGCCGCTGACGCCCCTGCGCTCGAGCCTGCGGTGGGCTTGCCGGACCCGGGCCAGGGGGTAGGTGCCCTCGATCGGGACCTCGAGCCGGCCGTCGACCAGGCGCTCGACGACGTAGCGCAGGCCGCGCCGCCAGCGCGCCGAGCCCGGTACCGCGTGCAGCAGCTCGTAGCCCGCCAGCGAGGTCGAGCGCTCGTAGAGCTTGGGGCGAACCGGGAAGTCGGGGTAGCCGGCGGCCTCGCCGATGTTGATGACATGGCCGTAGGTCCTGAGCGCGTCGAAGCTCCGCGGCAGGAAGTCGGCGCCCAACGAGTCGATCACCAGGTCGACGCCACGACCGCCGGTGAGCTCGAGCGCCGCCGCCACGAAGTCCTCCTTGGAGTGCACCACCACGCGTTCGGCGCCATACCCGAGCGCCCTCCTGGCCTTGGCCCGCGCGCCCACGGTGCCGATGACGCGCGCGCCCATCTCGACCGCCATCTGGGTCAGCATCAGCCCCACGGCGCCGCCGATGGCGTGGACCAGCACCCATTGGCCCCGGCGCAGGCGATAGGCCGAGCGCAACAGGTGGTAGGCGGTGAGGGTGACGGCCGGAAAGGCGGCGCCGAGGGCATCGTCGATGCCCTCGGGCAGGGCGATGGCGTAGCTCGCCGGCACCGCCACCAACTCGGCGTAGCCGCCCATTGCCCTGGCTCCCGTGATCGCCGCCACCCGGCTGCCGAGCGCGAAGCCCCGCACGCCTGTGCCCCTAGCGACGACCGTGCCCGAGACCTCGAGACCGATGATCACCGGGTAGCTGACGGGCTCCGGATAGACCCCCTCGCGCTTCTGGATGTCGCTCCAGTTGCAGGCCGCGTAACGGACCCGGATCAGGATCTCGCCGCGGCCGGGCTCGGGCGCCGGCACTTGCCGGAGCTCGAGCCGCTCGAGCCCGCCGGGGCGCTCGATCACCACTGCCCTCATGGCACCACCGCCCTCATGGCTATTGGGACTCGCGCTTGTAGGGCAGGCCGGCGGCGGCGGGCGGCGTCGGCTTGCCCACCAAGCCCACCAGCGCCAGGATCGACACCAGGTAGGGCAGCATCACGAAGATCTGGTAGGGGGTCTCGGGGTTCATGAACTGGAGCCTGAGCTGGAGCGCGTCGAAGAAGCCGAACAGGACGCAGGCGAGGAGCGCCCCGACCGGGTTCCAGCGCCCCAGGATGACCGCGGCGAGGGCGATGAATCCCTTGCCCGCGCTCATGTTCTCCGAGAACAGGAAGACCTGGCTCAGGACCAGGAAGCAGCCGCCCATCCCGGCCAATGCGCCGCTCCCCAGCACGCAGGCGTAACGCACGCCCACCACCGAGATGCCGGCGGTGTCGGCGGCCCTCGGGTTCTCGCCGACGGCGCGGATGGCGAGGCCCCAGGGGGTCTTGAACATCATCAGGTACATCGCCACGACGGTGACGTACATCAGGTAGATGAGGGCGTCCTGGCCGAACAGCACCGGGCCCAGCACCGGGATCGCCACCAGCCCCGGGATCGCCAGGGGGTGGAAGCCATCGAGCTCGAGGGTGTTGGCCTGGGCGCCGAAGACGACGCGGGAGAGGAACGAGGTGAGCCCCACGGTCAGCAGGTTGATGGCGATGCCGGTGACGATCTGGTTGACGCCGAGCGAGACCCCGAGCACGGCGAGGATAAGCGCCGCCAACATGCCGAAGGTGGCGCCAACGGCGAGCCCCATCAGTGCTGAATCGAAGAAGAAGGCGCCCACCGCGGCACCGAAGGCGCCGGCCAGCATCATGCCCTCGAGGCCGATGTTGTAAACCCCGCTGCGCTCCGACAGCACGCCGCCCACGGCCGCGAACACCAGCGGCACCGCGAGCCGTACGGTGGTGCGCAGGAAGTCGGTGAGCAGCGCGGGATCGAGGAAGATCTCGATCACGGCGGCCTCCCCTCGCCGCCCGCCTCTCCTGTGGTCTCGCCGAGACGGGCCGCCACGTCCGTGCGTTTCTTCAGCACCCGCGCCCAATAGGTGCGCTCGAAGCGGAAGGCCAGGCCCATGGCGACGAAGATCACCACCAGCCCCTGAATGGCCTCGACCACGGTGGTGTCGACGCCGACGGCGCGCTGCATGATGCCGGCGCCGCTCCTGAGCCCGGCCAGGAAGGCGGCGGCGATGACCACGAACAGCGGGTTGCCGCCGGCGAGGAAGGTAACGACGATGCCGTCGTAGCCATAGCCCGGGCTGAACATGTGGAACAGGCGGTACTTGAGGCCCAGCACCTCGTAGGTGCCGGCGAGCCCGGCCGCGGCGCCGGCGACGAGGAACGAGATCACGATGTGGCGCTGCACCGACATGCCGGCGTAGCGCGCGGCATCGGTGTTGCGGCCCACGGTGGCGAGCGAGAAGCCCACCGTTGAGCGCTGGAAGAGGAAGAACAGGAGCACCGCCAGCACCATGCCGACGACGACCCCGAGGTGGGCGTCGGTGCGGGCCATGATCAGCGGCAGATAGAGCGTCTCGGGGATCTCGTCGGAATAGGGATAGGGCGCGTCGGCGGCCATCATCGGCCCGCCGACGAAGTAGCTCACGATGTTGATGGCGACGTAGTTCATCAACAGCGTCAGGATGATCTCGTTGATGCGGTAGTAGGCCTTGAGCAAGGCCGGAAGCAGCGCCCACAGGGCGCCGCCCACGGCGCCCGCGAACGACGCCGCGAGGATGTGCAGCCAGCCCGGCATGGGCGGCAGGAACAGCGCGGCGAAGGTGGCGAACAGGGCGCCCATGTAGATCTGGCCCTCGGCGCCGATGTTGAACTGCCCGGCCCTGAGCGGAACGGTCACCGCCAGCCCCGCCAGGATCAGCGGCGACATCTTCACCAGCGTGTTGGCGATGCCGTAGTACTCGAAGAAGGCGCCTTCGAAGAGGGCGGCGTAGGCCTCGATCGGATTCGAGCCCGCCATCATGATGAGCACCGAGCCCACCAGCAGCGCGGCGAGGATCGCCCACACGCTCTTCAGCAGGTAGACGCCCTGGATGACGGCCAGCATCAGGCGCTCCGCTCGGCGGCGCCGGCCATCAGCAGCCCCAAGCGCTCGGGCGACGCCTCGGCCGGGGTAAGGACGCCCGAGATGCGGCCGCGAAAGATCACCGCGACGCGGTCCGCGAGCGCCAGCAGGTGCTCGAGCTCGGTCGAGACGTAAAGGATCGCCACGCCCTGGCCACGCTGCTCCAAGAGCGTGTTCTGGACGAACTCGATGGCCCCGACGTCGAGCCCCTTGGTGGGCTGGGTGACGATCAACACCCGCGGTTTGCCCTCGATCTCGCGCGCCAGGATGAGCTTCTGCTGGTTGCCGCCCGAGAGGTAGCGGGTGGCCTGGTTTACGCTCTGGAGGCGCACGTCGTAGCGGGCGACGAGGGCTTCGGCGTTGGCGCGGATGGCGCCGAAGTTGAGGATGTTGTAACGGGCGAAGGGCGCCTGTCGATAGTCGCGCAGCATCAGGTTCGAGGCTACCGTGTGGTCGAGCACCAGCCCGACCCGCTGGCGGTCCTCGGGCACGTAGCCGATGCCGTACTTGTGCTTGCGCGTTGCCACCGAGGCCTCGGTGATATCCTCGCCGGCGACGCTGATGCGCCCGGCGGTGAGCTCTCTCAATCCGGCGATGACCTCGGCGAGTTCCGTCTGGCCGTTGCCGTCGACCCCGGCGAGGCCCAGGATCTCGCCGCTCCGCACCGTGAAGGAGACATCGTCCAGCGCCTCGAGGCCGCGGTCGCTCATGGCGCGCAGGCCCTCGACCTCGAGCATGACGCCGCCGGCGTCGGCCTCGGGCCGCTCGATCTCGAACACCACGTCGCGGCCGATCATCAGCCGCGCGAGCTCGCGCCGGTTGGTGGCGGCAATCTCGAGCTCCGCGGTCACCTTGCCGTCACGCATCACGGTGACGCGATCGGCGACGGCCATCACCTCGTCGAGCTTGTGGGTGATGAAGATGATGGTCTTGCCGGCCTCGGTGAGGCGCGCGAGCACGTCGAAGAACGGTCCCGTCTCGCTCGGCGTGAGGACGCTGGTGGGCTCGTCGAGGATGAGGATGTCGGCGTTGTGGTAGAGCAGCTTGAGGATCTCGACCCGTTGCTGCATCCCCATCGGCAGCTTCCACACCACCTCGCCCGGGTCGACCTCGAAGCCGAAGGAATCGCTGAGCTTGGCGAGGCGCCGGCCGTGCTCGGCGAGGCCCAACGTCACCCCGCCCTGCTTCATGCCCAGGATGACGTTCTCGGTGACCGTGAGCGGGCCCACCAGCATGAAGTGCTGGTGCACCATGCCGAGGCCATGGCCGAGCGCGGCCTTGGGATTGTCGATCCTGACCTCGCGCCCGTCGATGAGGATGCGCCCCTCGTCGGGATGGTAAAGGCCGTAGAGGATGTTCATCAGCGTGGTCTTGCCGGCGCCGTTCTCGCCCAGGATGGCGTGCACCGAGCCCCTGCGCACGTGCAGGGTCACGGCGTCGTTGGCCCTGAGCTCGCCAAAGGTCTTGGTAACGCCGTCAACGACGAGGTGATGATCGGTCACCACACCGCTCCCGCCCGGAAATGTCACGAACCGCAAAAAGGAGCGTCGGCCCCACGGTGAAGCCCCGTGACGCCGACGCAACGGGAAACCAGGCTACTTCGTGAACTTGCCGGCCACTATGTCGGCGACGATCTTATCCAACTCGGCCCGCACGTCCGCCGGCACCTTGGGGTTGACGGTGCCCAAGCTGAGCGGCTTGCTGCCGACGCTGAAGAGGTAGTCCTTACGCTCGGCCTTGCCCTCCGCGGCCAGGCTGACGAAAGTCAGCACCGCCTGCTGCCAGCTTTGCACCGTGGAGATCAGGTTGGTCTCGGGCTTGGTCTGGCCAAGGTCGGTGATGGCTCCCAGCGCCCACTTTCCCTTGTCTTCCAGGCCCTGAATGACTCCGACGATGCCGTTGTCGAGATAGGGCACGATGGCCGTGGCGCCCTGGCTGATCTGGGCCAGGGCGGCCTCCTTGGCCTTGGCCACGTCGTCCCAGTCGTTGGTGTAGGTGACCAGCACCTCGCCGCCGCCGGTGGCGTCCTTGAGGCCCTTGCGCATGCCCTCGGCGATGTCGACCGCCGGCTTGATCTTCTGGCCGCTGATCAGGCCGAGCTTCTTGGTGTCCGACATCTTGCCGCCGACGTAGCCGAGGATATAGCCGATGGCGTTATTGTCGTAATTGAGTGTGGCCACACCATCGATCAAGGCGCAGTTGAGGCAGACGAAAATGGTTTCCGGGTAGCGCTTCGCGGCGCGCTTGGTGGACTCGACAAACTCGCCGCCGGCCCCGATCACCACGTTGTAGCCCCGCCGTGCGTAGTCCTCGAGCACCTCGGACTGGTCGGCCTGCTTGACCTTCTCGGTATAGGCCATCTCGATGCCGAGGGTGTCGCGGGCCAGCACATAGCCCTCGTAGACGACCTGGTTGAAGGCCTGGTCGGTGATGCTGCCCGGAACCACGCCGGCGAGCTTGATCTTCTCGGCGGCGTCCGCGGACAGGCCAAAGAGCGATACCGCGAGGATCGCCGCCGCTCCCAGCAATAACCGTTTAGTGAACTCCATCGTATTACTCCCTTTGATGAACGATGTCGGTGATTTCGGCCCTCAGATCGGGCCTACGAGGCGACCCGCACCGAGGCCTTGCCCCCGGCGCGGAACTCTTGGGTCAAGGCATTTACGCAGAGCTCGACGCTTTCCTCGGTGAGGCGTCTGCCGATCTCCGCGCTCGAGCCCTCGGCGACCGAGAGCGCGCCCGACGGCGGCACCCAGTCGGGGTTGGGCGGGTAGAGGTCGTAGGGCGGGAACTCGGCGGGCCCGTCGTCGGGCAGCTTGTCCATGTGCACGAGCTCCGGGAACAGGTACAGCATCAACGAGGTCTCGAGCACCGCCGCGTGCTCGAGATCGAGGCCGGGGAAGCCGTGGGGGAAGAACTCGTCGAGGGTCTCCTGCTTGATGCGCTCGCAATAGCGCATCTTGAGCACCCGGACGTCGCTGACGCCGGCCGCCTCGAGCTCCCGGATGGCGAGGTGCAGGCCCTCGGTGAGGAACCATTCGTTCTCGTAGTGGCCGTCGATGACGGCGATCTTCTTGGCCCCGTGGCGGGCGATCTCCTTGACCACGTCGCCGATCATCGCCATCAGGGTCTGGCCGTCGAGGCTGGTGGTGCCGCAGTAGTGGTTGCCGCCGCCGGTGCGGATCTGCGACTTGTAGCCGTAGCTGAAGGGCGGCGCCACCACGCCGCCGACGCGCTCGGCGATGCGTCGGCACATCTCGCCCGCCAGCATGAAGTCGCAGCCCAGCGGCAGGTGCCAGCCGTGCTGCTCCACCGCGCCCACGGGCACCAGGACGATGGCATCCTCCTCCTCGAGGCGCCGCTGGTACTCGACCCAGGTCAGGTCGGCCATGAAGACCGAGTCGGTCATCCCATCTTCCCCCTCCTCGACTGCGGCGCCGCGGCCGGCTGTTTCGGCCCCGCCCGAGGCCTAGCCAGGCAAAACTTTGGCACCTTTTCCGAGGCGATCAAACACAAAAATTCGGTCCTCCCCGGGTCGGCGGCGATTTATGTACCTGCGGTTGTCGGTGCGGGTGACCAGCGCGCGCGGCGATCCGGCAAGCGCCGAGCCCCCCGGACCTATGCCGCCCGCCCCAGGGCCTCGCTGCCAAGCTCGAACAGGCGGCCATAGCCCTCGAGCTTGTCGTCGATGCCGGCGAGGCGCAGCGCGTCCCACATCAGGGCCTGATTGCTCACCACCACCGGCTTCGCCACCGCGGCCTCGAGGCGGCCGACGATGTCGAGGGTGCGGAGCGCGCCGCAGCAGATGAAAAGGGCCTCGGCGTCGGCCCGGTCGACGCTCTTGCCGAACTCGAAAAGATAGTCCGGTGCAACGAGATCGATCTCGATGTTGGTATTCAGATTCAGCCCCTGGAACGCGGCCACTTCGAAGCCGTGGCCCTCAAGGAATTCCATCACGCGAGCGTTGATCTCGTTGCTGTAGGGGGTGGCGACGGCGATGCGCTTGGCGCCGAGCGCGCGTAGCGAGCGCACCACGCCGGTCATCACGGTGGTGGTCTTGGCGCCCGGCCGGCCCGTGGCGAGTGCCGCCATCACGCGCTCCTCGCCGATCACCATGGTGCCGCAGTTGCAGGTGTAGGAGACCACGTCGAGGTCGTCCTCGGGCCGCAGCAGCGCCGCCGCCTCGGCGATGCCGGGCTCCATGCGCTTGAGGCTCTCGATGGTGGCGTCGTTGGACATGGCGAGGCGCGAGAAATGGACCCCGACGCCGGGCGGGGCGAGGCGGAACACGTCCTCCTCCACGGTCTGCTCCATCGCCAGCACCACGAAGCCGAGCTTGGCCCGGGGATAGCGCCCGGCATCGAAGCGGACTTGATAGGGGCGCGATTTGACGCTGGTGGTCGGCTCGTTCATGGCTCGGGCTCCTCCCCTCAGGCGATCGCGGCGATGAAGTCCGCGGAGCTCGCCACGGTGTCGAAGCAGCCGCCCGCGAGGCAGAAGTCCTGCTGCATGTCGATGACCATGAGCGCCGTGTTCTCGCGCCTGAGATCGCGGTCGAAGGGAAAGTCGTAGGGCTCGGCGGAGACGTAGACGGTCATGACGCGGCGGCTTCAGTCAACCGCGGCGACTGAGACCGCGCGCCCCTTGCCGGCGAGATAGGCGTCGGCGAGCTCGATCAGGCGCTCTCGGCCGAAGCTCGGGTCGTGTCCGGCGTGGACCACCGTCACCGGGAGTGCGCGCAGGCGCAGCATGGTGCGGACGTAGTCCTCGACGTCGGAGTGCGGCAGCTGGTCGATGAGGGGGCCGTCGTAGATCGCGTCGCCCGAGAACAGCGTGCCGCTGGCGGCCTCCCACAACCCCATGCTGCCGGGCGAGTGGCCCGGCAGGTGGAGGACCTCGAAGGCGCGGTTGCCGAGGTCGATGACGTCGCCCTCGTCGACCACCCGCGTGGGTGCCGCCGGCTCGACGCGATAGGCGCCGAGGTCGTAGTCGGGCCGGGGCAGCGCCGTCACCAGCTCCTCGCCGATCTCGTAGCCCGACTCCCGGATCACCGTCTGCATGGCCTCGCTGATGCCGCTGGCGCGCAGGCTGGCGAAGCCGACCGGGGTCTTAAGCTCATCGGCCTCGGCGCGATGGACCACGCGCTCGGCGAACTCGTGGTGGCCGCCGACATGGTCGTAGTGGGTGTGGGTGGCGATTGCCAGGACCGCCTTCTCGAGCAAGTGGCGGGCGGCCTCGCGCAGGCTCGCGATGCCGAGGCCGGTGTCCACCAGCAGGTCGCGCTCAGCCCCCCGCACGTGCCAGATGTTGCAGCGGATCAGGGGGTCGACGTAGGGCTCCCAGAGGTGGGTGACGTCGTCGTCGACCTTGCGGATCTCGAACCAGCGATCGGCGATGCGGAGGCTCATGGCGATCTGATACCATGGCGCCTTCGCCACGCCAACTCCCCGCCAGATCGAGAGTGAGAACGCCGATGCCCGAGGCCAACGCGGATCGTCTGTGGCGGAGCCTGATGGAGATGGCCCGCATCGGTGCCACGCCGAAGGGCGGCTGCGCCCGTTTCGCCCTCACCGACCTCGACCGCGAGGCCCGCGACCTCTTCGTCGCGTGGTGCCGCGAGGCCGGCTGCGAGGTCACGATCGACAAGGTCGGCAACCTCTTCGCCCGCCGCCCGGGGCGCGAGCCCGGGCGCCCGCCGGTGCTGACCGGGAGCCACCTCGACACCCAGCCCCACGGCGGCAAGTTCGACGGCGTCTACGGCGTGCTCGCCGGGCTCGAGGCGGTGCGCGCCCTCAACGACGCCGGCGTCGAGACCATGGCGCCCGTGGAGGCGGTGGTGTGGAGCAACGAGGAAGGCGTGCGCTTTCAGCCCGGGCTCACCGGATCGGGCGCCTTCGGCGGCGTCTACGAGCTCGACTTCGCACTCGGCCTGCGCGACGCCGAGGGCCGCCGCTTCGGCGACGAGCTCGCCCGCATCGGCTATGCCGGCGAGGCGGCGGTCGGCGGCCGCCCCCTCGACTCCTTCTTCGAGGCCCATATCGAGCAGGGCCCGGTGCTCGAGCGCGAGGGCAAGACCATCGGCGTGGTCACCCACGTGCAGGGGATGGGCTTTTTCGAGGTCACCGTGAGCGGCGCCGACGCCCACGCCGGCACCACGCCGATGGAGGCGCGGCGCGACGCCATGGTGGGCGCCGCCGCCATGGTCCTCGAGGTCGACCGGACGGGGCGCGAGAACGCCCCGGACGCCCGCCTCACCGTGGGACAGCTGGCGATCAACCCGAACTCCGCCAACACGGTGCCCGGCGAGGTGCGCTTCGCCATCGACATGCGCCACCCCGAGCGCGCGACGCTCGATCGCTTGGAGGCGCGTTTGAGGGCCGCCTTCGACGCGATCGCCGGCGCCGCCAGGCTCGAGGTCGAGATGGCGCAAAGCTTCTCCTCGCCGCCGCTGGTCTTCGACGAGGCCTGCGTCGCCGCGGTGCGCGAGGCCGCGGCCGGGCTCGGATACCGCCACTGCGAGATGATCAGCGGCGCCGGCCACGACGCCTGCTACGTCGCGCGGGTGGCGCCCTGCGCCATGGTCTTCGTGCCCTGCCTGGGGGGGATAAGCCACGCTGAGGCGGAGAGCGCGACGCCCGAGGACCTGGCGGCCGGCTGCCACGTCCTCATCCACGCCATCCTGGCGCGCGCCGGCCGGGCCTGAGAAAAGCGCGCTCACCAGCGGCCGCAGCCGGGCCGCATGTCCTCAAGCCCCAGCCGGATCGGGAAGCGGGCGCGGAGCTCGGCGTCGAGCTTGGGCTCGATGTAGCTCGGGTAGTGGCTGGCGAGGATCTCGCGGGCGCGGGCACGGGCGCGTTCCCGTGCGTCCTGGGCGCCGCTCTCCTCCCAGGCCGCCGGGCTCGAGCGGTCGGCGACCTTGGGGTAGACGTACTCGCTCTGCATCAGCTCGAGCGTCTGGGGATGGCCCAAGTAGTGACCCGGCCCTTGGGCGACCTCGCGGATGACCTCGAGCGACAAGGTCTCGTCGCTGACCTCGATGCCGCGCACGGCGCGGCGCACCGCGCCCAGCATGTCGTCGTCGATCACCAGGGCCTCGACCGAGCAGCCCAGCAGGCTCGCCAGCATGCCCGCCGACTCGAACACGATATCGGCCCCGGCGAGCCCGGCCAGCGCCGTGGTCAGGCCCTTCTCGTAACCGGCCTGGTTGTCGGGCAGCTTGGAGTCCGCCATGCCCCCGGCGACGCCGCCGGGGAGGCCGTAGAAGGCGGCGATCTGGGCCGAGGCGGCGTTGAGCACCGCCTCCTCGCCGCCGCCGCCCGTGAAGGAACCGCTGCGCAGGTCCGAGACGAAGGGCCAGTTGCCGAAGATCATCGGGTGCCCGGGGCGCGCCAGATTGACCAGGATGAGCCCGGCCAGGGTCTCGGCCACGGTCTGCACCAGGGCCCCGGCCAGCGCCGCCGGCGCGGTGGCCCCGGCCTGCGCCGCCACCACCAGGTTGAGGGGAAAGCCGGCGCGCGCCGCCTCGAGGAAGATGCGGCTGTTCTCGGCGCCGTAACGCAGCGGCGAGACGATGGGGCAGCCGCCGATGCTGCACACTGGGCGCGCACGGAAGCGGCCCTCCCCGCCCAGCGCCAGGTCGAGCAGCGCCACCACCGGCTCGACGTGGGCGGCCAGGTTGAGCCCGTACTCGGCGTGCTTGGCGGTGCCGGCGAGGCAGGCGTAGACCATGTTGATGTCGTGCTCGAGGAGGTCCGCGACGTCGGTCGCCACCACCATGCGCCCGAACAGCTCGAGGTTGTCGAGGCGGTCGACCAGGCGGGCGAAGTCGTAGAGGTCGAGCAGCGTCGCCCGCCGGTAGCGTCCGCTCTCGAAGTCCAGGACCTCGACCGGGACGCCGTTGGTGGCGAAGTGGAGGCCGCCGTCGCTCAAGCAGATGTCGTGGCGGGGCTCGCGGGCGAAGAGCACGAAGTCGCGCCCCGCCCCCGCGATCACGTCCTCGACCAGGGCCCGCGGGAAGCAGAGCCGTCCGCTCTCGGTGACCCCGCAACCCTTGGCCAGGGCGAGCTCGCGCAGCTCCGGCACCGGGTCCGCCATGCCGACCTCTTCGAGCACCTCGAGGGCGGCGCGGTGGATGCGCTCGACGTCGCGCTCGGCCAGCGGCCGGTAGGCGGCGCCCTTGGCGACCCGATCCTGGGGCTCGGCCCGCGCCTCGGCGCCCGAGGCCCTCAGCGCCCGGCGCGCCGCGCTCCCTCCGCCGCGACGAGATGCCACTCGATCCTCCGACACGTCGCTCCAATCCTTTCCCGCCGCCGCGGGATCGTGGCCTCAGTCTACCAGACGCGCTGGAGATTCCGACGCCCGCCACCTGGTGGCTGTTGGCCCCGCCAGAAAGCCAGCACCGATCCAAGCGACGGAGCCCCGGCGGCCCGGGCCAGGGTTCACCCGGTCATGCTGTTGCCCCCGTGGTTGCTTACCGCGCGCGCGTCCATTGGGCGCGGCTCAAGCTGTAGACGATGATCTCGGAGTCGCCGTCCATGGCCCGGCGTTCGACCTCGAAGCCGAGCCTTTCCATGATCCTGAGCGAGGCCACGTTCACGGTCTGCACCACCGACACGACGCGCGCCAGGCGCTTGGCGCCGAAGGCGTCGTCGAGGGTCGCCCGCGCCGCCTCGGTGGCCAGGCCCCGCCCCCAGCAGTCCTTGGCCAGCGCGTAGCGCAGCGCCATGGCGCCGGCCTGGCGGTGGACGAAGAGACCGAACTCGCCGACATAGGCCCGCGCCGGCTTGAGGAACAGTGCCCGCATGCCGAGCCCGAGGCTCTGCCAGTCCGCGACGTAGCCGGCGAGGATGCGCTCGCTCTGCTCGGCGCTGCGCCGGCCCAGCTTGGTATAGGCCGTGACCTCCGGGTCGGCGTAAAGGGCGACGATGTGATCGAGGTCCCTGGCCTCGTAGGGCCTGAGCCAGAGGCGCTCGGTCTCGATCGCCTCGCTCGACTGTGCTCGGAGTCGGGGCCGGGGTCGGGGTCGGTCGCGTACCATGAGAGGCCGGGGGAGGGTCGCGCTGACGCTCAGTCCTGGCGCAGCGCCGCGATGAAGGCGAGGAGGTTCTCGATATCGCGCCGCGAGAGGACGACCGAGCGCATCGGCCAGTGCGGCTGACGCAGGAACTCGGTGATGCGCTCGGGCGTATAGGTCCCGGGGGCTCGCGCGATGGCCGGGAACGACGGCGCCTCGAGCATTGCCGCGCTGGCGTCGGAGTCGTAGCCGGGGACCGCGTGGCATTGGGCACAGGTCTCGGCGATCAGGCCCTTGGCCTGCTCGGGATCGCCCGCGGCAAGCGCCGGCACCGCGACCAGCAGCAGCGCCAGGACGCAAATCATGCGCTTCATGTCGCTCCCCGAGGGGCCATGACATCGGCCAGGTTCAGGCGAATCTAGTCGCGGCGGTCGGACGAGTCGAGGCGCGGCGGCGGCGGGCAGCCGCAGCCCTCGCCCCTCGACGGACCCCCGATTGTGCTTGCGGACCACCGCGGCAATGCCGGCGAGATTGATTCACATCATTTACGGCGCGAACGCCAACCCCTATCCTGATCCCGTACGAGTCGATGGAGGCCTGTGCCAGCGATGAATCGCGGTATGTCCCAAGCCGGCAACGGCGGGCCGACCGATGGTCGCGGATTGACCGTCCCGATCGAACAAGGCCCTAGTTTCGAGATCGTGACGCGGCAGGATTTCTCCGACCTCACCTACCTGTTGGAGATCCGCCATCCCTTGATGGCCAAGGCGGCGCGGCCGGGACAGTTCGTTATCGTCATACCGCACGAGCATGGCGAACGCATCCCGCTCACCATCGCCGATTTCGACCGCGACAAGGGAACGATCACGCTGGTGATCCAGGCCGTGGGCAAGACCACCAAGGAGATGCAGCGCGAGTGCCAGGTGGGCACCGGGCTCTTCAGCCTCACCGGCCCCATGGGCGTCCCCAGCCACATCGGCGAGGCCGGCAAGGTGGTCTGCGTCGGCGGCGGCCTGGGCGTGGCCCCGATCTTCCCCCAGGCCCGCGCCTTCAAGCAGAGCGGCGCCTACGTGATCGGCGTCGTCGGCTTCCGCTCCAAGGAGCTGATGTTCTGGGAAGAGAAGTTCCGAAGCTACTGCGACGAGCTCATCGTCTGCACCGACGACGGCTCTATGGGCCTCAAGGGGCTGGTCACCGAGGGCATCGAGGTGGCCATGGAGCGCCACGCCGATATCGACGAGGTGATCGCCATCGGCCCGCCGGTGATGATGAGGGCGTGCGCCGAGACCACCCGCGCCCGGGGCATCAAGACCACGGTCAGCCTCAACCCGATCATGGTCGACGGCACCGGCATGTGCGGCGGCTGTCGGGTCAAGGTGGGCGAGAGGATGCGCTTCGCCTGCGTCGATGGACCCGACTTCGACGGCCACGAGGTCGACTTCGATGACCTGATGAATCGGTTGCGCCGCTTCGCCGAGGAGGAGAAGCTGGCGCTCGAGAAGTGGTCCGAGGACTGCCGCATGTCGGACCCCGGGTCCGACTAGCCCGGCGTTTCGCGAGCCCCGCCCAGCCATGGCCAAGAAGACCATACGCACCATCCCCCAGGATCGTAGCGCCATGCCGGTGCAGGATCCGGGCGCGCGGATCGCCAACTTCGACGAGGTCGCGCTCGGTTACGGCTTGGACCAGGCGCTCAACGAATCCGAGCGCTGCCTGCTCTGTCCCGAGGCGGCCTGCGTTCCGGGCTGCCCGGTGGCGATCGACATCCCCGGATTCATTCAAAGGATGAGCGCGCGGGACTTTCGCGGCGCTTACGAGATCCTCAGCGACGCCAATCTGCTGCCAGCGATCTGCGGCAGGGTCTGTCCCCAAGAGGACCAGTGCGAGGGCGTGTGCCCGGTGGGCGACACCCTGGAGCCGGTGGCGATCGGCAGGCTCGAGCGCTGGCTCGGCGATCTCGCCATCGCCGAGGGCTGGAGCGCCGTCCCCTACATCGAGCCCAACGGCCTCCGGGTCGGCATCATCGGCTCGGGCCCGGCCGGCATGGCCTGCGCCGCGGATCTGGCCAAGGCGGGATGCGAGGTCACCGTCTACGAGGCCTTTCACCGCCCGGGCGGCGTGCTCAGGTACGGCATCCCCGAGTTTCGCCTCCCCAACGAGGTGATCGACGCCGAGCTCGGGAACCTCACCAAGTTGGGCGTGAGGATCGAGTGCAACACCCTGGTCGGGCGGCTCTTCACCATCGCGCAGATGATCGACGAGATGGGCTTCGACGCCGTCTTCATCGGCACCGGCGCCGGGACGCCGAGGTTCATGGGCATTCCCGGCGAGTCCCTCAACGGGGTGGTCTCGGCGAATGAGCTCCTGACGCGGTGCAACCTGATGGGCGCCGGCGAGTTCCCGGCCTACGACACGCCCTTGCACCTGGGCCGGCGCGTCGCCGTGATCGGCGCCGGCAACACGGCGATGGACGCGATGCGGGTATCGCTGAGACTCGGCGCCGAGAAGGTCTATTGCGTCTACCGCCGCACCGAGGCGGAGTGCCCGGCCCGGGACGAGGAGATCCACCACACCCAGGAGGAAGGCATCGAGTTCCACTGGCTGACCGCGCCGATCGAGATCCTCGACGACGGCGAGAACAACGTGCGCGGCATGCGCTGTATCCGCATGGAGCTCGGCGAGCCCGACGAGTCGGGCCGGCGGCGCCCGGTCCCCATCGCGGGCTCGGAGTACGAGTTCGAGGCCGACATGGTGATCTACGCCATCGGCACCAGCGCCAACCCGATCATCGGCCAGACCTCCAAGCTCGAGCTCAACGCCCGCGGCTACATAGAGGTCGACGAGACCCTCGCCACCTCGATGGCCGGGGTCTACGCCGGCGGCGATATCGTCACCGGCGGGGCCACGGTGATCTTGGCCATGGGCGCGGGCCGCAAGGCGGCGCACAGCATCGCCGCCTACCTCGGGATTCGCGACAGCGACACGGTCTATTTACCCGAGCGAAAGGGGGGCGCGGGCAAGATGTTCGGGATCGACGTGGACGAGCGGAACTTCTGCCGCGTCCGCTTGGCTTAAGCAACAAGCGTAGGACCCGCGAATGCGCTCTCGGCAGCCACAGCAACCGCGTCAACGGCGGGCGCGCCGAATTCCCGAGCAGGCGCCGGATGGGGAAGCAAAGCGCGCCAGAAAGTCGGGCAAGCGAGTCCCCTCCGCCGGCAAGCCGGTGGTGACGCTGAAGGAGCATATCGTCGAGATCGTCAGCGATTCCGGCGAGGGCGCCCAGCGCTGCGGCCAGGCCTTCGCCTCGATCGCCGCCAGGATGGGAAACGGCATCTGGACCGCCGAGATCATCCCGGCCGAGATCCAACCGCCGGCGCGGAGCATCGCCGGCACCAGCGGCAACCGGGTTCGCCTCGCCACCCGCCCGCTGACCAACGCCGGCGACGAGGCCGACCTGGTGGTGGCCTTCAACGAGCAAGTGCTGCTTAGCCGGCTGCGCATCAGCGAGCTCGGACCCGGCTGCATCATTCTGCTCGAGAACAAGTGGCGCAGCGACCCCGACCCGGCGATCGCCGCCTCCTACGCCGAGGTCCACGACCAGCTCGTGGCCGACGGCTACCAGGTGCACGAGATCCCGATGGAGGCCGAGTGCCTGCGCCACGTGGTGGACCCGCGGCGCGGCAAGAACATGTTCGTGCTCGGGCTCCTGTGCAGCGTCTACAGCCTCGATCTCGAGATCGCCCGCGACCAGATCGCCTTCGCCTTCGCCAAGAAGGGCGAGGCGGTGATCGGGCCCAACGTGCAACTCCTCGAGGCGGGCTACGAGTGGGCCGACGCCAACCTCGCGATCCGCTTCAGCATCCCCGCGACCAGGCGGCGCGAACCTCAGATCGTGGTCAACGGCAACACCGCCCTCGGTCTCGGCGTGTTGGCCTCCGGGATGCAGGTCTGCGCCATGTATCCCATCACCCCGGCGACCTCGGCCTCCCATTACCTGAGCGACGTCTTCGAGAAGGTCGGTGGCGTGGTGCACCAGGCCGAGGACGAGATCGCCGCCTGCGCCTTCGCCATCGGCGCCTCCTACGCCGGGACCTGCGCCGTGACCATTACCTCGGGCCCCGGCTACTCGCTCAAGCAGGAGTCGATCGGCCTCGCCGTGATGGGCGAGATTCCGCTCGTCGTGGTCGACGTTCAGCGCGGCGGCCCCAGCACCGGTCAACCGACCAAGGCGGAGCAGGGCGATCTGCTGACGGCCTGCTTCGGCGGCCATGGCGACGCCCCCAAGGTGGTCATGGCGGCCACCGACATCGAGGACTGCTTCTACTCGGTCATCATGGCGCGCAAGATCGCCGAGTCCTTCAACATGGTCGTCGTGGTGCTCACCGACGCCAACCTGGCGAGCGCCCAGCAACCTTTCGCGCGGCCCCGCTTCAACGAGGCCTGGCTGGCGCCGCCGGTCGATCAGAGCGCGGTGCCCAAGGGGGCGAAGCCCTACGACTGGGACCCCATCACCGGGCTCGCGCCGCGCTTCATCCCGGGCCAGCCCAACGGCATGCACACCTTGACCGGCCTCGCCCATGATCGCCTGAGCCACGTCGCCTACGACCCCGAGATCAACCAGGAGGGCATCCGCTACCGCAGCCTCAAGCTGGCCGCCTTTCAGAAGACCTTGCGGCCGCCCCAGGTGTTCGGCGACGATGAAGGCGAGCTGTTGGTGGTCGGCTGGGGCAGCACCAAGGGAGCGATCGAGGAAGCCGTCGAACGGGTGCGGGCCGACGGCCACAAGGTTTCGTCCCTGCACCTCAGGTTCCTCCAGCCCATGGCCTCGGGGATCCGCGAGGTGCTGCACCGCTTCAAGAAGGTGATGACGGTCGAGAACGACTGGGGCGACAGCCTCGAGGACGCCATCATCGACGAGGACAACCGCCGCTACACGGGCCTGGCCTGGCTCTTGCGGGCGAGATTCCTGATCGACATGGACTGCTGGTCCGAGGATAAGGGACAGCCCGTCAAGCCGGGCGCCATCGAGCGCGAAATCCGGGCCAAGCTGGGCCCGAGATGAGGTGACGACAATGGAGACCAATGCCACCGAGTGCCTGTTGAGGCTGGCCGGCGAGAACTACGATCTCGAGGACTATCAGAGCAGCATCGCGCCCCGCTGGTGCACCGGATGTGGCGACAACGCCATCCTCGCGGCGGTGCAGCGGCTGTGCCGCGACGAGCAGCTGGCGCTGGAGAAGACCGTGTTCGTGTCGGGGATCGGCTGCTCGAGCCGCTTCCCCCACTACATGAACACCTATGGCTTCCACGGCCTCCACGGCCGCGCCTTGCCGGTCGCCGAGGGCGTCAAGATGCGCCGCCCCGACCTCCACGTCTTCGTCAGCACCGGTGATGGCGACTGTTGCAGCATCGGCGCCGCGCACTGGATCCACGCCATCCGCTACAACATGGACATGACCGTGCTGATGCACGACAACCGGGTCTACGGTCTGACCAAGAATCAGGCCTCGCCGACCTCGCCCCTGGGGCTCAAGAGCAACACCAGCCCGCGCGGCACCGACCTCGAGCCGCTCAACCCCCTGTGCACGACCCTCGGCGTCGCCAACGTCTCGTTCGTCGCCCAGGCGGTGGATTGGATCCCCGAGATCCTCCACGACATCATCGCCCGGGCCTTTCACCACAAGGGCTTCTCGTTCGTGCGCGTGCTCCAAAGGTGCCCCGAGTACCTGCCCGACCTGTTCGAGCCCTGGCTCAAGGATCCGGACAAGACCCTGCTGCTGGTGCACGAGAACGGGATCCAGGTGAGCTCGAGCCTGGCCAAGGTTTACCACAACCAGGAGGAGCACGACCCCGGCGACCTGCATCGGGCCCGGGAGATCGCCTCGATCGACGACCTCATCTCGGTGGGCGTGCTCTATCAAAACCGCGACGTGCCCCGCTACGACGAGATCCGCAAACCCGATCGGCTCTATACGCCGGCCATGATCGAGGCCGTGCTCGAGGAGGAATTCGACAAGTTCACCATCCGGTCCGTGGAGTGAGGCGCGGGCCGCCTCCGGGAGTGATTGAAGTGGATAGCCGGTCTGGAGAGCACCCCGACGCTGGCGGCGCGGAACCGCGCGGCGCGGCGTCCCGGCCGACCCAGGAGCCGGCGTCGGACGAGGCCATGGCCGGGGACATTCTCAAGCTCGTCACCATTCGTCTGAGCGGGAAAAGACGCCGCGGCGGCGAAGACCTCGACCGCGCCGACCAGCGCGACCTCCGGCCCGCCCTCTTCGCCGCCTACCGGGAGCTCGCCAAGCTTCGCTACGACTTCCCCCTGGTTCTAATCGAGGGTGTCGGCGACGAGGGTTTGGTGCGCACCCTCTCGGCTCTGGTCGACGAGGCGCTGCAGGCGATAGCACCCCGGGGCGCGGACGGCGAGCGCACCCGCAGACACCTGCTCGGGCTCGAGCAAGAGCTTCGGGGTCTGGTGGCGGGCGGCGCCACGGGCCCCCTGTCCCGGCTTTGGGTCGAGGCCGAGACCACGCTTCTCGAACGGGCGGACCAGGCCGGCCACGAGAGCCTGCGCGAAAGCCTGGGTCGCGCCCGCGACGCCCTCGGCGCAAATGGCCCGGTCATCGACGGCGAGCTCATCGACTGCGACCAGGAGGCGCCGGTGCGGCTCTTGAGCCACGCCTGGGGCGCCGTTCAAGCCGACAAGGCGCGGCGCTTCCGACGCCGCATCGACGAGCTCGCACTCAAGCTCTCAGGGATCCTCAAGGCCGACTTCCTGCGCTCGGACGAAGGGCGCTCGCCGGAGCTCCTGAGGGGCGCGGTGGGCGCCGCTTACGCGTCAGTGTTCGACTTCGAGGCGATGTCCCGGATCCTGCCCAAGGCGTCGCCCGAAGCGGCGATGCCCGAGAACCGCCGGCAGCGTATCGGCGCCGCCCTCTCGGTGCTCGAGTCACAGAGCTTCGTGGCGCTCGATCACCCGGGCCGGAATGGAGGCGCGCCCGACGCGCCCCACGGCTTCGCCTTCGAGAGCTGCGCCGCGGCCATCGACGCCTTCCGCGAGCGGCTGCCGGAGATGGCGGCGCTGGTGAAGGCCATCGCCATCGCGGAGCTCGAGATCGAGAACCGCTATCGCGAGGCGCAGCACGATGCCTTCTTCGCCAGCTTCGACGAGAGCACCCTCGCGCCCTCTGATCTGACGCTGTTCCCGTCCTATCTGATCTGCCTCCGCGAGCCCGCCAAGGACGCCGCCGAGCGGGCCAAGCTGATCGAGGTCCTGTCCTCGGGCCTGGCGATGAAGGTGCTGGTGCAGCACGACGACATCGCCGCGCCCTCGTCGCCGGGGGCGGGGCAGTTCGCCTTCGGCGTCGAGAGCCTGCAGCTCGCCGCCATGACCGTGGGCCTGGGCTCGGCTTACGTGCTGCAATCGAGCGCCTCGAACCTCTATCAGGCGAGGCACCGCATCGTCGCGGCAATGAGCTACGAGGGGCCGGCGCTCATTAGCGTCTTCACTGGCGTGGCCGGGAGCGCGGGCGCTGTCGCGCCCTATCTCAACGCCGCCGCGGCGACGCACGCGCGCGCCTTCCCCGCCTTCAGCTACGATCCCGGCGCCGGGCCCGACCTCGCCGCCCGCTTCTCGATCGACGACAACCCGCAAGTGGAGCGCGACTGGCCGCGCCAGAGGCTCGGCTACGAGGACCCGGATCTGCAACGGCGTTGGGAAGAGGTGGCCTTTACCTTCGTCGACTTCGTGGCCGGCGACCGGCGCCACGCCGGCCACTTCTCCGCGGTCCCCCGGGAGCGCTGGGACGCGGCCATGGTGCCGGTGAGCGAATACCTGGCGCTCGAGGCGGAGGCCGCGGCCCTGAAGGTGCCCTACGTGCTGATGGTCGACCAGGACGACGTCCTTCACCGCGTCATCGTCGGCGAGGCGCCGATCGCGGGTGCCCGCCGCTGCGCCAAGATGTGGCGCACGCTCCAGGAACAGGGCGGAATCGACAACTCCTACGCCCGCGCGGCGCTACGCGGCGGGCGCGAGCTCTGGGAGGCCGAGAAGGCGCAAGAGATCGAGGCGCTCGAGCAGACGCTGGCGACGAAGACCGCGCCACCGCCGCAGCCAGCAGCGGCGACACCAGGCGCGGCCGCGGAAGCGGCGGTGGAAGAGGCCCCGGAAGCGCCCGAAGCGGTGGAGGAAGGACGCGGCGACGAGCCCTACATCGAGACCCCGCGCTGCACCACCTGCGACGAATGCACCAATCTGAACAACAGGATGTTCGCCTACGACGACAACAAGCAGGCCACCATCGTCGACCTCGGCGCCGGCAGCTACCGCGAGATGGTCGAGGCGGCCGAGGCCTGCCAGGTGGCGATCATCCACCCCGGAAAGCCCTGGAACCCCGACGAGCCCGGCCTCGACGAGCTCATCGAGCGGGCCGAAGATTTCAACTAACTGTCCCCCCCGGCCGATCGAGGCCGCCTAAAAGAGTACAAATCGAGATAGAAACGGTGGATGCCGCTTGTTGCGTCGCGGATCGATGTCCGCCTTCACGCGCCGGCTCGCGTGCTCAGGCCGCCACCGCCGGCCCGACCCTACTTCTGGTCCAACGCGTCCCTGACCCGGCGCGCGAGGTCGGCCTTGCGGAAGGGTTTCTGCAACAGCTTGACGCCCTCGTCGAGGCGGCCCTGGTGCACGACCGCGTTCTCGGTGTACCCGGACATGTACAGGACCTTGAGGCCGGGCACCAAACGCGCCGCTTCCCGCGCCAGCTCCGACCCGGACATTCCTCCCGGCAGCACCACGTCGGTCAGCAGCAGGGCCCCGCTACTCGCCCCGGCCAGCAGGGACAGCGCGCTCGCGCCGTCGGGCGCGTCGAGGACGTCGTAGCCCATGCCGCCCAGCAGGGTCACCGCGAGTGTCCGCACGCCCGGGTCGTCCTCGACCACCAACACCACCTCGCCGCGGCCGCGCGGCTCGTCCGTTCGCGGTGGCTCCGCTTCCGGTCGATCGGTCCGGCCCGTCCGGGGCATGTACATTTTCACCGTCGTGCCCTCGCCGGGCTCGCTGTAGATCTTGATGTGCCCGTTCGATTGCTTGACGTAGCCGTAGACCATGCTGAGACCCAGGCCGCTGCCCCCGGCCGCCTCCTTGGTCGTGAAAAAGGGTTCGAAGGCTTTTTCGACCACTTCCGGCGCCATGCCCACGCCGGTGTCGCTCACCGCGAGCAGCACGTACTGGCCGGGGGTCACTTCCTCCTGAGCCGCCGCGTACTCGTCGTCGAGCCGCGCGTTCGCGGTCTCGATGGTGAGCTTGCCGCCCGTGGGCATGCCGTCCCTGGCGTTGAGGGCCAGGTTCAGCAGGGCGTTCTCCATTTGACCTGGGTCGGCCACGCATTGCCAAAGACCCGCGTCGCTTACCACCTCCAACTCGATGGTTTCGCCGAGGGTGCGCCGCAACAGGTCGATCATGCCCTGCACCGTCGCATTGAGGTTAAACGCCCGCGGCCGCAGCACCTGCTTGCGCGAGTAGGCCAGGAGCTGTTGGGTCAACCGCGCGCCCCGCTCCGCCGCCGCGATCACCGTTTCGGTGACTTCGCGTGCCTTCGGGCTGTCGACGATTTCATTCTCGAGGAGCTCGAGATTGCCCAGCATCACGGCCAGGAGATTGTTGAAGTCGTGGGCGATGCCGCCGGTCAATTGGCCCACCGATTCCATCTTTTGGGCGTGAAGAAGCTGCGCCTCGACCGCTCTTTGATTGGTAACATCGACAGCTGTGCCGCAGATGCCGATGGGCGCTTCCACGCTGTCGAAAACGGGAAACTTCGTGACGACGAGCCTGTGGATGGCACCGTCGGCGAAGGGCACTTCGAGCTCCTGCTCGATGACCGAGAGGCTTTTCAGGACCCGTCGATCCTGGGCCGCCATCGCTTCCGCCACGGCCGCCGGATGGATGTCGTGGGATGTCTTGCCTAGGAAGACCTGGCCCGGGGTGCCATGCCACTCGTGGAACCGCTTGTTCACGATGCGGTACCGCCCGTCCAGATCCTTGAAGACGATGCTCGCCGGCGCGTTGTCGATCACGGCCCGGAAGCGCTCCTCGCTCTCGCGCAATTCTACCTCTGCCCGTTCGCGGTCCGCGATTTCCTCCCGGAGTTGCGCGTTGGATTTTCGCAGCTCGGTCGTGCGTCGCTCGACCTTGAGCTCCAATTCCTCGTGGGCGAGCCTTACCGCAATTTCCGAACGCTTGGCCTTGGCGAGCAGGCCCGCGGTAACCCAGATCGCGAAAAGCGCGAGGGAGCGGTTGGTCAGGACCATCCATTCGATGCCGCCTTCCGGAGACAGAAAATAGCCCGCGACGGTGAGGACCGAGGAGACCGCTCCAAGCAGGAATATGTAACCCGTCTTCTCGAGCCACCAGCCAAGAAGAACGAGCGCCACGTATGGCACGCCTCCCGCGACCCCGAGGGGCACGGAAATATCGGCGAAAAAGACCGCCGCGGCCAAGGCCACCATGATCGCGATCAATGCTGAGCGGTTTTCGATGCTTCCGCTCACGCTCGCCTCGTCGACATGATGATTCCGCCGGATGTCATCCGACCAGACCCCCCCCTTTCTTGGAGCGTCACACGAGCCGCCGACTTTTTCAAGAGCTCGGCGACGATGAGGTTGCCGGCGACCAGGGTCCGACCGCAATGCGGATCGCGTTCGCTCCGATAGGCGAAAAATCGGTGGGAATAAGCGCGCATGGTCTGCACGCCGACAACGCCCGTCCCCCGCCTCGCCGGCGGACTGCGAGATGGTGGGGGCGGCCGAAAGCCGCCAAGTCGCCAACATCCAGCGGGGCAAGCCCTGGAACCCCAACGAGCCGCGCCTCGACGACCCGATCGAGCGGGCGGAAGCCTTCAAGCAACTGTCCCCTCCCGGAGCTAGCTCCCCGCGCGCTTCGCCATCGCGCGGCCGGCGAGCAGGTACATGATGACGTAGACGATGGTGCGATAGATCACCGCCGAGCCCGGCGGGATGCAGATGAAGGACATCCCCGAGAGGCCGCGGCGGCCGATCTCGTGGGCGATGCGGATGACCTCGTAGTCGCTGAGCCCGATCGGCTCGGCGAGCTCGCCCAGGATGTCGCCGGGGGCCGGCCCGGCACCGCCGAGGACGTCCATGTCGAAGTGCACGTAGACGCCCTTGGTGCCGTCGTAGGCGCCGTCGAGCGCCGCCACCAGGCCCTCGATGCCGAGCCCGCCCCTGAGCTCCCACGACGAGATGAAGCGCGCGCCTTCGCGGAGGTAGCGGCGCACGATCTCCTTCCGCTCGAGCATTCCGCGCTCGCCGATCTCGACCAGGTTGCGCGGATGCATGTTGTCGAGGAACTCGTACATCTTGTGTTTCCAGCTCGAGCTGCCGGCGATGCGCGGGTCGCCAGTGAGGTGATCGAGCGGCTGGGCGTCCCAGTGGGTGTCGAGGCTGATGCAGCCGATCGCCCCCGGCTCGCGCTCGGCGATCGCCTTGGCGATGGCGTAGGAGCCGCAGGGCGAGTTCTGGCCCAGGACGATGGGGATCGCCCCGGCCTCGAGCACCTCGCCCACCTTGTCCTCGACCGCGGCCTGGGCGGCCAGGATGTTCTCCGGCGTCTGCTCGACGTTGACCTCGGGCGGGATCGCCGCGTCGCCGTAATCGACCACGCGCAAATGCTCGAAGACGTCGAGGTCGAAGTCCTGGATGTAGCCCGAGCCGTAGCGCACCGACTGCTGGCGCACCCGTTTCGGCCCCGCGATCCAGTGCTCCTTGTGGACCCCGGCGTACTCCTCGGTGTCGGTGGCCACGTAAGGCGCGCCGATGATCACGGCGTCGGCGCCCTCGAGCTCGGCCGGCGCTTCTGCGTGCGGCAGCGCCATGAAGCTCGGCGTCTCGGGCGCGATCATCGGGAACTCGCGCCCGCGCGCGAAGCTCGTCCTCAGGAACTCGTCCCAACTGGGATAGGTCATCGCTCTCCTCCCTTGCGGCGCCGCTTCAGCGGTCGATCGTCGGATGCCCCAGGCGCCGCCTCCTCGTCGCCACTATAGGCCCGCCGGCGGCGCAGATTGGCGCTCGCTTCCAGGACGACGGCGCCGAGTACGATGGCCCCGCCCACCAGCGTCAACGGGCTCGGCACCTCGTCGACCCCGATCCAGGCCCAGAACGGCGCCAACCCGACCTCGCTCAGGCTCAGGAAGGCGAGCACGCCGGCGGGCACGTAGCGCGCCCCGGCGGTGTAGGCGACCATCCCGACGCTCACCAGGCCCGCCCCCATGGCCACGGCGAGGAGACCGTCGCCGAGCGGTACGCCGACCTCGCCGCCGCATAGCGCCAGTCCCGCCAAGGTGCCCAAGCCGCCGCCCCAGCACACCGCGGGCAGCATGTCGACGCGCCGTCCCCAGCGCAGCACCACCGAGAGCGCCGCGAAGCCCATGGTGCAGACCAGGGCGTAGAGGTTGCCGGCGATGCCGCCGCCGGTGAGACCCTCGGCCATCATCACGCCGACGCCCATCAGGCCCGCGGTCATGAGCAGCAGGGTCGCCTGCCCGAGCCGCTCGCCGAGAAAGATCCAGGCCAGGATCGCGGCCATGAACGGCGAGGCGCTCATGATGAAGACGACGTTGGCCACGGTGGTGTTGACGAAGGCGTAGACCACGGTCACCGAGGCCGTCATCTGACACAACCCGCCCAGCACGGCGACCGGACCGGCGACGCGGAACGCCCGCACCACCCGCCCGCGCGAGCGGTAGGCGAGCGCCGCCATCAACGCCGCGAACTGGCCCAGGTTGCGCCAGAACACGATCTGCTCGGGCGAGGCCACCTCGATAAGGCGTATGACGAGGCCTTGGAGGCTCCACAGCGCCCCAGCCAACAGGATCAGCGCCGCCCCCCTCCACGCGGCCGAACCAAGCCCCCGCGCCGAATCGCCGCTCAACCGGCCGCCCGATTCAGAGCTCGAGGTCGTTCAAGGCGCGCGATATCACGATCTTCTGAATTTCGCTGGTGCCTTCGTAAATTTGATAGACGCGGACATCGCGATAGATTTTTTCGACCCCATAGTCGTTCAGGAAACCGTAACCGCCGTGAATCTGGATCGCCTTGGAGGCGACCCGCTCGGCCATCTCGGAGGCGAAAAGCTTGGCCATCGATGCTTCCCGGACGCATTCTTGCCCAGCCGATTTGAGCCGGGCGGCGTAGAGGTAAAGTTGACGTGCCACCTCGATCTCGGTCGCCATATCCGCGAGCATGAAGGCGATGGCCTGGTGCTCGACGATCGGCCGCCCGAAGGTCTGCCGCGTCTTGGCGTAATCGTGCGCCGCCTTGAGCGCGCCCCGGGCCCCGCCGGTTGCCTGTGCGGCGACACCAATCCGGCCCGCCGAAAGGTTGGCAAGGGCGATGCCGAGACCCCGCCCCGGCGCGCCCAGGACGTCGCGCTCCGGCACCCGCATATCCTCGAACAACACATGGGCGGTGTCGTTGGTGCGGTGGCCCAACTTGCGCTCCTTGCGGAGCACCTTGTAGCCGGGATTGTCGGTCGGCGTGATGAAGGTCGTGATGCCCCTTTTTCCCGCCTCCGGGTCGGTGACGGCGACGATCATCGCCAGATCGGCGGAAGCGCCGGCGGTGATCAATGCCTTCTCGCCATTGAGCATCCAGTCCTCTCCGTCAGGCACGGCGCGCGAGCGAATCGCCGCGGCATCGGAGCCGGCATGGGGTTCGGTCAGGTGGATACATCCGATCCACTCGCCTGAACAAAGGCGGGTCAGGTAGTGATCCTTTTGCCACTCGCTGCCGTGCTCCTGCAGTGCCGCGGCGACGGGCGAGTTGTTGGCCGCCATCATGTTCGAGAGCCCGCCGTCGGCGGCGGAGATTTCCTCGATGGCCAACGCATAGGCCACGAAATCAGCCCCCGCGCCGCCGTATTGGGGATCCACGCAGACGCCCATCAAGCCGATCTCGGCCATCCGAGTCAAAACCTCGCGCGGCGCCGCCTCCGCCCGATCCCAGGCTTGGACAAACGGCGTAATCTCTTGCGCCGCGAAGGCTCGGGCGGTCGCGCGAATGCGCTGTTGCGTTTCGGTGAGTTCCATCGCTCCCTCCGCCGCTCCCTCTGCCGTAGCGGGGCTCATGTTGAGCCACCGGGATCGGTGGCGCAATTAGAGCGTCCGCGTGATCGAACCACTCTCCTGGCCCGGGAACGGCTTCTGGCCGCCCCGGCCTGCTACAATCGCCCGATGCGGAAGCTCCGGCCCCTCGCCGTCCTGGTCCTGACGCTGGCGCTTGCCGGCTGCGGCAGCTTGCGCGACTGGTCGGAGATCTTCGAGAACGTCAACCGCACGCTGGTGCCGCTCACGGTGCTGATCAAGAGCAGCGAGGCGCCCGCGCCCGACGCTCAGCGGAAGTTGGGCTCGCGCCGCTCCTTGAAGGCCGCGAGCCCCTCCTCCGCGTCGGCCTCGAGCAGCGCATCGACCACCGCCCCTTCCTCGAGCCGCAGCCCGGCGGCGAGATCCTGATCGAGACCCTCGCGGGCCAGCCGCTTCATCAAGCCGAGGCCGGGCCGGCTCTTCAGGGCGAGCTCGCGGCAGTAGGCGAGCGCCGCCTCGGCGAGCCCGTCGTCGGGCGCGACGTAGTTCACCAGGCCCCAATCGCGAGCCTCGTCGGCGTCCAGCCAGCGGGCGCTGAGCATGAGGTCGAGGGCGCGGTTGAGGCCGACGCGCCGGGGCAGCCGCTGGCTGCCGCCCCACCCCGGGACCAGGCCGAAGCGCGCGTGCTGATCGCCGAAGCGGGCCGATTGGGCGGCGAAGACGATGTCGCACGAGAGCGCGAGCTCGAGGCCGCCGGCGAGGCAGAGGCCGTGCACCGCCACCACCACCGGCAGCGGCGACGCGCCGAGGCGGCTGAACACCGCGTGGCCGCGGGCGATGAAGGCGGCCACCGCGTCGCGCGAGCGGCGATGGGCGGTGACCTCGTCCAAGTCGGCGCCGGTGCAGAAGTGCTTGCCCCCGGCGCGCACCAGCACCACGCGGACCTCGTGCGAGCGCTCGAAGCCGTCGAGCGCGCGATCGATGCCGTCCAAGAGCGGCGTCGAGAGGCTGTTGAACTTGTCGGGCCGGTTGAGCTCGAGGGTGCCGACCCCGTGCTCGGTCGAGACCAGTACGGCGCTCTCGTCGTCGCTCATGGGGTTTTCCTTCTGGTCGTAGGGGCCTTCTAATCGTAGGGCAGCGCGACGCGGCCCACCTTCTCGCGGGCGATGATCAGCTTCTGGATCTGATCGGTGCCGTCGCCGATCTGCAGCCCGAGCACGTCGCGCAGGCGCTGCTGGTGGGGTAGGTCGCGGGTGTAGCCGTAATGCCCGTGGGTGAGCAGGCAGCGGTGGATGACGTCGAAGGCCACCTGGGGCGCCCACCACTTGCACATCGCCGCCTCGGCGGTGTGGGGCCGGTCGTTGTCGCGCAGCCACAGGGTCTTGTAACAAAGCAGCCGGGCGGCGGCGATCAGGGTCTCGGCCTCGGCCAGCGGCCCGGTGACGCCCTGATACTTGGCGATCGGCTTGCCGAAGGCCTCGCGCTCGGTGACGTAGCGCCAGGTCTCCTCGAGCGAGGCGGCGGCGGGTCCCAGGCACTGCAGACCGATCAGCGCCCGGCTGTAGTCGAAGCCCCGCATAATGTGGTGGAAGCCCTGCCCTTCCTCGCCGAGGCGCGCCTCGGGCCGGACCCGGACCTGGTCGAAGAACACCGAGCCGCGGCCGACGATGACCTCGCCAACGTCCGCGAAGCGGCTCTGCGTGATCCCCGGCGCGTCCAGGGGAATGAGGAACGCGCTCACCCCCCGCGCCCGCTCGGCCTCGGTGCCGGTGCGGGCGAAGACCACGATCTGGTCGGCCTGGTCGGCGAGCGAGGTCGAGGTCTTCTCGCCGTCGAGGACGTAGAACTCGTTCTCGCGCCGCGCCTTGAGCTTGAGGTTGGCGGCATCCGAGCCGCCCCCGGGCTCGGTCAGCCCGAGGGCGACGATGGTCTCGCCGGCGATGATCTCGGGCACCACGCGGCGCGCCACCTCGGGCCGGGCATGGAGCGCGATCACGCTTCCCATCAGCGAGCCGAGGAGCTGGGTGTAGGCCATGCTGAGGTCGCCGCGGGCGATCTCCTCGATGATGATGCCGGCGCTCACGCCGTCGAGCCCGTGGCCGCCCAGGTCCTCGGGAAGATCGGGGCCGATCAGGCCCAGCTCGCCCATCTCGCGCACCAGGGAGCGGTCGAAGCGGGCCTCGGCCTCGCGCGCCTGATAGCCGGGCGCGACGCGGTCGTCCGCAAAGCGCCGGGCGGTCTCGCGGATCGCTTCCTGCTCGGGCGTGAAGGCGAAGTCCATGCTCAGCCTCCCGAGCCTCGGGGCCCGGTCACTTCAGGTACTTGCGGAATTCCGGGGTCCGCCGTTCGCGGAACGAGCGCACGCCCTCCTTCGATTCCTCGGTCTCGTAATAGAGCTTCAGCGCCTGGAGGCCGAGCGCGCCGATGCCCCGGATATGGTCGGTGTCGGCATTGATCGAGCGCTTGGCGATGGCGATCGCCGTGGGGCTTCGCAGACACAGCTCGGCGCACCATCTTGCGACCTCGGCGTCGAGCTCGTCGTCCGGAACCACCGCGTTCACCAGGCCCATCGCCTCGGCTTCCTTGGCGCTGTAGCGCTTGCACAGGTACCAGATCTCGCGCGTCTTCTTCTCGCCCACCACGCGCGCCATATAGGCGGTGCCCCAGCCCGGGTCCACCGAGCCCATCTTGGGTCCGACCTGGCCGAACTGGGCGCTCTCGGCGGCGATCGTCAGGTCGCAGAGCAACGCCAGCACGTTGCCGCCGCCGATCGAGTAGCCGCGCACCTTGGCGATCACCGGCTTGGGTACGTCGCGGATGATGCTGTGCAGCTCCTCGACCGGGATGCCGATGGTGCCGCGGCCGGCGTACTGGCCGTCGTGCTCCGACGACGATTGGTCGCCGCCGGTCGAGAAGGCCCGCTCGCCGGCGCCGGTGAGCACGATGACGCCGATGTCGTCGTTCCAGCCGGCCCGCGTCATGGCCTGAATGAGCTCCTCGGCGGTGCGGGCGCGAAAGGCGTTCATGACCTTTGGCCGGTTGATGGTGATGGTGGCGACGCCGTCTTTTTCCTCGTAGAGGATGTCTTGGTATTCCATGGCCGTTTGGGTCTCCTGAGCCAAATCCGGAGCTCCGGTCGGGGGCTTGGGCCTCCGGCCGGCGACGGCGCGACCGCCGCCATTGGGCGGGACTCCCGCGGACGCGGCGAGCCCACCGAATATGGGGCAGCCGCCCCTCAAAGCTCAAGTCACGATTGCGCCGCGCTCGAGATATGCCAAGCCCCTCCTGCCGGCGCCCTCACTCGCGGTGCAGCACGCCGTCCGGAACGAAGGCGCTGAAGGCGAAGGCGAAGCTCACGTCGTAGGCCACGTCCTCGAGGCCGCTCGCCGTGCGGCGCCGGACCACGACGTTGCCGACGTCGCGGCCCGAGGCGATCTCGGGCGTGTCGTGGATCGAGTTCTGGCCCGGCTCCCAGGTCAGCACCAGGCCGTCGTGCTCGACCCGCGTCTCGCGGCGTAAGTAATCCAGCGTCCAGGCCTCGCCCGCCACCACCACGACCCGCGCCAGCGGCGCCACGCCGGCCGGCAGCGCGGCTCATCCTCTCTACATGACAGGCCCGCCGAGCCCGCGCGTACAGCTCCACTCCATACATCCCCCAGCCTTCCGTCAGCACTGAACCGACTGAAGGTCACACCTGGTACAGTTTTACGCCCCGCAGGCGAAGCTACTGACTACCGCTCAGGTGGGGGAGTATTACGCCGCCGTTCTCACGCCCTAAGTCGGCACTATCTTCTCGTTCCTGAATTTCAGCGCAGGGATCGAGAGCGATTTCATGTATGTAACCGCACTCGACTGCAACGATTCGAAATCAGCCAAATACGTTTCTGAATGGCCCCGGTTTATGTCGATGTACCATTTCGTGCTTGCCCAGGTCTTTAGGATGACATCCCAGTATAACTTGAGAAACAGATCCTCGCGAATCAATTCCTGCTGGGTCAGTAATCCAGCGATATCAAACCAAACCACAACCTTCTCGAACGATTGCATCCATTCATCTTCCTCTATTTTACCATCAAAACAGTTCAATTTATTTCCGTTTTTTTCCTCCCAGTGCTCGAACAACAGCTTCCGGGCTTCCCTCTGATCGTTTAAGGTGTTAACAAGTTGGATGAATGGCAGCACAGTGCGGGCCTTCCTTGCCTCTCTTATCTGACGCCACGCCGTGATCAGAGCGAAATAGGCAAGGACTGCGAGCACAAATGTGCTCCAATGTGCCAAGCTCTCAGACATGCTCCTTGACCCTCGTCAGGGGCTTGAGAACGCTCGGCGAGCCTGCGCCAATCGTTCTTGCGTGCCGATATCGAACCAGGGCCCTCGATGCGGGACCACAAGGACTTTCTTGGCGTTGGGGAATACGTCGTACTCTAACGATAGCGTCTTCCGGTCTTTGAAGGCGTCGAGGAAGTCGCTTCTGAACAAGTAGTAGCCGGCATCTACTAGCGCTGGACCGGATGTGATCGATTTCTCTTCAAACGATAGAAGCCACCCGTCCGCGTCAACGCGCACAACTCCAAATGGGGCTGGGTTGTTGACCCATGCGGCAAGAATCACAGCGCTGGCCCCTGAGCGAAGCGCTGCACTCCACATTGCAGCCAGGTCTGCTTCGCAAACAATGTCCCCCATCGAAACCCAGACGTAATCTCTCCCAGTTTCCAGGTTCGAGAGGGCCGCGAGGATGGCTCCGCCGGTCCCTAGATCGGGCGAGCGAATGAACTCGACCTGGCTTGGAGCGGTACGCGAGAGCACTGCCTGCCTTACGTAGCCGGACAGATGCCCTACAGCTAGGAGAGGCCGGCGTATCCCCAAGCCCTGAAACTGCTCGAGCTGTCGGGTGAGCGGCGGCTGACCACCGACGTCAAGAAGCCATTTCGGGGTATATAGCCCTATTGAACCGAGTCGGGTCCCGCGCCCCCCGCACAGAATGATCGCCGCTGCCGAAGCCATCCACAAATATTGCCACCGCGTACCGGTTATGCCAAGCACGGACGGTAGTCCTCCTTAGGCTTCCGAATCTTGGAGGCCCTGAACGGAGATTCCGCGGATGACCACTTGCGGTCACCGGTAGCGTAGCAAATATGGCGGTCGAAGGTGATTCCGGCCCTGATCTGGCAGTCTGCATAGCGATCTCCCCTGTTCGTCGAGCCGATTTGGCGATCGAAATCCCAATTCAGCGACCATGTCGCGCAGTGCGGGCAAATACGCCGATATCGGCGCGTCCCTTAGCCGACCACACAGCGCCGAACGGGTTCTGGAGTCCAGGGTAGGACCTACCCCCGTTCCGCCCACCAGCGGGCGGCTCAGGTGGCCCATGTCGTTTCTGGCGGGCCGTTGCGGATGATGGGAGGGCAGGAATTGGCAACAGCGCGCGCGCCCGTATCCCGCACCCAGCGAGGACATCGCGGCCCCCAGAACCACGAGCGGCTACCATGCCGAGGCCAAAACGGCTGGGGAGGCCGGCCAGGGTCCATTGCCGATCGGGCCAGGAGAAAAGACGTGAGCGTGGTCGCGGGAAATCGCAGGGGCCTTGATACCGGGCATCAGCCGTTAGCGGTCGCGGTGCTCCGGTGCCGCCCCTACCTGGCCCCGCCTCGTGCGGGGCCTTTCTTGGCGATGTCGTATTTGCCGTACCCAGTCTTGGGGGGTATAGTTGATGGTCCCCCAATTTCTCTCTTGGTACGGTATGTACAAGATTCAAGCCAATAGATTCCTGAGCGTTTTCAGCAACCTCGACCGTCTTGAATTGATACTCAAGAATTATGGCCCCCACGACACGATACGGATGGACACCAGCCTCCGGGATACGGTTACGGACCTACACGAACAACTAAAAGAAATGGGGCTTACTGTGTCTTCGATCACTGCAAGGCGGCTGAGTGAGACTACCGCAGGGGCGACAGTAAGCCAGGGTCAATTTCATTCGGAAATCGAGGAGCTATACTCTCGAGTCAAAGATGAACTAGGTAGCAAATTCTGGCTTCACCTTGATGATAATGAGGCGCTCCATTACAGCGGGCCTTCAGACGTGTTCGGGAAAGAGGTCGTAGAGATATGGCCACAATTAGGCTCCGATCTTGATGAGGCTGGGAAGTGCTTTGCTGTCGCGCGGTATACAGCCAGCGTTTTCCACTTGATGCGTGTCATGGAGATCGCACTGCGCGATATGGGCACAGCCATTGGCGCATCTATTGGAGATAAGGACGGATGGCTCAAGACCCTTGGGGATCGACTTGAGCCAGCTATCAATGCATTACCTGAATCCACCCCACTAGAAAAACATAGAAAACAGGAGTTTCAGCAAACCCGAGCACACTTACATGCGGTACGCTTAGCATGGAGAAATGACACGATGCATCCCAAATCGACTTATACGAAAGAAGAAGCGAGCGAGCTAATTGCTCATGTGCGGACCTTTCTTCGCTCGCTTGCTCGGCTGGTTTAAAGCGTCTTGCCTCGACGAAACAATCCTCTTGAACGCTCGCTCAAAAGCCTTGCCAGACTCGTCCACTTCCAGCTCGCGGGGCGCGCACCCCACCCGGACACCAGCACGGCCCGCTGGAACCAACCGGGGCCGCGCCTAGCGCTGCCCGTACCGTGCCATCAGCGGACCTTGGGGCCAGGGTCCCGACACCGTGCCGCCTGCCCGACCTGAGAGGGCCACACAGGGGCGGTGCGGGACCGGGGCGAGTAGGTGGCCATCCCTACGTCAGCACTCGCCTGACAGCCCCAGGCGCCAGCTATCCTAGGGGCCGTGCCCAGCACCCCACAGAGATTGGGGGCAGGGGCGTTTAGTCATAGATTGGTCACAAACTTATCGTTCTCAATAGATATTGACTGACTTCGATTGAGAAGACAGAAGCCGAAAAACCGCAGAAATCTGACCTAATCACTACCAGTCCGAACCAGCTACGACAGCGGGGAAATAATAGGGAAAGCGGCCGCGCGGGAGGGCGCGGCTGTCCATGCCGAAATAGGGGGTGCGCCCGTAGGGCCGGGCGCCGTCGTCGTCGGGGACGAGGAGCTTGCCGCCGGGGGCGCGGGCCTTGAAACGGCTCAAGGATTCGAGGCGGGCGGGAAGCAGCTTCAGCCGTTTGCCGGTGAGCTCGCCGATCAGCGCCTCGCCCAGGAACTGCTGCCAACAGCTTTCGGTCTGCTTGTCGTACATCACCATGTCGAAGTGGCGCAGGCGGCCGGTGTTGCCGAACTCGAGCAGCCGCCCCTCGAGACGCCGCTCGAAGACCACGCCCGAGTTGCACGGCGGGCCGTAGCTGACCAGCACCGGCACCCCGCCCACAGTGTCGTTGACGGTGTCGTTGACGATCTCGTGCCACAACAGAAGGCGCAGCGGGTAGGCGCGGAGGTCCCCGTTGATGGCGATGCTGAGCACCGGCTCGAGGGCGCCGACGCCGGTGATCTCGGAGACCGGCACGAAACGGGGGTGGTCGATCGGCGGGATCGAATCGCGGCTGGCGCCGTCGAAGAGGATCTCGTCGTAGGCGATGGCGTGGCGCTCGAAATCGGTGATCGGGAACTCGAGGCGCCAATCCCGGGGGCCCTCAGCGACGGCAACGCTCGCACCCTGGAAGGCGAGGAGAAGCGCGCCGATGACGGTCGCTTGGCCGGCGCGGCGGACGAGAAAATAGAGGATTCCGGAAGCCGTCATCGCCTGCCGCGCGCCGCCGCTCGAGGGGCGCGCCCTAAGCGCCCGACATCTCCTTCGCGAGCGCTTCCACAAGCGTGCGCTCGGCGGGGAAGCGAACGGTGACGGTGGTGCCGGCGCCGAGCTCGCTGGCGATCTCCAGGCGCCCCTGATGGAGCTCCACCAGGGTGTTGGTGAGCGACAGGCCCAGGCCGGTGCCTTGATGCTGCCGGTTCAATGAGCCGTCGACCTGGCCGAACGGCGTCAGCACGAGCTCCAGGTCCTCGTCGGCGATGCCGATCCCGGTGTCCGCCACCTCGAGCTCCAATCCACCACCCTCGCCGAGCGCCGCCCGGAGCCGCACCTCACCCCCACCCGGCGTGAACTTGACCGCATTCGAGAGCAGGTTGAGCACGATCTGGGTCACCATGTGCTCGTCCGCCCGCAGGCGCGGAAGCCCCGGCGCCACCTCCTGCTTGACCACGACACCGGCCGCCAGCACCCGGTCGAGCACCAGGCGCACGCAGGTGTCGAGCGCGCGCGCCACGTCGACCACCTCCTCGCGCAGCTCGAGCCGGCCCGCCTCCGCTTTCGAGAGGTCCAGGATATCGTTGATCACCTCGAGCAGGTGGGTGCCGCTGTCCTCGATATCGGCCGCGAACTCCAGGTACTTCTCCGAGCCCACCGGGCCGTAACCCTCGGAGCGGATCAGCTTCGAGAAGCCGATGATGGCGCTCAAAGGCGTGCGCAGCTCGTGGCTCATGTTGGCGAAGAAGCGCGACCTGGTGCGGTTCGCCAGCTCCGCCTCGTCCTTGGCCCTCTGCAGCGCCGCCTCGGCGGCCTTGCGCTCGGTGATGTCGCGAGCGATGAAGATCACCGCCGGCTTGGCCCCGTGCGGCACCTCGATGGGTGCCGTGTGACCCTCGAAACAGCGATTTCCCGCGGCCACCTCCAGATCGTACTCCATCATCTGGGGCTCGCCGCTCGCCAACGTCCGCCGAATGATCGCCATTATGCTGTCGGCGAACTCCGGCGGCACGACGTTGGTCAGCAGCTTACCCTTCATCGCCGCCACATCCGTGTATAGGAGATCGCTCTGAGTGGTGAAGATCTCGACGTAGCGGCCGTCCTCGTCCAACATGAACAGCACGTCGGGAAAAGCACGGACGATGGCCTGCAGACTCGCCTCGCTTGCCGCCAGCGCCTCGTCCGCGCGCTTGCGCTCGCTGATGTCGGTTTCGATGCCGCAGATGGCGGTGGGCACGCCCGATTGGTCAAGGACCGGAAACTTGATGACGCTATAGGTCCGCACGCCATCAACGCCGTCCCACTTCTCTTCCTTTTCGACAGCGGCACGCGCGGCCAGGACTTCGCGTTCGTGCGCGGCAATCGAATCGCACATGTCCTTTGGTCCGAGGCCGTACACCGTCTTCCCGCGGATCCCTTGGTTGGTGACGTTGAAGCGTTTCTCGTATTGCCGATTGATCAGGATGAAACGCCCCTCGGTGTCCTTGAGGTAGATGGTCGCGGGCGCGTTGTCGAGGATAGCATTGAGTCGGGCCTGTCCTTCCACCATCGCCCGCTCTCGCCGCTTGAGCTCGGTGATATCGGTGCGCACGGTAACGGTGCCGCCATCTTGGGTGCGGTAATCGTTGACCAGCAGCCAATGACCGTTACTGAGCCTTTGCTCGATCGCTCCGTCGAGCTCGCGGAATACCCGCAAGCGCTCGGCGATCCACTCCTCTTCCCGGCCCACGGCATCGGGGAACAGACCGCGTTCGACCCCGGCCCGCACCAAGTCCTCGAAACGCATGCCGATACCGCTGCGATCGGTGATGCCGGCGTACATTCCCTTGACCGTGCTATTCGAGAGCACGAGCCGATCCTCGGCATCGTAAAGCGCGAAGCCCTCGGCAAGGCTCTCAATGGCGTCGTGAAGCTGGCGTCGCGCCTTTTCGGCCCGTGCCTCGCTTTGCTGGAGCGCGGCATGGACGCGTTTCTGCTCGGCATTCGCGCGCATCAGCACCAGCGTGGGCACAATCAGGGCGACGGCGGCCGCCGAGGTCACGATCAGGACGTACTCCCAGCGCCGGTGGAGTGGAATCGGTGTGTGGTCGTCGATCAGCAACGGCAAGAGGTGATCTTCGAGCAAGAATTCCCAAACCGCCGAGAGCAAGAAGATGGTCAGCAGGATAAGACAGAGGGCCAAAAGGATTTGTCGATTCGTCATGGCAACCCCCACGCGGCGTCGCGTACCTCGAGCCTGGTCATTCTAGGTCCAGGCGGGCCGGCGCCCCAGGTAATATTTGCTCCCCCGGGCATCGCGTGACGAGCGCCCGGCCGCAATCGGTTGGCGCGCGCCGCCACAGAGGTCATGAACTGGGCCATGACCGAGGCCATGACCTGGGCCTGCGTGACGGGTAAGATGCGCCGACGGCGGTGGCGCGATCGATGTCGCGGCCAGCGCCGCTGCGTTCGTTTTTCCAGCTTCGGAGATCTCGACGACATGACGCGCATGACCGGCGGCCAGGCAGTGGTCAAATCGCTGCTGCGGCACGGCGTGGACACCATCTTTGCCCTCCCGGGGGTTCAGATGGATCACCTGTTCAACGCCCTCCACGACGACGCCAACGCCATCCGCGTGGTCCACACCCGCCACGAGCAGGGCGCCGCCTACATGGCCTTCGGCTACGCCCAGTCGAGCGGGCGGGTCGGCGTCTATGCCGTCGTCCCCGGGCCCGGCCTGCTCAACACCACCGCCGCGCTGGCCACCGCCTACGGCTGCAACGTGCCGGTGCTCTGCCTCGCCGGTCAGATCCCGTCCGCCTACATCGGCAGGGACTTGGGCTTCCTGCATGAGATCCCGGATCAGCTCGGCACCATTCGCGGCCTCACCAAATGGGCCGAGCGCATCGACCATCCGACGCGCGCCCCGGCGCTGGTGGATGAGGCCTTCGCGCGTCTCGGCGAGGGCCGCCCCCGCCCGGTGGGACTGGAGGTCGCCATGGACGTCCTGGCGCAGACCGCCGAGGTCTCGCTCGGCGAGCCGCGCCCGGCCGCGCCAGCGCCCGAGCCCGACGGCGAGCTGGTTCGCGAGGCGGCCGAGATTCTGGGCGCGGCGGAGAAACCCGTGATCTTCGTCGGCAGCGGCGCCTATGGCGCCGAGGCCGAGCTCCTCGCGGTCGCCGAGATGCTGCAGGCGCCGGTGGTCTCCTACCGCGGTGGCCGCGGCGCGGTGAGCGACCGACACTATCTCGGCCTGACCCACCCCGCCGGATACCGGCTGTGGGCCGAGGCCGACGCCGTGCTCGCCGTCGGCACCCGCTTGCAGCACCAGCGCATGACCTGGGGCGTGGACGATGACCTCAAGATCGTCCACATCGACATCGATCCCACCGAGATCCGCCGCGTCCGCCGTCCCACCGTGGGCCTCGTCGCCGACGCCGGCCAAGCCTTGGCGGCGCTTCGTCCAGAGCTCGAGCGGTACAACCGGTCCCGGGCCTCGCGCGAGCGCGAGCTCACCGCCCTCAAGGCCGCCGTGACGGCCGAGATCAGCGACAAGCTCGGCCCCCAGATGGCCTATCTCCGGGTCCTGCGCGAGGTCCTGCCGGATGACGGCATCCTGGTGAACGAGCTGACCCAGGTCGGCTATGCCGCCTTGATCGCCTTTCCCGTCTACGCCCCGCGGACCCTGCTCTCCTCGGGGTATCAGGGCACGCTTGGCTACGGCTACGCCACCGCGCTCGGCGCCAAGATCGCCAACCCCGACAAGAAGGTTCTGTCGATCAATGGCGATGGCGGCTTCATGTACAACGTTCAGGAACTGGCCACCGCCGTGAAGCACGGCATCGGGGTCGTCGCCGTGGTGTTCAACGATGGCGCCTTCGGCAACGTCCGGCGCATGCAGATGGAGCTCTACGGCGGCAAGGTGATCGCCTCGGAGCTCAGCAACCCGGATTTCGTGCGCCTCGCCGAGAGCTTCGGCATTCCGGGCCATCGCGCCGAGTCCCCCGAGGCGTTGAGGAGCGCACTGGGCCAGGCTCTCGACGACCCGGGCCCGAGCCTGATCGAGGTGCCGGTGGGGGTCATGCCCGACCCCTGGCCGCTGATCATGCCGAGGCGCGTACGGCCGGCGCGGTAGCCGGCTGCGAGGGGCCTCCCGCGGCCGGCTCGGGCGCGGATTGATCTCCGCGCCGATTGATGCCGATCAAGGACAGCCGGCGGCGGCGATGGGATAATGTCGGATCGATCGGTCGGGCGCTTGCCGAAGGCGTCCGAACCCTTCACCTGTCCCACGGACGGAGGTTTGGTGCCATGGGCGAGACACAGACGAAACCTCAGGTCGGCGTTCGGGGCGCGGAAGATACCGTCACACTCATCGATCACGCCACGGGGAAGCACTACGAGCTGCCGGTACTCGGCGGCACCGAGGGCCCCAGGGTGATCGATGTGCGGCGCCTCTACCGGGACACCGGCTACTTTACTTATGATCCCGGCTACACCTCCACCGCGAGCTGCAGCTCGGAGATCACCTTCATCGACGGCGAAGAGGGCGTCCTGCTCCACCGCGGCTACGCCATCGAGGACCTCGCCGAGCACAGCGATTTCATGGAAGTTTGTTACCTGTTGCTCTACGGAGAGCTGCCGACCGAGGAGCAGAAGGCGGTGTTCGAGCGCGACATCACCTATCACACGATGGTGCATGAACAGCTTCTGAACTTCTATCGCGGCTTCCGGCGCGACGCCCATCCCATGGCCATCATGGTGGGCGTGGTGGGGGCGCTGAGCGCCTTCTATCACGACAGCACCAACATCGACGACCAGGCGCAGCGCCGCGTCGCCACCCACCAGTTGGTGGCCAAGATGCCGACGATCGCGGCGATGGCCTACAAGTACGCGATCGGCCAGCCCTTCGTCTATCCGCGCAACGATCTCAAATTCGCCGAGAACTTCCTCTACATGACCTTCGCGGTGCCGAGCGAGGAGTACCAGGTCAACCCGGTGCTGGCGCGGGCCATGGACAAGATCTTCATCCTTCACGCCGACCACGAGCAGAACGCCTCGACCTCGACGGTGCGGATCGCCGGCTCGAGCGCGGCCAACCCCTTCGCCTGCGTCGCCGCCGGCATCGCCTCGCTTTGGGGCCCCGCCCACGGCGGCGCCAACGAGGCGGTGCTCAAAATGCTCTACGAGATCGGCCACAAGGACCGGGTGCCCGAGTTCATCAAGCGGGCCAAGGACAAGGACGATCCGTTCCGGCTGATGGGCTTCGGTCACAGGGTCTACAAGAACTACGACCCGCGCGCCGCGGTCCTGCGCAAGTCCAGCCACGAGGTGCTGGAAGAGCTCGGGGTCCACAACGAGCCCTTGCTGGAGCTCGCCATGGAGCTCGAGCGCATCGCCCTGGAGGACGACTATTTCGTGGCGAAGAAGCTGTTCCCGAACGTCGACTTCTACTCGGGCATCATCCTCAAGGCGATGGGCTTCCCGACCAGCATTTTCACGGTGCTGTTCGCGCTGGCCCGGACCGTCGGCTGGGTCTCGCAGTGGAAGGAGATGATCAAGGATCCCGAGCGCCGGATCGGGCGCCCGCGTCAGCTCTATACCGGCGCCCCGAAGCGACCCTACGTAGCGCTCGAGAAGCGCGCCTGAGCCCGCCCAACATAGGCGCTGGGCGACACGGGCCTCCTGGCCAAGAGGCCCGCGTCGCTCAATCTTGCGCGCGGCGGCTTTACCAACAGGGTGTTAGCCGCCGATCAGGTCCCAGATTTGAGCCGCCGAAACCGCCACCTTGGTGGTTATCGAAACCTTGGACATCACTTCCTCGCTAAAGCCAGAACCAGCGTCACGCCGGGCCCAATCCATACGACTTGACCGAAGGCTGCAGCGCCGTCACAAAGGCGCCTCGCCTGACGGCCAGCGCCGGCTGCGGCCAGTGACGGCACCAGCACGAGGGCCGCATAGAGAGTTTCCTCGCCGGGAGGTAGCCGATGGGGACCGTGTCATAGCACCTCGCTCCTTCTGATCGCTGTTGAACCAATCGAAGGAGCTTGAAGCCGCGTCCTCCGGCTTCATAGCATCTTTGCTCGCGATTACGTCTGCTTCAACCCAGGGAGCGGGCCTGCCCGGCGGTGCCGCAATTCGTCCGAATCTGACCCAAAGCGACCGAAAGGATCGATAGGATCAAGTCTCCTATTATGGGAAAAATGAAGTTTCGTAGAGAATGCGCCCTGGGTTCCCGGCCTGAGCGAAATTCGAGTATGATGGGGGTATTCCTGGCGAGGCTCGGAGGCTCGTATGGACGCGTATGGCATGCAGCGCCGGCTCTCGGCGATAATGAGCGCCGATGTGGTCAGCTATAGCCGGTTGATGGCGGCCGACGAGGAAGGCACGCTCGCCCGATTGAAGGCCCACCGGGAAGAGCTACTGGAACCAACCATCGCCAAACACCAGGGCCGAATCGTCAAGCTGATGGGCGACGGCGAATTGGTGGAGTTCGCCAGCGTGGTCGAGGCGGTGCGCGCCGGCGTCGCGATTCAGCGCGGCATGGCGGAGCGCAATGCAGACGCGCCAGCGGACCAGCGGATCGTCTTCCGGATCGGCATCAATCAGGGCGACGTCATCATTGACGGCGACGACATCTATGGTGACGGCGTCAATGTCGCCGCTCGCTTGCAGGAACGCGCGGCGCCCGGCGGCATCTGCATCTCGGATCGGGTATACGGCGACATTCGGGGCAAGATCGACGTCGGCCTCGACGATCTCGGCGACCAGGAATTGAAGAACATTCCCGAACCGGTGCGGGTTTATCGCGTGCTGATGGGGCCGGACGTCGGGAAGATTGGGTCCCTCACACTGACAAAAAGGCTCAGCCGGCCGCGCCTGGTATTGGCTGTGTCGTTGCCCTTCGTGCTGCTCGGTGGCCTCGCATTCTGGTATTGGGCGTGGTCGACCGCGCCGGATCAAATCGGTCCTATGAGTTCGGCCAAACCTTCGATCGCGGTGCTGCCATTCGACAACTTGAGCGAGGATCCGAAAGAAGACTATTTCTCCGAGGGTATCACCAAGGACATCGTCAACGATCTGTCCAAATTCCAGAACTTGTTGGTGATCGACAGCGGTTCGGTTTCCGGCGACGAGGGCGAATCGCTGAGTATCGAAGACATAAGCCGTAAATTGGGGGTTCGCTACGTCTTGGAAGGCAGTGTGCTGAAGAGCGGCGAACGGGTACGGATAAACGCGCAATTGATCGACAGCGCCACCGGGCAGCACCTGTGGGCCGAGCGCTTTGACGAGGCAACCAAAAACATTTGGGACATTCAGGACGAAATCACCGGCCGCATTGTCCGCACACTGGCGCTTCGGATAACCGAGATCGAGCAGCAACGGGTCTTGGCCAAATCGACCGATAACCTCGAAGCCTACGAATTTACGTTGAGAGGCCGGGCGCTTGTCGCGAGGCAGTCACGCAATGAAAATTTCGAGGCCCGGAAACTGTTTCGGAGCGCCATCGAACTCGATCCGAACTATGCCACGGCGTATGCCGGTCTCGGTTGGACCTTCTTTGAAACGGTGCTATGGGGCTGGACCGGGTCGCCGCAGGAGGCGGTGCAGCAGGCGCACGATCTCTCGCAAAAGGCGTTATCGCTGGAGGCCACCAATGTTTATGGCCGCCGATTACTGGCCAGCATATATGGCTTGCGCCGGCAGCACGAGTTGGCACTGATCGAGAGCGAACGGCTGATTGCGATCAACCCCAATGATGCGAGAAGTTTTGGCCAGCAAGGCATGGCCTTGACTTGGCTGGGACGTCCCGAGGGCGCAATTCGCGCGCTGGAACGCGCGTTGCGATTCGATCCCGACTTGCCACCGCACTTTTTTTGGCACCTTGGTCTGGCCTACTATCTCAATGAGCGATACGACGAATCGGCAGCGGTGCTGCAACGAAACATTGGACGAAAGACCGACCCATTCTGGGATTACCTGTTGCTTGCCGCTGTGTTTGCGCAAATGGACCGCACGGAAGAGGCGGCACGCGCCGCGGACGCGGTTCGCCAGATCGATCCACGCTACAAAAGACTGATGAGATTCCAACAATTCAAAAACTCGGCCGATGTTGCGCGGGTCGAGGAGGGCTTGCGCAAGGCGGGGCTCTAGGAAACGACCTTGGACCATGAGCGATAGTTTTGCCCCGCAGTACCCGCCAGCCAGGGGCTATATGAATACCCGCCTGGCTGGCTACAATTGGTGGTGTCACTTGCAGGTATTGGCTGCGTTATTGCCGCTGCCGGCTAGTTAAAACCGTGCCAACTACATATTGTCGCGCAATTCATCGCGAAAGTTGGTCCAGTTGTATTCGGCGAATTCGATATGCGCCTCGGGCGCCTCGCGCCAGCGCTCAAGGAAATGCTCGTTTTTGATCAAATAGAGCTTACCGTCGACGATGGTAAACAATTTGGGATCGCCATCGGCGTATTCGCCGACCGCCAACCCTCCCGCGCAATAGCCACCGAATTGCGGTGCATAACGCTCCGGATTGGCCTTGAACAATTCGCGATTGGTGGCGCTGGAGAATTGCCAACGGGTGTCCGCCCAGACTTGTTCGAATTCGTCTTTGCCTTTCACCGGCTTGCCTTCGGTGAAGTAGGCGACGGTGTCATAGCCGTGGATCGCCACTTTGTCGCTATCCACGTTATAGGCGGCGAACTGCTGCTTGGCTGAGAACAGCGGCGAGACGAGCATCGCGCCGACGATCACGGCCGCCACGATCACGATGACCCCGTAGACGAAATAGGCCGGACGGGACGTTAGGGGACTCGAGGTGTTCATGGTTGACCTCCTTTCGATATTGCCTATTCCGGACACCCTGTGGTGCAACGACCCCGATGTCGGTTGTCTGCGGTCGCGCCCGTGCGGTCTCCGGATCCAATCGATGGGATAACCTATCCAGCCCGCGTCATGTGCCGCCACATATCCGCGTCAAAATTTCGTCAAAAATCACATCCATGCGAATTGTACCGCAGGTCGAGCATGGGTTATGATCGAAATCGCCCAAATCCGCGGAACTGGATGTCCCAATGGAGCTCCTATCGCTCAGGCTGTTCGGCGACGTCAAGCTGCTGCGCGGCCCGACGCAGGAAATTGCGCTGCCGCGCAAGACGCAGTTGCTGCTCGCCTATCTGGCGTTGAACGCCGGCCAGCGTCACCCGCGGGACAAGATCGCCGCCCTGCTATGGCACGACCGGCCGGAGGAACAGGCGCGCCATAGCCTACGACAATGCCTGTTCACCTTGGGCAAGGCGCTCGGCGATGACCAACCGCCGATCGTTCTAGCCGGCCGAATCCAACTGTCGTTGGATTCGGATCGCGTTGCTGTCGATGTTTGGCAATTTGAACACCATGTGGCGGCCGACTCACCGGAATATTTGCAACAGGCTGCAGCACTCTACGGCGGCGATCTTCTTGATGGCCTGTCCTTCGAGAATGACTCGCTCGACGCATGGTGCGCCGCCGAGCGGACCCGGCTGCGCGATCTATTCTACGAGGCGTTGGCGTCGCTGACGTCGCATTACGTCGACACCCTAAATCTCGATGCCGCCATTGAGACCGGCCGGCGTCTGGTCGGCCTCGATCCGTTGCGCGAGGACGCCCATCGCAGCCTGATGCGGATCTATCAGCGGGTTGGCCGGCGCGCCGACGCGCTCAAGCAATATCGGCTGTGCGTCGATATCCTGCGCCGCGAGCTGAACGTCGAGCCCGAGGCGGCGACCACCCGGCTCTACCTGGAAATTCGCCGGCGACGCGACGAAGCCGATGCGTTACCCGAACAGACTGTGCCGCTGCCCAACGACGGACCCGGCCCTTTCCACGACGGACTTCCGGGCATAATCCAAGCAGCTGTTCGGCGAAAAATTTTTGCGTTGGTTGCCGGTCTAGCTCTTTTCCTCACGCTCGCGGGAATAATCCTTTGGCTCAGCCTGTGGCGCCCCGAACCACCGCCCCGGGCCAGTTCGGGGCACCTGGGCATCATCAAAACGCTAACTTGAGGCCGCTCGATTGATTTGAATTTTCGAGATCAAAAAATACTGTCATCATTATACACTTCCGTGATGATTGATTTGCATCGTCGAATCTATTAGGAAAGTAATTGTATTACGTTCCAGTATCCCAATTAGCTGCCGGGTCGCCACTTCCGTTTGTGGCTATGAGCCGAAGATCGAAGGACTACTCCTGTGGGTCCGTTTACCGTCTGGAAGCGGACATCGGTGAAGCGTTTTCTCGAGCCGTGGACAACGCGGTTCATGGGCGCTCGCCCTAGCCGCCGAACATCTTCTTCAGGCTGTCGAACCCGGCCTGGTAGATGCCTTGGATGGCCTGTACCGCCTCGGCCTCAGGCGCGCCGGAGGGGCTGAACTCGCTCGACCACTCGATCTCCGAGCCGCCGTCGGCGCTCTCGCGCACCTTGATGGTGGCGACGTAGCCGGCGACCGGCAGCGGGCTCTCGAGGATCGAGTAGGTGTAGACCCGCCCGTCATCGTCCGACTGCTCGAGGCGCTCGACGATCTCACCGCCGCCGGCGAGGCTCAGGCGGCGCACCGTGCCGCCCTCCTCCAGTACGCTCTTCTCGACCGCTGGGTGCCACTCCGGAAGGGCGTTGAAGCCGCCGATCAGGTCCCAGATTTGAGCCGCCGAAACCGCCACCTTGGTAGTCATCGAAACCTTGGACATCGCTTCCTCGCTAAAGCCAGAACCTTCGTCATGCCGGGCCCAATCTATACCACTTGACCGAGGGGGTGCAGCGCCGTCACAAAGGCGCCTCGCCTGACGGCCAGCGCCGGCCGTGGCCAGTGACGGCACCACCACGAGGGTTCGTTCCATGAGCGCGGACGAGTCGGCCGGATTCGAGCACAGCAGATTGCTGGCCTGGGTGGTCTGGAGCCTGGGCGCGCTGTTCTTCGCATTGGCCTTTTTTCATCGCGTGGCGCCGGCGGTCATGGTCGACGACCTGATGCGCGACTTCGCGGTCGGCGGCGTGGTGCTCGGCAACCTCGCCGCGCTCTATTTCTATGCCTACGCGGGGCTGCAACTGCCGGTCGGAATGGTCATCGACCGCTGGGGTCCGCGGCGGGTATTGAGCGCGGCGGCGGCGCTCTGCGCCCTCGGCACCCTGCTGTTCGCCACTGCCGCGGGTCTGGGCTCCGCCTACGCGGGACGCTTTCTTATCGGCGCCGGCGCCGCCTTCCCCTTCATCGGCAGCCTCACCCTCGCCACCCTGTGGTTTCCGCCCCGCCGCTTCGCCCTGCTCACGGGACTGACCATGTTCGCCGGCATGGCCGGAGCGATCCTCGGACAGGCGCCCCTGGCGGCGCTGGTGGAGGCCGTTGGCTGGCGCGCCGCGATGACCGGCGCGGCCGCCGTCGCGCTGCTCATCTGCGTCCTCGTGTGGCTCGTGGTGCGGGACCGGCCCGAAGGCGCGGCGGCTCGGGACCGGGCCCACCCGGAGCCCGAGAAATCCACCATGTTGGCCGGCCTGCGCGAGGTGCTGGGGCGGCGGCAGCCCTGGGTGATCGCCTGTTTCGCGGCCTGCATGGCGGGACCGATGTTCGCCTTCGCCGGGCTCTGGGGCGTGCCTTATCTGATGCGCGCCCACCACCTGGAGCGGCCCGCCGCCGCGCTCACGGCGTCGGCGATGATGGTCGGCTGGGCGCTCGGCGCCCCCGCCGCCGGCTGGATCTCCGACCATCTCGGGCGCCGCCGGGCGCCGATGATCGGGGGCGCGGTGGTCGCCTTGCTGGCCATGGTGACTTTGCTTTATGTCCCTCAGGTCCCGCTCACCGGCATCGTCGCGCTGTTGTTCCTCAACGGCTTCGCGGGCGGCTCGATGAGCGTTTGTTTCGCCGCCGCCCGCGAACACAGCCCGAGGCACGCCACCGGCGTCGCCATCGGCTTCGTCAACATGGTCAACATCGGCAGCGGGGCACTGTTCCAGCCCTTGATCGGGCTCTTCCTGGACCTCAACTGGGACGGGACGATGGCGGTCGGCGCCCGGCTCTACTCGGAGGCCGCCTTCCAGACCGCGCTCGGGGTGCTGCCGGCGAGCTATGCCGTCGCCGTGGTGCTCGGGCTGCTGATCCGCGAGACCTGGTGCCGGCCGATCGACTAGAGCAATTCCAGGTTGCCTGGAATCGCTCTAGATTCTTTTCGCTCACGGCAGCGGACCCAAGGGTCCGCGCCTGCGCGGGCGCGCCGGACGACCGGCGGGCCCGAGGGTCCCCACCGGCGCGGCCTGAGAGCGGTTCCAATTGAACTGGAACCGCTCCAAGCACGCCGCGCAACCTTAACCGGCTCGACTTCGGCCGCCCCACGGTAAGCGAAACGGTATCCGCTCGACGATGATGATGGCGACCCCGGCGATGACGATGGCGCCGCCCGTGGCGACCATGGTCGAGAGGCGCTCGCCCAGGAACAGCATGCTGCCGCCGACCGAGGTCACCGGCAGCAGCAACAGGAACGGCATCACCTGGTTGATCCGGTAGTTGGCCAACAGGCGATACCAGATGGCGTAGCCGAGCGCCGTCATCACCAGGCCGAGGTAGAGCACCACCGCCCAGCCGCGCCAGTCGGCGCCGCGAATGGCCTCGAGCTGGCCGTCCTCGAACAGCCACGAGGAGACGAACAGCTGGGGTGCCGCGAACACCGCCACCCAGGCGATCAGGGTGAAGCCGCCGAACGGTCCCATGGCCTTGACCATGACCTGGCCGATGGCCCAGACGAAGGCCCCCGAGACCACCAGAACGAGCGGCATGAGTTCCTCTCCGAGGCGCGGTTCTCCGACGATGAGGCCGACGCCGACGAAGGCCAGCGCCATGCCGAAGGCGCGTCGCCAGCCCAGCCGCTCCTTGAGGAAGATCGCCGCCAGGAGGGCGCCGAACGGGACCTCGAGCTGGACCACGATCACTGCGGTCGAGGCGTAGATGTCCTTGAGACCGGTGAAGGTGAGGCTGTACTGGATGGTGGCGCTGACCACGGCGATGACGAAGATGCGGCCCATGCTGGGCCACGGCGGCTTGACGAACCACACCAGCACCAGCGCGGTGAGGGTGAAGCGGAGCGCCATCAGCAGGATCGGCGGGAACTGGTCGAGCCCGGCCTTGGCCGCGGTGAAGCCCAGGCCCCAGATGGTCGGAACCGCGAGCGCGAGCAAGAGATCGAGCGGTTTCACGGCCAGGCGATCCTTGACCTGAGCACTGCTGAAGCGAGAAAACACCGCGCCGGGCGGCGCGGCTCCAAGGTCGACGAAGCCTTAGCACGAAGCGGGTCCGGGCGCCATCCAAGCCGGCCGCGATTGACCGGCGCGCGCGCGGGTGGGATGCTGTCGCTCGTGATTCCGCGCCGCGCCGCGCGCCCGGCGGGAGCGGCGCCCGTGCAAGGGAAGCTCCCATGCGCATGCCCATGCTCTTTAGCGCCACCGCCCTGGTCGGCGTCACTCTCCTGGTGGCGGCCTATCCGCTGGTCGGGGCGCACGCCGCGCCCCAGGTGCTGGCGCTTCTTGCCACCGACGGCCCGACGGCGCTCAAATGCGAGGACGGGCGCTGTGCCGCCGAGTTCAGCGCCTACTGCCTGCAGCGCGAACGGCCCGATCCGGACGACGGCATCGCCTACCGGGCGACGGACGATGGCATGACCCTGATCGTCAGCGCCGGCGACGGCACCAGACGCGAGATTCCGGCCGCCGACCACGTCAGCATCGTCACCGAGCGCAGCTACACCGCGGTCCGAGTCAGCTTGCCTGAACGCCTGCTTCAGGAGTGGAACGCCACCCAGGTCGCCCTCGAGGTAGGCCCGCGGGTGACCTTGATACCGCTTCCCATCGCCGACGACCCCGAGCCTCAGACCGAGGCCGACATCGCCCTCGCGGTGGGCCCCCAACGCTCGGTCGGCGAGCGCCTGGTCGATCGCTCGAGCCCGGACAGCGACGTGGTGCGTATAACCAACGTCCTGATCAACGCCTTGCCCGAGCGCGGGCGGGTGACGCCGGACCAGCGCGGCAGCTTGTGGGCCAGGGTGATCGCGCCCCGGGCGGCCGCGCTGCCGGCAGCCAGTGTCGAGAGCGCCGGCGCGGTCTACGACCGCTGCCAGCGCAAGGTCTCGATCGGCCGCTACTTCAGCCTGCGGCGTTGCCTGGAGGCGGCGCACGACGCCCTCATGGTGGGGCTGAACTCCAAGTACTGGAACGCCGAGCCCGGCACTTAAGGGCCGCTTCGGGGCCCCTCCCCGACCCCGCGCGGCCCCGGGGGCCGCCCGGCTTCGCTTACGGCTTGACTCCCCTGAGCCGCTCGTTGCGCCGGCGCAGCAGCTCGATGGTCGTCATCAGCATGATGGAGACGCAGACCAGGAGCGTGGCCACGGCGAGGATGGTGGGGCTGATCTGCTCGCGGATGCCGGCCCACATCTGGCGCGGGATGGTGCGCTCCTCAAAGCCGGCCAGGAAGAACACGACCACCACCTCGTCGAACGAGGTGATGAAAGCGAACAGGCCGCCGGAGATCATCCCTGGCAGGATCAGCGGCATGATCACCTTGAAGAAGGTGTTCGACGGCGGCGAGCCCAGGCTGGCGGCGCAGCGGGTCAGGCTGTGGTCGAATCCGACCAGCGTCGCGGTCACCGTGATCACCACGAACGGCGTGCCCAGCGCGGTGTGGGCGAGGATGAGCCCCGGCAGGGACTGGGCCAGCCCCAGTTTGGAGTAGAAGAAGAACATGCCGGCCGCCGAGATGATGATCGGCACGATCATCGGCGAGATCAGGACCGCCATGACGAGGCGGCGAAAGGGCATGTGGGAACGGCTCAGGCCCAGCGCCGCCGCCGTGCCGAGGGTCGAGGCCAGGGCCGTCGCGCAAACCGCGATGATGATGCTGTTCTTCGCCGAATGCAGCCATTGCCGGTTGCCGATGATATCCTGGTACCAGCGCAGGGAGTACGCCTCGGAATCGAGGGTGAGCATGGCGTGGCTGAAGGTGAAATAGGGCTCGGCGTTGAAAGACAGCGGAATCATAATGATGATGGGGGCGATCAGGAAGAGGAAGACCAGGCCGCAGATCACCCTGAAGCCGTAGTACCAGGCGCGTCCTAGGGGGCCTACGTAGGGTGGCAGCGCCATCGTTCTAGCCCAGCTTCATGTTGTCGACGCCGACCACCCGGTCGTAAAGCCAATAGAGGGCCAGCACGCAGGCTAGCAGGATGGTGCCGAGCGCCGCCGCCAGGCCCCAGTTGAGCGACGACTTCATGTGGTAGGCGATGAAGTTGCTGATCAGCTGGCCGGTGCTCCCGCCCACCAGCGCCGGCGTGATGTAGTAGCCGACGGAAATGATGAACACGAGGAGCGAGCCGGCGCCGATCCCGGGGGCGCTCTGCGGCAGGTAGATGCGCATGAAGGCGCGGAAGGGGTTGGCGCCCAGCGACTGGGCGGCGCGCATCAACGACGGCGAGATGGTCTTCATCACCGAATACAGCGGCAGCACCATGAAGGGCAGCAGGATCTGGGTCATGGCGATGAGGGTGCCGGTCATGTTGTAAATCATCCGGATGCGGCCCTCGTCGGAGATGATCCCGACCCACACCAGGATGTCGTTGATCACCCCGTTGCTCTGCAGCAACACGATCCACGTCGTCGTGCGGACCAGCAGCGACGTCCAGAATGGCAGCAGCACGAGGATCATCAGCAGGTTGCTGATGCGTACCGGCAGGCTCGCCAGCAGATAGGCGATCGGATAGCCCAGCAACAGGCAGAACACGGCTACCAGCAGGCTGACCCACAGGGTGCGGACCCATATGAGGATGTAGATCTGCCGCTCCTCGGGCTGCATGACCACGTTTCCGTCGGCATCGAAATGGCGGTCCACGCCAGCCAGGTAATGGACGAGGGTGTATCGTTCGCCAATCAGCTTGATCGTTGCCCAGGTCTCGCGCTGGCCCCACTTCTCGTCGATCTCGATCATCGCTTCCTTGTAGGGGCCCTGCTCGACGCGCCCGAGCTTGCGCGCCGTCATGGTGATCAGGCTGCGCATGCCGCCGCGCTCGTAGTTGAGCCGGGTGGCCGCCTTGCCCAGGTTCCTGTCCTCGCGGCGCAGCTTCAGCTCCTTGGCCAGTGCCGCGAAGGCCGCCTCGCCGGGCAGCTTCTCGCCGTCCCACTGCTCCAGCGCCGCCACCGTCTCGGGGAACAGCCACAAGAGTCGCGGGTTGTCGACGCTGCGGTACAGCATGTCGACGATGGGCACGATGAAGGAGACGGTGATGAAGAGAAGAAGCGGCGCGGCCAGGAGGAAGGCCCTGATGCGGCTCATGCGGGTGGCGCGGCGCAGCTTGGTCTTCAGCGGCACCCCGTCCGCCGTCAGCACCTGAAGCGTGGCATCCGCAATGGCCATGATGGGCCGCCCCGTGAAATGATCAAACCAATGAAGGACCGCTGCCGGCGGAAGGAAAAGGGGCGGGCGCGAGGCCCGCCCCCCCGCATGGCGACCGAATGTGCTACTTGGCCAACCAGGCGTTGAAACGCTCGTTCAGCTCGTCCGAGTGGTCGGCCCAGAACTCGAAGCTGTTAAACAGCGCGTTCTTGAAGTTCGCCGGCGCCGTCGGCATGTGCGGCTTCATGTCGATGCCGGTCTCGGCGTGGGTCGAGACCAGCTTCATGGACGACTTGCGCACCGGACCGTAAGAGATGTACTTGGCCTGATCGGCGTTGCGCTGGGTGCCGGCGGCGTACTTGATGAATTCCAGCGCCAGGTCCAGCTTCTTGGTGCCCTTGACGATGGCATAGAAGTCGAGGTCCCAGATCTGGCCGTCCCAGATAATCACGAAGGGCATCTTCTCCAGGTTCTGGGCGTTGAAGATGCGACCGTTATAGGCGGACGCCATGATCGCCTCGCCGTCGGCCAGCATCTGTGGCGGCTGGGCGCCGGCCTCCCACCACAGGAGGTCGTCCTTGATGGTGTCCAGCTTGGCGAACGCCCGGTCGACGCCGGCCGGGGTGGAAAGCACCTCGTAAATCTTGTCGTTGGGCACGCCGTCGGCCATCAGCGCCCACTCCAGGTTGAGGGCCGGGACCTTGCGCAGGGCGCGCCTGCCGGGGAACTTCTTGGTGTCGAAGAAGTCGAGGATGGTCTTCGGCTTCTCGCCCGGGAACCTAGTGGAGTCGTAGGCGATGATGGTGGACCACACGATCGAGGCGACGGCGCAGTCCAACAGGGTGCCTTCGATGAAGTCCTGCGTGGCCGGAGTGCCGTCGGGGGCCGGCGGCAGGGTCGAGGGGTCGATGCGCTCCAACAGGCCCTCGTCGCAGCCGCGCACCGCGTCGCGCGTTTCGAGGTCGACGATGTCCCAGGTCACGTTGCCGGCTTCGACCTGCGCCCTGACTTCCGCCAGGCCGCCGTTGTAGTCCTCGGAGTTGACCGTGTTGCCGGTCTTCTTCTCCCAAGGCCGGTGGTAGGCCTTAATCTGGCTCTGGGTGTAGGCGCCGCCCCACGATACGACGGTGAGCGAGTCGGCAAGGGCCGGCGTCGCCGTCGCGAAACCGAGCGCAGCGGAGCCAATCACCGTCACGGCGAAAATCTTGGACAGAAATCTCATCGGTTCGTTCCTCCCTGAGTTGATGCCGGCTCAGCCGGCGGGTGGCTACACTCCTTGGTTCAACCTTGACGCGACAGCGCTCGCGAGGAACCCACGCCTAGGCGTCAAGAGCCCGGCAGTCCTCCAGCGCCCAGCCAACCTTCACTTGGTCGTCCTTTCGCAACGCCGAATGGCCGGACGTGTTGGGAACCTTGACGATGAAGTTCTCTTGACCGCACACGCTCACGCGCACGCGAATGTGATCTCCCAAATAGATCAGTTCCTCGACCCTGCCGTCGAAGATGTTTGGCACTTGTCCCGCTGTCGGGTTGATCCGCACCCGCTCAGGGCGCAGCGACAACAGGGTCCGGCCGCCCACGCCGTCGATCTTGACGGCAAGCGCCTCGACCTTGCCGCCGCCGTCCACCTCGACCGAGCAACCTGCGCCGTTGACTCTCGTCACTCTGCCCAACAGCCTGTTGTTCTCACCGACGAATTGGGCCACGAACGCGTTTTCGGGGTTCTCGTAAAGGTTATCGGGTGTGTCGAGCTGCTGGATCACGCCATCGTTGAGCACCGCGATGCGATTCGACATTGTGAGCGCCTCGGCTTGGTCGTGGGTCACGTAGACCACCGTGACACCCAGGTCTTCGTGGATGTGCTTGATCTCGTATTGCATCTGCTCGCGAAGCTGCTTATCCAGCGCGCCGAGCGGCTCGTCCATGAGCACCAGCTTGGGGTCAAACACGAGGGCGCGGGCCACCGCGACGCGCTGCTGCTGGCCGCCCGAGAGTTGGTTCGGCATGCGGGAGCTCAGCCCGCCAAGCCGCACCATGTCGAGCGCCCTTCGGACCTTGTCCGCGATCTGCGGCTTCGGAATCCTGCGCACCTGGAGCGGAAAGGCCAGGTTCTCGGCCACCGTCATATGCGGGAACAGGGCGTAGTTCTGGAACACCATGCCGATGTCGCGCTTGTGCGGCGGCACTTTGTTGATGGCGCGGCCGTCGAGCATGATCTCGCCATAGGTGGCGGGCTCGAAGCCGGCAAGCATCAACAGACAGGTGGTCTTCCCGGAGCCCGAGGGGCCAAGGAGAGTGAGAAACTCGCCGCGGGCGACGTCCAGGTTGAGGTTCTTTACGACGAGGATCTCGCCGTCGTAGCTCTTCTGGACCTCGATGAATCTTACCAGGTGATCGGGCTGATCGGGCATCGCTCCGCACACATCCCTGAACTCGCGCCTCCAGGCCGGTTCTTGCCGACCGGCTTCGCGCCTCGCAGGCAACCCGCCCGGGCACCCTGACGCGAGGCGCACTCAATCCAATGCTAATGGATTATGGCCTCCCTGAGAACCCACATTGCGAAGCGGGTTAGCGCGATTCCGACCGCCATCACCGGCCTGGCGGCGAACTCGGAGCCGCTCATCTCGAGCGCAAACGCCGCCTCGAGGGTCAGCACCGGCGCGACGCAACTATCGAGCGGCGCCCAGGGGCGCTCTCAGTGCAGGTGCTGGCCGCCGTTCACCGACAGCGTGGCGCCGGTGATGAAGCCCGCTTCGTCGGCCGCGAGGAAGACCACGGCGCGGCCGATCTCCTCGGGCTGCCCGAGGCGCCCGACCGGGATCCTCTGCTTGAGGTCCTCGAGCCACTCCGCGGGCGCCGGGCTCAGCATGTCGGTCTCGATATAGCCGGGCGCGACCGCGTTCACGGTGACGTTGCGCCGCGCGCTCTCGAGCGCCAGCGCCTTGGTGAAGCCGATCATGCCCGCCTTCGAGGCGTCGTAGCTGGTCTCTCCCAGGGCCCCCGCAAGGCCGTTCATCGAGCTGATGTTGACGATGCGGCCGAAGCCCCGCTCGCGCATCGAGCCGATCACCAGGCGGCACATGTTGAAGCACGAGTTGAGGTTGGTATCGATCACCTCGTGCCACTGCTCGCGCGGCATCTTGTGCATGAAGCGGTCGCGCGAGATGCCCGCGTTGTTGACCAGGATCTCGATCGGCCCGAGCTCTTGCACCACCTGGGCGACGCCCTCCTCGCAGGCCGCGTAGTCGGAGACGTCCCACCGGTAGACCGGGAGCCCGGTCTCTTCGCTGAAGCGATCCGCGGCCTCCCGGTTGGCGCCGTAGTTGCCGGCCACGCGGTATCCCGCGCCCTGCAAGGCGACGCTGCAGGCACGCCCGATACCGCGGCTGCCGCCCGTCACCAAAGCCACTCGAGACATGGTCATCCTCCACCTTTCGTTACTTGTCGACGCTCCTGGGAGCTTCGGACCTGCCCCCTCCGGCGGCGCCTGAACAACGCCGGAAAGCCTAACCCTACCGGGTCTCGCGCGCCACTGGTCCGGCCAGCTGCGATCATGGTATGGTCCCGGGCGGGGGCAAAAAATCCGGCCAAGGGTTCGCGGAGAGGCCCGGCCAGTAACGGACAAAGAAATCGAGCATGAGGCAGGTCGGGCTCGAGAATATCAGGCTGGTCGAGGGCCTGTCGCCGCAAGAGCTGCAGACCCTTGAGACGCAGTGCCGATGGCACCAGTTTTCGGCCAACGGTCAGATCGTCGGCCAAAGCGACGAGGATCGCGACGTGTTCTTCGTCGTGGCAGGTCAGGTGCGGCTGGTGAGCTACACGCTGGCGGGTCGCGAAATCACCTTCTCAAACGTCCCCGCCGGCGAGTACTTCGGCGAGCTCTCGGCGATCGACGGCGGCGGGCGGGCGACCGGCGCGGTGGCGGTCGAGAGCTGTCGCCTAGCCTCGGTGACGGCCGAGGTCTTCCGCAAGTTGATGGCCGACCATCCGGAGATCACGCAGAAGGTCCTGGAACGGCTTGCCGGGGCGCTCCGGAGCTCGGACGACCGCATCATCGATCTCTGCACCCTGCCCGCCCCACAGCGGGTTTACGCCGAGCTCATGCGGATGTCCGAAGAGGACAGCGTGGCCCCCGGGACCTGGGTGGTGCGGCCCATGCGCACCCATGCCGAGATCGCCAGCCGGGCCAACACCACGAGGGAGACGGTGACCCGCTCGCTCAGCCACCTGGTCGCCAACGGGATCGTCGAGCGCATGTCGAAGAGCCTCTACATTCACGACCGCGAGCAGCTCGCCGCGTTGGCCGAGTCCGGGGTCGAAGGCGGCGACAAGGAGAATGGTTAGGCGACGCGGAGCGGGAAGCGGTGAGCCGCGCCGCTCGGCGCCAAACCGCGCCGCTTTGAACAGGGAAGCGTAATTGCCCCATTTGTCGGAAAGTAAGCTACTATACGGATAGAGATCCGAGCCATGGACAGCGAATACAAGCAACTGCCACGCGACCAGCAAAAAGACGTCCAACTCGCCTACGAGTCTCTGAACGACTGGTACGCCGCCGACGATCTGGTCGACAAGCGCCGGCCGAAATACTTCTCCGTCCTTATTTTCTGCTGGCTCGCGACCGTGGCGACGGGCTTCGAGCCCTCACGCGACGCCCTGTTGCTGATGATCGGATGGCTCGGCGTCGGCGGCATTTGGTTCGGCTCCATCAGCTTCTTGCTGCTCTACGTCAATTCGTTCCGGCAAAAGAAGAACCTGGAGCGGCTGGTCACGGAAGCCAAGGCCGAGCTAGACGCGCTGGGCCTCGATTTCGTCAAGCCGAGCTTGGACGAGCCCGGCGAATTGAGAAGCCGGGATCCCGCGACCCCCTTCGATCCCTACGAGGGGCGTCACTTCAGCTGAAGCCCGGCGCGGCGCAAGCGCCGAAGCCTACTCGTGGGCCAAGTCCCTAGAGCGATTCCAGGTCGCCTGGAATCGATCTCAGGCCGCGACTGCGGCCCGCCGGTCGCCCGGCGCGCCCGCGCAGGCGCGGACCCTCGGGTCCGCCGCCGTGAGTGACAAAAGTCTAGTGTGGTTCCAGGCAACCTGGAACCACGCTAGCGCAGCACGAAGGTGAAGTCGCCCATGCCCTCGTCGCCGGAATCGCTCACGGTGCCGTAGGTGGGCTTCTGGTTCGAATTGTTGGTGACCGCGCGCACCAGATTGTTGAACAGCTCGAACGAGGTGATGAAGGGCCGTCGGTTGTTGCGCAGCACCTTCAAGAAATAGTAGGCGAAGACGGAATTGCCGCCCGAGCCGACGTCGGCCACCGGCTCGGTGCCGCCCGACGAGATCGCCTTGCGCGAGACCGATGAGTCGATCTCGGCGAAGAAGCGATCCTTGGGGATGCTGGAGTAATCGGGCGCCGCCCGCGTGAGGGTGCCCGAGAAACAGGAATCGGCGACCACCAGGACGTGCCTGGCCGGGATGCCGCGGAGCTGGAGGCGCACCTCGTAGTTGGCGATCCAGGTGTAACTCTTGTCGATCTCGGCGTCCACCGGCTGCCAGAAGCCCTCCGCCGTCGCCGCGTCGACCACGCCGTGGCCGGCGTAGTAGATCAGCAGCCGGTCCTCCTCGTGGAGGCGGCGCCGCAAGTGCGCCAGCTCGTCGAGGATGGTGCGGCGGCCGGCGTTGAGCAGCAGCTTCACGTCCCCCGGCTCGAAGGTGTAGCGCAGCTTCAGCAGCTCGGCCACGGCGGCGGCGTCGCCCACCGCGGTCTTGAGATTGGGCAGGTTGGCGTAGTCGTTGTTGCCGATGACCAGGGCATAGTTGCGACCCGAGGCGGTGGGACGGTCCAGCGGCGGCAAGGGAGCGGGCGCGGCCGAGAGGGCGGCGCTCTCCTCGCGCTGGCGCGGCGCCGCGGCCAGCCGTTGCCTCACGGCCGAGCCGTGCAGCCAGCCGATGGGCACGCCCTCGCGCGCCACTTGCACCCATCCGCTGGCAAGCTCACCGACGACGTGGACCTGCTCGCCGAGTTGCAGCTTGCGCACCGCCTTGGCCCCGGCTTCGGGCAACTCGCGCACCGTGGCGTCGGCGATCACCACCTCGTTGAAGCGGCTGACCTGCGAGAGTCCCGCGGTGAGCTGCGCGCGGCGCTTGGCCTGCGCCGCTTTCTCGGCCTCGCGCTGGGCCTCCGCCGCCTTGCGCTCCGCCTCGCGCTGGGCCTCGGCCTGCCGGCGATCGCGCTTCTCGGCCTCGCGCCGGGTGCGCTCCTCGGCCAGCCGGCGCTGCTCCTCGGCGGCCTCGCGCTCGGCCTCGGCCTGGCGTCTCAGCTTCTCCTCCTGCTCGAGCCGCTTGCGCAGCGCCTCGATCTGCGCCCGCTCTCCGGCCGCCTCGCGTTCGGCCTCGGCCTGGCGTCTCAGCCGCTCCTCCTCCGCGATCTGCTTACGCAGCGCCTCGGCCTGGCGTTTGGCCTCGGCCGCCTTGCGCTCCGCCTCGGCCTGGCGTTTGGCTTCGGCCGCCCGTCGCTCCTCCTCGCGCTTAACCTCGGCCTCGCGGCGGGCGCGCTCCTCGGCCGCCTTGCGCTCCGCCTCGGCCTGGCGCTTGAGCCCTTCCTGCTCCGCGAGCCGCTTGCGCAGCGCCTCGACATTGGCCCAATAGGCCTCCACGTCGCGGCGCCACATTTGGCAGACTGGGCGCGAGAAGACCTCCGAATCCTCGCAAGAGAAGTCCTCGAAGTCGCCGCCTGTGGCTACCGTGGGCGGCATTGGCGGCCCGCTGCCCAGCACCTGCTGCTCGGCCGGCGACGGTATGACGGCCGGGGCCTGGGCCGCGCCCGTGGACCGTACCTTGGCCCGATAGGCCTCGACCTGCAGGCGCCAGTCACGGCAGATCGGGAACGACGCCACTTGCGGGTCGGTACAGACCGTGGTCTCGCCCTCGAATCCGCCTACGAGCGGCGGCAACGGCGGCCCGCTGCCCAGCACCTGCTGCTGGGCCGACGGTATGGCGGTCGGGGCCTGGACCGCACCCGTGGACCGTACCTTGGCCCAGTAGGCCTCCACGTCCCGGCGCCACATCTGGCAGACGGGGCGCGATGCGACCTCCGCTTCGTCGCACGAGAAATCCTCGAAGTCACCGCCGGTGGCCACGGTCGGCGGATACGGCGGCCCGGGCAAAGCAGCCCCCTGCTGGGTCTGGAGCTGCGCCACACGTTGGCTCTGCGTGCGGGCCTGCCAGGCCGCGTACTTCCGGCGCCAATCCACGCACACCGGGTGCGTCTCCACCGCCGCCTCGTCACAGGTCATCTCGCCGAACGAGGTGCTTATACGTGGCATCAGCGGCGGCGCCTCGAGGGTCGCGGACGGGGCCGGTTCGGCCGGGCTCGGCACCGCCGCCCGCATCCCTGCCTGATAGGCCTCGAACTGCTTGCGCCACTCCTGACAGATCAGGTGCGTCGAGACCGACGGCTCGCTGCAGGGGATCTGGCCGACCGAGGTGCCGATGATGGGGGGTGGCGGCGCTCCGCTGTCGCCGCTCTGCGTCGCCGCGGGCTCCGGCCACAGGGCCGCGAAGCCACACGCCAGCACCACCGCGAGCAACCTTAGACGGGTGGCAGCGAAACCTGTGTGGGGTCGAATCATTCGTCGCCTCATGCCGCGATCAGGTCCATGAAGCCGTCCAACCGGTTTGAGTATAACCTCAGGCGATCGCTCGGCACAAATCAGCCGCCGGGGAGGTCGCCGAAGGCTTGAGGCGAGGCCGCGCACGCCCCATCCGACCCCCCTCTCGTGTTGCGATACGGCGAGAGTAAACTTTTATTTGACAGGGCTTTAGCGCCGTTGGTTAAAGCGCCGTCCGACCATGGCGGCGGCGATATTCACCTTCTGAATGTCGATGGTGCCGCCGGCGATGCCCCAACCCCAGGCGTCGCGCAGGCGCTGCTCCATGGCGTAGGCCTTGGCGTAACCGTAGGCTCCCATGAGCTGGAGCCCGGCGCCGCAGACCTCGTGCACCATCTCGTTGGCGAAACACTTGGCGACGCTCGACTGGAAGACGCTGGGAAGCTCCGAGCCCGCGGTGCTGGCGGCGCGGTAGATCAGGAGCCGCGACGCCTCGACCTTCATCGCCATCTCGGCGAGCTTGAGCTGCACCGCCTGGAACTCGCAGATCGGCTTGCCGAACTGGCGCCGCTCCTGGCTGTAGGCGAGCGCTTCCTCGAGCGCCGCGGCGGCGATGCCCAGGCACATGGTGGCGTTGCCGCAGCGCTCGAGGTCGAAGGCCTCCATCAGGCGCGGGAAGCCGCCCGCCGGGACGATCAGGTTGGCGGCCGGCACGCGGACGCCCTCGAGGTGGAGGTCGGCGCTGGGAATGCCGCGGAAGCCCATAAGCGGCTCGGGCGGGCCGAAGCTCAGGCCCGCTGCGCCCTTCTCGACGTAGACCGCGCCGATGCCCTTGGCGCCGGGCTCGTCCGCGAGCCGGCAGTAGACGACGTAGCCGTCGGCGTGGCCGGCGCCGCTGCACCAGCGCTTGGCGCCGTCGATGACGATCTCGTCGCCGTCGATGCGCGCCCGGGTGGTGAGGTCGGTGAGCGCCGAGCCCGCCTCGGGCTCGGACATCGAAACGGCGATTACGATCTCGCCGGCGCAGACCCGGGGCAGCACCTTCCGCTTGAGCTCGTCGGCGGCGAAATGCTCGATCGCCCGCGCCGGGCCCACCGAGCTCTCGAACACCGGGAAGGCGACCGCCGGCGAGACCCGGGCGAACTCCTCCAGCACCACGAGCGCCTCGACGTTGCCGAGGCCGAGGCCGCCGTAGTCGGGCGCCACGTTGATGCCGAGGAAGCCCAGCTCGGCATAGCGAGCCATCCAGTCACGGCCAAGCGGCACGCCGCTTTCCTCGATCTCGCGCGCCACCGGCGCCATCTGCTCGGTGGCGAAGCGACGCGCCGCCTCTTGCAGCCCCCGCTGCTCGTCGTTCAACGAGAACTCCATCATCGACCCCCTTTCCTCGATCCCCTTTTCTCGGCCTCGGCACAGCCGGCCCCTAGCGCCCGCTGCGGGTTCAACCGCCGGCCGGAGCCGGCGGCCGCCGGCGCTGCTGCTCGAGCCATTGCCGCTCGCGCTCGATGCAAGCGCGATAGGCGGGCGCGTCGGTGTTGTAGCCCTTGCGCAGGCAGGTCGCCTCGTACCAGGTCGGGGCCGGGCTGCAGGCGCCGAGGGCTAGCAGCGCCAGCGCCGCCAGGGCGCCGCCCGCGAGCCGGACCATCAGGCGCGCCGCCGCCGGCCCCGTCAATCCGCGCCGCCGGCCTCGAAGGCGAGCAGCACCGCGCCCTCGTCGACCTGCTCGCCGGGCTGGTAGTTGAAGCGGCTGACCTCGCCGTCGCTGGGGGCGACGATGGTGTGCTCCATCTTCATCGCCTCCATGATCAGGAGCGCGGCGCCGCGTTTCACCCGAGCCCCGGCCTCGACCATGTGCTGGATGATCTTGCCGGGCATCGGCGCGGTCACCGCGGCGCCTTCCATCTCCGCCGCCTCGAGGTCGTCGCGCGCCTCGTGCCAGGTCAGGCGATGGGCCGCGCCCGGCGTGATCACCGTGAGCTCCCGGCCCTCGTGGACCACCGCGGCGCCGAGGCGCACGCCGTCGAGGTCGGCCCTGAGCGCGCCCTCCTCGCTCAGCCGGCCACGCGCCCGCACCGTGCCGCCGGGGAGATCCAGGTCGTAGGCGCCGTCGCGGAAGCCAACGCGGACGGTGATCGCGAGGTCGCCGTCGAGGAACTCGAGATCGTCGTGACCTTCGTCGTTGAGGCGCCAGCCGCTGATCCGGCGCCACGGCGAGTGGGGGTCGGCCGAGCGCGCCGCCGCTTCCGCCGCGGCCGCCTCGCGGCGCAGCAACACGTCGAGCGCGGCCAGCGCCAGCACGCGATCCGGGAGCGGCCCCGCCTCGGGCATCAGCTCGTTGCCGTGGCGCTCGATGAAGCCGGTGTCGATCTCGGCGCGCGCGAACGCGGGATGCGCGGCCACCGCGCTCAAGAGCGCGAGGTTGGTGGCGAGCCCCGCCACCTCGACCTCGGCGAGCGCCGACCTAAGCCGCCTCAGCGCCGCGCTCCGGTCCTCGTCCCAGACGATCAGCTTGGCGATCATGGGATCGTAGTGGACGGTGATGCGATCGCCCTCCTCGACTCCGGAATCGACGCGCACCTGGGGCGTCGGCTCGGGCAAGCGGAGCCGCGCCAATCGCCCCGCCTGGGGCAGGAAGCCGCGCCCCGGGTCCTCGGCGTAGATGCGGGCCTCGATGGCGTGACCGTCGATCATCAGCTCGTCCTGGGTCGCCGGCAGGGGCTCGCCGGCGGCGACCCGGAGCTGCCACTCGACCAGGTCGAGGTAGGTGATCATCTCGGTCACCGGGTGCTCGACCTGGAGCCGGGTGTTCATCTCCATGAAGTAGAAGGTGCCCTCGTCGAGACCGCGGCTCGCCTCGACGATGAACTCGACGGTGCCGGCGCCCTGGTAGCCGATGGCGCGCACCGCGTCGAGCGCCGCCGCCGCCATGGCCGCGCGCATCGCCTCGCCGAGGCCCGGCGCCGGCGCCTCCTCGATCACCTTCTGGTGACGGCGCTGGATCGAGCACTCGCGCTCGAAGAGGTGGACCGCGTTGCCGTGGCCGTCGGCGAAGACCTGAATCTCGATGTGGCGGGACTGCGAAAGGTAGCGCTCGATCAGCATCTCGTCGTCGCCGAAGGCGGCCAGCGCCTCGCGCTTGGCGCCGGCAAGCGCGTCCCCGAAACCGGCCTCGTCATCAACCCGGCGCATGCCCTTGCCGCCGCCGCCCGCCGCCGCCTTGATGAGCACCGGATAGCCGACCTCGAGGGCGGCGGCGGCGAGCGCCTCCGCCGACTGCTCGCCGCCGTGGCGGCCCGGCACAACGGGTACCCCCGCCTTCTCCATGATCGCCTTGGCGGCGCTCTTCGAGCCCATGGCGCGGATCGCCGCCGCCGGCGGTCCGACGAAGACCAGGCCGGCCGCCGCGCAGGCCTCGGCGAACTCGGCGTTCTCGGCCAGGAAGCCGTAGCCCGGGTGGATCGCCTCGGCACCGCTCCGCGCCGCCGCCGCGAGCACGGCGTCCTGATCGAGATAGCTCTCGGCGGCCGGCGCGGGGCCGATCAGGTGGGCCTCGTCGGCAAGCGCCACGTGGACCGCCTCGGCGTCGGCCTCGGAGTAGACCGCCACCGTGCGCAGGCCCATGCGCCGGGCGCTGCGGATCACCCGGCAGGCAATCTCGCCGCGGTTGGCGATGAGGAGAGTGTCGAACATTTTTCCGATTCTTGGGCCGCTACCCCGCGCTCACATCCGGAAGACGCCGAAGTCGGTCTTCTCGATGGGCGCATTGAGGGCGGTCGAGAGGCCGAGCCCCAGCACCATGCGGGTGTCGGCGGGGTCGATGATGCCGTCGTCCCAGAGCCGCGCGCTGGCGTAGTAGGGATGCCCTTGGGCCTCGTACTGATCGCGGATGGGCTGCTTGAAGGCCTCTTCCTCGGCCTCGGACCACTCCTGCGCTTGAGCCTCGAGGTTGTCGCGGCGCACCGTGGCAAGCACGCTCGCGGCCTGCTCGCCGCCCATCACCGAGATGCGCGCGTTGGGCCACATCCACAGGAAGCGGGGCCCGTAGGCGCGCCCGCACATGCCGTAGTTGCCGGCGCCGAACGAGCCGCCAATGATCACCGTGAGCTTGGGCACCCGGGCGCAGGCCACCGCGGTCACCAGCTTGGCGCCGTCCTTGGCGATGCCGCCGGCCTCGTACTTGCGGCCCACCATGAAGCCGGTGATGTTCTGCAGGAAGATGAGCGGGATGCCGCGCTGGGCGCAGAGCTCGATGAAGTGGGCGCCCTTCAGGGAGGACTCCGAGAACAGGATGCCGTTGTTGGCGACGATGCCCACGGGATAGCCCCAGATGCGGGCGAAGCCGGTGACCAGGGTGGTGCCGTAGAGCTTCTTGAACTCGTCGAAGTCGCTGCCGTCGACGATCCGGGCGATGACCTCGCGCACCTCGTAGGGGATGCGCACGTCGGCGGGCAGCACCCCGTGCAGCTCCTGGGGGTCGTAGAGCGGCTCGGCTGGCGGCGCCAAGCTGACCTCGGGCCGCTTGTCGCGGTTGAGGTTGCCGACGATGGTCCGCGCGATCGCCAGCGCGTGGCCGTCGTTGGCGGCGTAGTGGTCGGTGACGCCCGAGATCCGCGAGTGGACGTCGGCGCCACCCAGCTCCTCGGCGCTCACCACCTCGCCGATGGCCGCCTTCACCAGCGGCGGCCCGCCGAGGAAGATGGTGCCCTGGTTGCGCACGATGATGCTCTCGTCCGCCATCGCCGGGACGTAGGCGCCGCCCGCGGTGCACGAGCCCATCACGACCGCGATCTGGGGGATGCCCAGGCCCGAGAGCGTGGCCTGGTTGTAGAAGATGCGTCCGAAGTGCTCGCGGTCGGGGAAGACCTCGGGCCACTGCGGCAGGTTGGCGCCGCCCGAATCCACCAGATAGATGCAGGGCAGCCGGTTCTCGCGCGCCACCTCCTGGGCCCGCAGGTGCTTCTTCACGGTGAGCGGGTAGTAGGTGCCGCCCTTGACCGTGGCGTCGTTGGCGACGATCGCGCACTCGCGCCCCTTGATCGGGCCGATGCCGGTGATCACGCCGGCCGAGGGCACGTAGTCCTCGTAGACCTCGTGGGCGGCGATCTGGGAGAACTCGAGGAACGGCGCCCCGGGGTCGAGCAACCGGCGCACGCGCTCGCGGGGAAGGAGCTTGCCGCGGCCCACGTGCTTGGCGCGCGCCTTCTCGCCGCCGCCCTGCTTGATCTTGGCTACGAGCGCGCGCAAGCCCGCCACCATCTCGCCCATGCGGGCGGCGTTCTCCTCGAACTCCGTCGAACGGACCTCGACCGCGCTTGGGAGCACCGTCATCCGCGCCTCGATCCTGGCTCATCACGTTGGCGCCAGGATGCCCTTGCCCCGGCGCCGGCGGCAAGGGAAAAGCCGGCCGCGCTCAGACCCCCACCTCGAGCCGCCGCTCGGGCATGGCTATGCCGCCGGCGCCCCAGAACTGCTCCTCGCTGCTGATGAAGAAGAGCGAGACGATGACGCGGCGTTCCAGCTCCGCCTCGGTCTCGGCCTTGAAGCGCGGCGCCGCCACCCGGGCCACCGCTTACGCCCGCCGCATGTCTCGGCCCGCGCCGAGGTTGGCAGCGTAGACCGCGTGGCTCAGGACCTTGGTCGAGACACATCCAGATCACCCGACAGGACAGGTGTGTGCCGCGCAGGTCGAAGTGCTCCCTCACAGTGCGAAATGCTCACGGGGCCGGGTTTCTCATCGCCCAATCAGCTCGATCAAGAGCGGACCACGGCCTATCGTGACAGCTCAGGGCCGGAATCGCGTTCGGATGCCCATTGTGCTACCATTGTCGGCGATTGTGAGGAGCCATCTGGGAATCCCGGATACTTGGAGGCGGGTGGAAAGCACAGAGAATCGAACGGGAGAAGTTGCCATGGGATGGGCAAACCAACATAACCCTCATGACGATGATTTTGCCAGGCACGCCAAGGCAATGGTGCGCGACGGAGATAAGCGCGTGAAAGAGCTTATTGGGGACCCAAAGCCCTCCCCGGATCCAGATCAAAAAGAAAAAAAGAGCGGGCTGGGCATAGCCCTTGGTGTCGCGTTTATACTGATTCTAATTTTGCTCGCCCGTGGGTCTTAAATTCTCTTTGGCACCACCGAAGAATTGCGGACAACGGTGCGCGAAGAGTATCACCAGACAATTGAAGAACTCTATGACGAGACAAGAGACATGCACCGGGCCATCGTGTCCCTCATAGACGAACTGAAAACAGTCTATTATATTAATCTGAATTAAGCGGACGATTGGCGAACCGTTGGGAGAAACCCAATAGGCATTACGGTGCCCTAACCTCTCGTTTTGTCAAAGCGGAAGTCGAATAGTAGAAGGGCGGCAATGATAAAGATATTTATTAGCCATAGCAGCCGCGACATTGCACTAGCCAAGCCGGTTATCGACTTGCTGCGGTTGGCACTGAACCTTTCCGACGAAGAAATTCGGTGCACCAGTGTGCCAGGTTACAAGCTGCCAGGAGGTGCTGAAACAGACCAGCAAATACACAAGGAACTGCTTGCTGCGCCGGTATTCATTGGCCTCGTCACTGACGCAGGGCTCGCCTCTATTTATGTGCTGTTCGAGCTTGGCGCGCGCTGGGGGGCCGGGAAACAGCTAATTCCACTTTTGGGGCCAGGGGTGTCGGTGGAGGCCTTACAGGGGCCTCTTTCCAACATCAACGCGCTTAACTGTGGCAGCTCAGCGGACTTGCATACGCTGGTAAACCAAATTGGCGAGGCGCTAAGCGTGTCACCGGGAAATCCAGCGAGTTACCTAGACGCCCTGGAGGTGGTGACAGCCGCGTACCCTGCGGCAGCCTCTATGGGTGAAACCCGTGTAGTCGCTCAGGCGGTTTCGCAATCGGCAGTCGATGAGCTGGCGGAGCTTCGATCTGAAGCTATTCACGACATATTGAACCGTCCTGTGTCGACAGGTGACGACGTAGCGGAGCTGGCGGAGTTCAGCAAGGAGTGGTGGCAGCGAGTAATGGACGTGCTTGAGCAAAATTTCACAAAGGCTGAGCAGCTAAACTTCTCCCGGCTCGGCTCTGTACCGAACATCACCTTTCCGCATTTCTACAACGAGCAACATGCAAAAATATTGCGTGAGTTCGCGCTGCAAGAAAGGCGGATGCTGGACATTATTGCCCGGCACACCGGATAGCTTGCCTGGCCTTTATTCAAACCTGGTCGGAAACTGCCGCTTTGAATAAAGGCGGTCAAGATGCCATAGACTTGGGAAGGTTCTTGGTCGAGGCGGTGGCGAAATTTTCGCACTTCAACTTGAGACCAGCAACAGTGGGCGGGCCAATTGAGATCGCCACGATCACTAAGCACGAAGGCTTCCGTTGGATCGCCCTTTAATTCGTTACCGCCCCGGCGTGAGGTTGGCGGCGGGCGGCGCCTACTCCGCGCCGGTGGCGCTGGACGCGGGGCTGCGCTCGGCCTCGCGCGCCTTGGCCTGAGCGATGGTACGCTCCTTGACGTGGCCGAAGCCGCGGATCTGCTCGGAGATCCCGGCGATCTCCACCGCGAGGGCGTGGTTCTCGTGCGAAAGCCGCTTTAAAAGTTCGGCCACCACGACCTCGTACTCGCCGAACAGAGCGCGCTCCCGGCGCCGCTCTTCGATGCGCCCGAAGAGGCCCCACGGTGTGCCCCTCGAGCCCTTGAGCCGGGCGAGAAGCTCGAAGGCGCGGAACACCCGGGGCCCGAATGTGAGCTTCTTGAGCTTGCGAGTGTCGGGGTCGCGTGGCGCGAAGAGCAGCGGCGCCAAGTGAAACGAGAGCCGATAATGCCCCAGTAAGTGCCGATGGGCTCGGCCGTGGCGCCGCCGGCGCTCGCGCCTGGGCCGCTTACCAGCCCCCGGTCTCGAGCCACTTCTCGACCATGTCGAGGCGGTCGTTGCCCCAGAACGGCTCGCCGTCGACGATGACGTAAGGCGAGCCGAAGGCGCCGCGCTCGATAGCGCGCTCGGTCTCCTGGCGCAGCCGGTCCTTGATGGCCTGGTCCTGGAGCGCGGCGACCACGGCCTCGCCGTCGAGGCCCTGGGCGGCGGCGACCTCGGCGATGACCTCGGCCTTGGAGATGTCCCGGTTGTCGACGAAGTAGGCGCTCCAAAGCGCGCCGACCAGAGCCTTGGCGGCGGCGCCGTCCTGGTCCATGAGCCAGTAGTAGGCGCGGCTCGGGTTGACGGCCAGGATCGGAAAGACGTCGGGGATGCGGAAGGGCACGTCGTAGAAGCGGGCGCAGCGGCCGAAGTCGCGCCGGGCATAGTCGCCGCGGATGCCTTGCTCGGTGACCAGGGGGATGCCGGTGGCCTTAAAGGCGACGCCAAGGAGATAGGGGCGCCAGGTCACCTCGCGCCCGTGGCGAGCGGCGAGGTCGTCGATGCGGTGGCTGGCGATGTAGCCGTAGGGCGACGCGAAGTCGAAGTAGAAGTCGATCGGCTCGGCCATCTCGGGCTCCCTCGAGGTGTGCGCCGGACGCGCCGCGGCGGGCGCCCGACCGGATTATCGGGGCGCCACTCTGGCATCGCCGGGCGCGGCGGTAAAGGGCGTGCCGTGGGGGGACGGCAGGTCGCCCCGATCACCGTGAAGCGACAGGCCCTAGACCGGCCCAAAGCCGTAGCGTCCGAAGCTTCTAGTTGTTGAAAATCAGGTAACACCCTGTTATCGACCCCCTTAGGTTTGCACTACGCGGAAAAGTAGTGAAATACCTACTCAACCCGCCTCTCTCTGGTTAAGATGGGTGTCTTGCCCTGTTGGGGCCGGGGCACGGGAGGAGACGGGGGATGTTGGGCTTTCCACAAATCGACGTCGAGGAATTGAAGCGCGACCTGAAGGTGCAGGAGCAAGCCTTCCTCGAGGCGCGCGAGGGCCGCCCCCTCCAGACCGACACCAAGCTCGACCGGGTCCAGCAGGGCATCGTCCATGTCATGGGCGAGAAGCTCGAGGAGGCGCGCACCCGGACGTTCGAGGCGCTTCAGCATCATGAGCGGGACCGGAACGAGATCGAACTGGAGATGGACCTGTCGAAGTGCGAAGCCATTCCCGGCGGCGCCCAACAGGGCATCAACCGGGCGCTGGACAAGCGGCGGGACGGCCTCGTCGGCTTGCGCAAGCACGAGCGGAACAGGCTTCGCCAGCGCAACTACTTCGTCGCCTCGAACAAGCTCGACCGCGAGCCGGACTATCCCGACTCTCACATCTTCCATTGGGCCTTGGTGATCGTCGCGATTCTCGCCGAATCCCTCGCCAACAGTTACTTCTTCGCCAAGGGCAGCGACTTCGGCCTTCTCGGCGGAACTTTCCAGGCCCTGCTCATCTCCGCTGCCAACATCGGCACTGCGTTGATGATCGGCGTCTACGCGACACCATATGTCAACCACATCAAGCCCGCTCGCCGGCTCGCCGCGGCGGGCGGCGTCTCCGCCTATTCGCTGGTGGTGGTGGTCTTCAACCTAGCCACCGCCCACTACCGCGCCCAGCTCGAGCTCGATCCCTTCAACGCCCTCGTCAAGGCCATTCCGAGTCTGCTCGAAGACCCGTTCGGGGTGCGAAACTACGACGCCTGGGTGCTCTTCATCATCGGCCTCCTCTTCGCCACCTTCGCGCTCATCAAGGGCTATACGTCCGATGACCCTTATCCAGGTTACGGAAAAGTGGACCGGGCCTACAAGGCGGCCAGAGACGAGTACGACGAGGCCAAGCAGGGTCTCAAGAACGAGATCAACGCTGTTATAGATGAAAAGGCCGTAGAGCTCGACAGGCTGGTTCGACACCTACGCCGAAACGCCCAGCGATACGGCGCCCTCATCACGCAAAGCGAGACCTTCCTGCAGGAGTTCGCCCACTACGCCGACTTTGCCGAGGAATCGGCAAATACGCTCCTTCGCGAGTTTCGCGACCATAACGCCAACGTGCGTGCGGATAAGCCGCCCCCCTATTTCAAGAACGCCTACAGCTTCGAAGATACCAAAGCGCTACCGCCGCTCGATTTGGCGGAGGAACGCGAAACCTCGGAAAGGTTCGAAGCCCTGATCGCCAAGCTCGACGAGATGGCGGGCCACCTCCACAAGGAATTGCGGCGGCTCAACGATTCGACCATCGAGAGCATGAAGACCTTCTTCCTCAAGATCGAGGAGGAGGCCGAGCGCCGCCTCGGCGAGGACGAGATTAAGTGACCTGGGCCGGCTAATCGAGATGCCCGTACTGCGAAAAAAGGATCGGATAGGGGTCGCCATGATCACGGCGTCGGTCGCCATTATCATCGCCCTGGCGGCGCTTCCCTTGATCATCGGCCCCGAGGATATCGACGAAACCGATCTCTGCCCGTTGGACCGCGCGTACCCGCACACCGTTCTCCTCGTCGACAAGACCGATCCGTTTACCCCGTCACAACAACTCTTCCTCAAAAACCTGACCAACAAAGTGAAGCTCGAGTTGGAGCGCTACGAGAAGCTTTCGATCTACATATTGGACGACGAAAATTATTTGGCCCCCACCCCAATGTTCACGATGTGCAACCCGGGGACCGGCGCCGGCGCCAACGAATTCTACCAGAACCCGCCACGGGTCCAGAAGAGATTCGACGACTTCTTCGGCGCCCCTCTCGAGGCCGTGCTCGCCAAGCTTCTGGAAGGCGCGGAAGCCCCCCACTCGCCGATCATGGAGATGCTGCGGGAGGTCTCATTCATCGACGACTTTAACACCGAGACGCCCGAGCGCCGCCTGATCGTGGTCTCGGACATGCTCCAGAACATGCCCGCCTACTCCCATTACCGGCGCTCGATCGACTACGACGGGTTCGCGGCGTCCGCTTACGCCGACGAGGTGGCGGCCCTGCTGGGGGGCGTCACGGTCAAGGTGGTGTACCTGTGGCGGCCCCGCACGCGGAATTTCCAGGGGCGCGGGCACATCCGTTTTTGGGACCGTTACTTCGCCGAATTCGGCGCCAACCTCGTGGAGGTTGAGCGGGTGCGATGAGGGGCAGCTGGGGCACGGGAATTCGATCATGATCGAGCCGCAATCGGCCAAGTGGCCACTTGTGGGCTTTTTTATCGCCCTCGTAGCGGGCGCTCTATTGATCGGGTGGGCCATTTTTATAGGGCAAGCACTGCAATACGTTCTCTTCTTCGCAGGGCTCGTCATGATAACCTACTTCATCTGGGTAAAGTTCCTCATCTCGCGGGGCCATAATGTTCAACAACTTGCAGACAGCGTTTACTATTTGGGGTTTCTCTTCACTCTTATCGCGTTGTTCTTCACTTTGACGCCAGTCTTGGTGACCATAGAGGGAACGCTCGGCCCTGGCTTGATAATGGAGCGCTTCGGTGTGGCGCTGGTGACCACGATCGCCGGATTAATCGGACGAATCTTCCTGGTTCAATTTCAAAAGGTGCCTGATGCCGCGAAAGAGGAAGCTTACGACCAGATTTCGGCGGCCGTACACCAGCTCGCCCGAGAATTCGACGAATGCGTGATCTATCTGCGGGATGCCCGCGACGTGGCCGGGCGGGCGATCGGCGAGACCACCGAAGGGGCCACTGCCTCCCTCCTCGAGGTGACCGAGGTCGCCTCGGCGTCGATTCAAAGGACCTCGGAGGCGACGATGATAAACGTCGCCGCGACCGCCGAGGAAGCGACCGGCCTGATCCGGGCCGCCAGCGCCGAGAACGCTAACTCGGTCCAGGAGTTCACCAAGGACGCCACCGGGCAGATCCAACGCGTCATCAACAACTTCGCCAAGAAGGTCGACGCCCTGCGCTTGCCCGAGGACCTGTTCAAGGGCGTGCGCGCCAAACTCTCGGATTTGGAAGATGGCGTGGAAGCGACCGCCTCGACCGTCAAGGATCATGCTGAGGCCACGGCCGAGTTGGTTTCCCATATCCAGGAATGCATTGACGGCCTTCAAGGACTGGCGAACGAGGTGAAGGGCGTCCGGGAACTGGTCCGCGAGATGACCGCCGCCAGGGACGGAGCGAAAGCACTAACGACGACCTTCCAGGCCCTGGACAGCGCCGTCGCCGCCTACGGGGCGGCCCTCGAACAGCACGCCAACGATGTCAAGGTCTCGAGCGCCACGGTCTCGAAAGAGCTCGAGATCATCCGCGGCTACCGCGATCAGATCCAGGAAGCGGCGGCAGCCGCGAGCCAAGCCAATTTGAGGGTCCTGGAGCACCTAGTGGAGAACGCTCGCTACATCCGCGATGAGCTCAAATAGTGAGATGAGCGGCGAGACCTTTCAGCAGCAGCAGAGTAGGGAGATCTTTGGCGTCACGATGACGGAGTTCATGCTCTTGTTTTTGTTTGGGTTCATAATTATTGTTGAGGCGCTGTCCGGCGATCTCAGACTGCGTGAAAGGGAGCTCGATGCGCTTCTCGCAGCAAATCGGGAGCTGGCCGAATTCCGAGACGACGTGGAGAGCATGCTGCTACGCTTGGGGACGAGGCTGAAGGACCTGCCGGACGACTGGCACCAGCTAACCAAGCTCAAGACGGTCGCGCAGGAGCATAAAAAGGCGCTGCGTGCGGTGGAGCGGATCACCAAGGTAAAGCGCCAACTTCAGCAGGAACTTAAAGTTGTTCAAGAGAAAGCGGCTTCCCTAAAACGAGATCTTGAAGAAATTCGAAAAATTCCGCTCGGGGAAACTGACGAAGCGTTAGCCAAGGCGCGCCATACCATCGCTGAGCAAAAGCGCGAACTGGTCGACCTGCGGCGGAAGGTCGCCGCACTCGAGGCCCCGATCGAGCCTGAAAGTCCGAATGAACGTGGCCCGGGCGATCCAGCATGCTGGCGGAACGCGGATGGTAAGATAGAATTCCTTCTATCTGTGATTATGTTCGAAAAGGATTTCGTGGTCCAACCGGCATGGCTGGCTGCTCGAGAATCCGAGGCACGCCGTCTAGGGCTCATGGCCTTGCCCTTGGGGGAGCGTATCAGCGAACAAATTTTCGTGGCGGATTTCAAATCGCTTTACCTGAAGACGGTAGAAATGGGTTGCCGCCACTACGTTTATGTTTACGATCAGACCGATTCTAAGCGCGTCTACAAACGAAAGCTAAAAGTCGTCGAGGGATATTTCTACAAGTCGCTCCGGTGACGACCTTGAAACACCAAGCCCTGGAAGCCGAACTCGAGGCCGAGCTGCGGGCGCTGCGGATCGCCATTCTGTTTCGCGTCTTCGCGCGCAGAGGGGGCAGGGTATCCTTTCCCCGTGTCGGCGCCTTGCTCGAGATTTACGACGCCGGTGAGATCAGCACGGCTTTAATGTTCGAGCTGCGGCGCAAGGTGGCCAACCTTTGGCGGGCAGCGCGGCGGGCAGCACTTGGGCTCTTGAAGATCCAGCGGTGCCCGCTCAGCCCCGCCCCAGCTCGCGGCTGATCACCAGGCGCTGGACGTCGCTGGTGCCCTCGTAGATCTGGCACACGCGGACGTCGCGGTAGAGGCGCTCGACCGGGAAGTCGTTGAGGTAGCCGTAGCCGCCGTGGATCTGGATCGCATCCGAGCACACCCGCTCGGCGATCTCGGAGGCGAACAGCTTGGCCATGCAGGCCTCCTTTAGGCAGGGCTCGCCGCGGTCCTTGCGCTGGGCGGCGTTGAGCACGAGCTGGCGCGCGGCCTCGATGCTGGTCGCCATGTCGACGAGCCGGAAGGCCACCGCCTGGTGCTCGAAGATCGGCTTGCCGAAGGCCTCGCGCTCATGGGCGTAGGCCAGCGCCGCCTCATAGGCCGCCCGCGCCAGGCCCACCGACTGGCTGGCGATGCCGATGCGCCCGCCCTCGAGGTTGGCGAGCGCGATGCGATAGCCCTGGCCCGGCGCCCCCAGCATCTGGTCGGGCCTCGCCTCGAGGTCCTCGAAGACGATCTGGCAGGTGTCGGAGGAGCGCTGGCCCAACTTCTTCTCGATGCTCGCGACGCGGTAGCCCGGCGCGTCGGTGGGGACGATGAAGCAGCTTATCCCGCCCTTGCCGGCGTCGGCGTCGGTGACCGCGAAGACCAGCGCCAGGTCGGCGGTCGAGCCCGAGGTGATGAACTGCTTGGTGCCGTTGAGCACGTACTTGTTGCCCTCGAGGCGGGCCCGGGTGCGCAGGTTGGAGGCGTCGGAGCCGGCCTGGGGCTCGGTCAGGCAGAAGGCGGTGAGCTTCTCGCCCGAGGCCAGCGGCCTCAGGTAGCGCTCCTTCTGCTCGTCGCTGCCGTAGCCCAGGATGGCGGCGGTGCCGGGCGAGTTGTTGACGCTCATCACGGTGGCGCAGCCGGCGTCGCCGGCGGCGATCTCCTCCATGGCGAGGGCGTAGGAGACGAAGTCGGCGCCGGCCCCGCCCCATTCCTCGGGCACCACCATGCCCATCAGGCCGAGCTCGCCCATGCGGGCGATGGCCTGGCGCGGGAACTCGCCGCTGCGGTCCCACTCGGCGGCGTTGGGGACGAGCTCTCTTTGCGCGAACTCGCGCGCCATGTCGCGGATCATGGTCTGGGTTTCGCTCAGCACCATGGTTGCGTCTCCTCGCTCCCGGTCACGCCCCCGGCAGGCGGGCGATGGCGTCGAGCTCGAAGCGGATCTCGGGCCGGATGAATTGGGACACCAGCGTCGTCGCCGCCGGCCGCACCGCGTCCATGAACTCCGAGAGCACCGGTGCCACCCGATCGAGGTCGCCGGCGTCCCCCAGGTAGTAGCGGATCTGCACCACGTCGGCGAGGCCGGCGCCGGCCTCGGCGAGCCCCGCCTCGAGGTTGGCGAAGGTCTGGCGCACCTGCTCGACCACGTCTCCCGAGATGCCGCCGGTCCGGTAATCGTAGCCGGCGCAGCCGGCGCTGAACACCAGGTCGCCGTCGACCACGCAACGCGAGTAGCCGATCAGCTCCTCGAAACTCGAGCCTGAGGCGATGCGCCGCCGCGCCATTCAGGCCGCCCGCTCGACCGCCATCGCGGTGGCCTCGCCGCCGCCGATGCACAGCGTGGCGACGCCGCGCCGAAGGTCGTACTTCGCCAAGGCCGCCAACAGCGTGACCAGGATGCGGGCGCCCGAGCAGCCGATGGGGTGGCCCAGGGCGCAGGCGCCGCCGTGGACGTTGACCTTGTCGTGGGGCAGGTCGAGCTCCTGCATCGCCGCCATGGTCACCACGGCGAAGGCCTCGTTGACCTCGAACAGGTCGGTGTCGGCCAAGCTCCAGCCGATCTTCTCGTAAAGCGCCTTGAGCGCGCCGATGGGTGCTGTGGTGAACCAGGCCGGCGCCTGGGCGTGGCTCGAGTGGCCGACGATGGTGGCGAGGGGGTCAAGCCCGCGGCGCTCGGATTCGGAGCGCTTCATCAGCACCAGCGCCGCGCCGCCGTCCGAGATCGAGCTCGAGTTGGCGGCGGTCACGGTGCCGTCCTTGGCGAAGGCCGGTTTCAGTTTGGGGATCTTCTCCAGATCCGCCACGAACGGCTGCTCGTCCCGCTCCACCACGGTCTCGCCACGGCGCCCCTTGACCGTGACCGGGACGATCTCAGGCCCGAAGCTGCCGTCCTCGGTGGCGCCGCGGGCGCGGGCGAGCGAGGTGATGGCGAACTCGTCCTGGCCCTCGCGCGTGAACTGGTAGTGGCGCGCCGTCTGCTCGGCGAAGGTGCCCATCAGGCGGCCCTTGTCGTAGGCGTCCTCGAGGCCGTCGAGGAACATGTGATCGGCGACCCGGCCGTGGCCCATGCGGTAGCCGGCGCGCGCCCGCTCCAACAAGTACGGGGCGTTGGTCATGCTCTCGAGCCCGCCCGCCACCATCACGGCCGCGCTGCCGGCGGCGATCAGGTCGTGGGACAGCATGGTCGCCTTCATGCCCGAGCCGCACATCTTGTTGACCGTGGTGCAGCCCGCGTCCTCGGGGATGCCGGCGCCCAACGAGGCCTGGCGCGCCGGCGCCTGGCCCAAGCCGGCCGCGAGCACGCAGCCCATGATCACCTCGTCGACGTCCTCGGGCGCCACCGCGGCGCGCTCCAGCGCCGCCCGGATCGCGGCGCCGCCGAGCTCGGGCGCGGCGGCGTCCTTGAGCGCGCCCTGAAAGCTCCCCATCGGCGTCCGCGCGGCGCCGACGATCACCACCGGGTCTTGCTTCATCGCTCTGGCTCCTCTGCGCAAAAGCCCCTAGCAAGGGCCCGACCTTAGCACGGAATGGCGGCCCGAGAATTGGCGCCCGGCCCGGTCTTCGCCGCCGCACCGCTCAGTCGAGCTGGGACACCTGATAGAGCTGGAAGGCGATCCCGATGAACCCGACGACGGCCGTCATCCGGGCCAAGTGGCCCCAAAGCGGGTTCTCGACGTTGCTGGCGGAGGTCCAGATCGAGATCGAGATCCAGAGCCCGTAGAGGGTGAACAGGGCGAAGCCGGCGCCGGGCGGGATCGCCCCCGCCCCCGTCGCGAGCGCCACCAGGATCCAGAAGACCGCGCCGGCGAGGCCGCCGCCGATCCAGAACACCTTCCACAGCCGCTCGCGGCCCATGAGATATTTGACGACGAACACGGATGGACTCTCCTGCGGCGTCTCGAGAAAGGCGCGCCGCCTATCTTAATCGCGAATTAGCCTTATCTCGACCCCGATTTCCAGCTCCGACCAGGCGCGGTCGGCGGTGAGGACCGGCGACAATGTCATTCACCCCGATCCTCGCCAGCGGCTTCACGGCGACGCGCGGCGATCAGCTCGTCGACCAAGCTGACGTCGGCCGGCACGTACCTGCCGATCAGCTCCTGGGCGCGCCGAATGTCGGCGGGTTGGCTAACGATACGGACCTCGTCCTGGTCGAGCCGCAGCGTCAGCTCATCGCTCCGGCTCCTGATTTCGGTCGCTTGGCACGCGCAATCTGACCGCTGAAAGCTGACAGCTTACCTCACGCCGTCTCCTGGAAGAGCTCGCGGCCGATCAGCATGCGGCGGATCTCCGAGGTCCCGGCGCCGATCTCGTAGAGCTTGGCGTCGCGCAGCAGCCGCCCGGTGGGGTAGTCGTTGATGTAGCCGTTGCCGCCCAGGCACTGGATCGCCTCGAGCGCCATCCAGGTGGCCCGCTCCGAGGCGTAGAGGATGGCCCCGGCGGCGTCCTTGCGCGTGGTCTCGCCGCGGTCGCAGGCCTTGGCCACGGCGTAGACGTAAGCCCTGGCGGCATTCATGTTGGTGTACATGTCGGCGAGCTTGCCCTGCATGAGCTGGAACTCGCCGATCGGGCGGCCGAACTGCTGGCGCTCGTGGACATAGGGCACGACGATGTCCATGCAGCTCTGCATGATGCCCAAGGGCCCGGCGGCCAGCACCGCGCGCTCGTAATCGAGCCCGCTCATCAGCACCTGCACGCCGCGTCCGACCTCGCCGAGCACGTTCTCGGCCGGCACCTCGCAGTCCTCGAACACCAGCTCCGAGGTGTCGGAGCCGCGCATGCCGAGCTTGTCGAGCTTCTGCGCGGTGGAAAAGCCCTTGAAGCCCTGCTCGACGATGAAGGCGGTGATGCCGCGCGGCCCGGCTTCCGGGTCGGTCTTGGCGTAGACCACCAGGGTATCGGCCACCGGCCCGTTGGTGATCCACATCTTGGTGCCGTTCAAGACGAAGCGCTCGCCCTTCCTGTCGGCGCGCAGGCGCATCGCGACCACGTCGGAGCCGGCGCCCGACTCGCTCATCGCCAGCGCGCCGACATGGGCGCCGCTCACCAGCTCGGGCAGGTAGCGCCGCTTCTGTTCGGGCGTGCCGTTGCGCCCGATCTGGTTGACGCAGAGGTTGGAGTGGGCGCCGTAGCTCAAGCCCACCGAGGCCGAGGCGCGGCTCACCTCCTCCATCGCCACGACGTGGGCGAGGTAGCCCATCTCGGTGCCGCCGTAGGCCTCCTCGACGGTGATGCCGTGCAGCCCGAGCGCGCCCATCTTGGGCCAGAGCTGGCGCGGGAACTCATTCGAGGCGTCGATCTCGTGGGCGAGCGGGGCCACCTCGTCGGCGGCGAAGCTCATCACCGTGTCGCGCAACATGTCGATGTCGTGGCCGAGGTCGAAGTCGAGCGAGGGAAGCTGGTTGGGGATCATCGCGGTTGCTCCTGGCCGGGCGAGGCCCGGCAATTCTAGGGACCGCCGGCAAATACCAAGGGCGGCCTGCCGGGACGCGGGCCTCAGGCGGCCTCGGGCTGGTCGGCGCGGCCGGGCAGGCGCATCAGGGTGACGAGCCCGGTGGCGCAGTGCTTCTCGTCCCCGCCCGTGACCCCGTAGACGTCCGCGCGACAGACCGTCAGCATGCGCCCCGCCCGCATCACCTGGGCGCGGGCGACGAGGCGCTCGCCCGCGCCCGGGGACAGCAGGTTGAGCTTGAACTCGACCGTGAGGACGCTCGATTCGGCGTCCATCAGGCTGAACGCCGCGTAACCGCCGGCATTGTCGGCGATGGTGCCGATGACACCGCCGTGGAAGAAGCCATGCTGCTGGCAGATGCGCTCCGAGTAGGGCAGCGAGATCTCGCAGTAGCCGGGCTCGATACGCGCGAGCTCGGCGCCGATATGGCCCATGAAGCTCTGGCGCACGAAGCTCGCGCCGACGCGGGCGGCGAAGTCCGGGTTGCGGGGCTCGAAGCTGGTCATGACGTGCGGCTCCCGGGGCTGCGGGGGCGATTGGCCCTAAACGCCCTTGAAATCGGGCTTGCGCTTGGCCAGGAAGGCGGTGATGCCCTCGCGGAAGTCGTCCGTGTCGGCGCAGGCCGAGATGGCGCGGCGCTCGTACTCCATCTGGGTCTCGAGGGTGGCGCCGGGGCTCATGGCGAGGAGCTGCTTGGCCTCGCCCAGCGCGCGGGTGGCCTGGCGGCTGAGGTCGGCGGCGAAGGCGCGCGCCTGGGCGCCGAAGTCCGGGTCGGGATAGACCTCGCAGACGATCCCGAGCTCCTTGGCCTCGGCGGCGCTTAAGACCGGGTTGCGGGCGATCAGGTCGAGCGCCCGCTTGCTCCCCACGACGCGCGGCAGGAAGAAGGTCGAGCTGCCGTCGGGGGCGACGCCGATGCGGGTGTAGGCGAGCGTAAAGGTGGCGCTCTCGGCGGCCACAAGCAGGTCGCAGGAGAGCGCCAGACTGAAGCCACCGCCGGCGGCGGCGCCGTTGACGGCGGCGATCACCGGTTTTTGCATCCGCGCCATGGTGGCGATGACGCCGTGGAAGTAGACCGTGAGCTTCTTGAGGAAGGCGCCGCTGCCGCCCGGCGCGTCGAGCTTGGCGGCCATGGCGCGGATGTCGCCGCCGGCGCAGAACGCGGCCCCGGCCCCGGTCAGCATCACCGCCCGCACCTCGGGGTCGTGGTCGCAGGCGATGACCGCGTCGAGGAGCTCGGCGGCAAGCGCCTCGTCGAGGGCGTTATAGGCCTGGGGCCGGTTGAGGGTGATCACCGCGAGCGCGCCGTCGCGCTCCACGAGGATCGGCCGCTCGTCGCTGCTCTGCTCGCTCATGATGGGCTCCTTGGCTGCGAGGAAAGCTCAGTCGTAGGCGCGCCGCGCCGCGCCCAAGAGCTGCCTGGCGATGATCTGGCGCATGATCTCCGAGCCCTGCCGGCGCGGCCGCCGCAGTGTAGCCAAGGCCCTCGCATAGATAAAATTGTTTATTTTTGTCCTAGCTATCGATATTTTCTATACATGAACTTTTACCAAGTGCGCTACTTCCTCGCCGTGGCCGAGACCGGCTCCTTCAGCAAGGGGGCGGAGCGCGTCTTCGTCTCCCAGCCGACGCTCAGCGCCGGCATCAAGAAGCTCGAAGGCGACCTCGGCGCCCGCCTCTTCGACCGCGGCGGGCGGCGGGTGGCGCTCACCGCCGCCGGCCACCGCTTCCTCGACCGCGCCCGGACGATCCTCGACGAGGTCGCCGCGGCGCGCGCCGAGCTCCGGCCCGAGGCCGGGCTGGCGCGGCTCAAGCTCGCCGCGCTGCGCACCCTGCCGGCGGCGGCGCTGGCGCGCCTGGTGGCCGAGTTCCGCAAGGCCGAGGGCGAGGTGGTGCTCGAGCTCCGCGACGGCACGGTGCCCGAGATCGAGGGCTGGCTCGCCCGCGGCCGGGTCGACGCCGCGCTCACCGTGCTGGCGCCGGGGACCAGGCGGCGCGGCGCGGCGCCGCTCTTTCGCTCGCGCCTGGTGCTGGCCGTGGCCGCCGACGATGGCCTGGCGCGGCGCCCCCGGGTCGCCCTCGCCGAGCTTCACCAGCGGCCCTTCGTGGTGCGCACCCACTGCGAGTTCCTGGCCCAAAGCCAGCGCCTCTTCGAGGCCCACGGGGTGCGCCCCCGCATCGCCTATCGCAGCGACCAGGACGAGCGCGCGCTGGCGCTGGTGGCGGCGGGGCTGGGCCTGGCCCTGATCCCCGACCGCCTGGGCCACCCCGGCCTCGCCTACCTCGCGGTGCCCGAGCTCGACTTGGGCCACACCATCGGCCTGCGCTGGCAGAGCGGCGAGCACGACCGCGCGCTCGAGAGCTTGCGCGGCTTCGCCCTCAGCCACGACTGGAGCACGCCGGCGCCCCACCGCCTCGCCTGGGCGCATTAGGCCGCTGTGGCCTCGCAAGTGCGGCCGACGCCGCTATATCGAGAAGGGAGAGCCCCTGGTCACAGCAGCGGAGTCGAGCATGCGTGAGGTCATCGAAGGCGTCTTCAGTTGGCCCTGGTTCTCGGAACCCCATGGCTACAACTTCAACGGCCACCTCGTTCTCGACCCCGGGGGCAACCTCGCTATCGACCCGGTCGAGCCGAGCGAGGAGGTGATCGACGAGATCGCCGGCCTCGGGGTGGCCCGGATCCTGATCACCAATCGGAACCATTCGCGGGCCGCCAACGCGGTGCGCGCCCGCACCGGGGCGAGCACCGCCATCCACGCCGACGATGCCGCCCACGCCCGCGACCAGGGAACCGAGTTGGACGTCGAATTGCAGGTCGGAGAGCGGATCGGACCTTTGGTGGTGGTCGGTGTTCCCGGCAAGTCGCCGGGCGAGGTGGCGCTCCACTGGCCGGCGCGGCGGGTGCTGGTCGTGGGCGACGTGGTGATCGGCAACCCGCCCGGCCGTTGCGGACTGTTGCGCGAGGCGGTCATGGACGACCCGGCGGGGCTCAAGGAGAGCGTGCGCAAGTTGCTCGAGCTTGATTTCGACACCCTCCTCGTGGGTGACGGCGAAGCCCTCCTCGAGGGCGCCAAGCAAAGGCTCGAGGAACTGGTCGAGAGCTTCCCGGAGTAGCCCCGCAAACGCGGCACCGGGTCGCTGTTCGGGTCTCGGGAGGGCTCTCGCCGCCGGCGCTCTCGAGGTGCTATTTCTTCCTTGGTGGCCGCGACGGCGCGGACGATTCGCGTTCGTGCAAGGACCACGAAGGGCCATTAAGGAGTCGGGACGTGATCGTCGAGCAAATCTGGACCGCCAACGCCTACCGCAACTTCAACTACCTCATCGCCTGCCCTCAGAGCGGCGAGGCGCTGGCCATCGACCCGCTCGACCACGAGAAATGCCTGGCCGCCGCCGCGCACCACGGTTGGGACATCACCCAGGTGCTGAACACCCACGAGCACTTCGACCACATCGGCGGCAACCAGGCGATGATCGCGGCGACGGGGGCCAAGCTGCTGGCCCACGAGAACGCCCGGGACAAGATTCCGGACCTCGATCGCGGCCTCGCCGCGGGCGACGTGATCGCGGTGGGCAAGACCGTGGAGCTCGAGACCCTGGACACGCCGGGGCACACCATGAGCCATGTCTGCCTGCTCTCCCGCGGCGACCGGCCGGCGCTGATCTGCGGCGATACCCTGTTCAACGCCGGTGCCGGAAACTGCCACCATGGCGGCCACCCGGCCGAGTTGTACGACACCTTCGTGAGCCAGCTCGCCAAGCTCCACGACGACACGCTGATCTATCCGGGGCACGACTATATCGCCAACAATCTGGCCTTCACGCTCGACCGCGAGCCCGACAACGAACGCGCCAAGGGGCTGCTCCAAGAGGTCGAGCACCAGGACCCTGCCCAAGCGCTGGTGTCGACCCTGGGGCTGGAAAAGGAGATCAGCACCTTCTTCCGGCTGCACAGCCCGACGGTGATCAGGAAATTGCGCGAGGCCTTTCCCGACCTCCCCGACGACCCGGACCCCAAGACCGTATTCCTCAAGCTGAGAGAGCTGAGGAACAGCTGGTAGGACGAGGTGGCGGCGCCGCAAGCAAGCGAGCGGACGGCCTTCGTTCTCGTCCCTGGCGCCTGGGATGGCTGCTGGTGCTGGCGGCGCCTCGCGCGCAGGCCGCAGGCGGCGGGACACGAGGTGTTCGCGCCGACGCCGACCGGGCCCGACTGCCAGCCGGCGACGGGGCCATAACTCAGTTGGGAGAGCGCTTGAATGCCAGTCAAGAGGTCGGGCGCGACTCCCCCTGGCTCCACCAATAGAATCAAGGACTTAGAAGGAGACGGTCGGGCCCCTGGTGGTATTGGATAGGGTTATGGGTAGCTTCTTGGGCAATCTCTTGGCGTAACAGCTTGGTTGATTCCCATCAGAGCGGGGCTCGGTTTCAGACCAATTACCAAGCGATCAGGTCTGAGGTTCAAGGCGCCATCGCCGATCGACGCCCCCATCAAGGGCAACATCGATAGAAAAGGCAGTGCGCATCTACCATGTGCCAGGTAATCAGTGGTATGATCGGACCAGGATTGATTCTGACCAGGGTGAGCAGTGATTCCATGCTCGGGATGTAACCCAGGCAGAAGCATGGAGGCCGGCACCAGGATAACGGAGTAGCAACGTGAGATTAAATCAGAACAAGAAGGTTGATGCGCATGTCGGCCTCAGGGTGCGGCGCAGACGCACCCTGTTGGGCATGAACCAGACAGCATTGGCGGACGCCGTGGGTCTCACCTTTCAGCAGATTCAGAAGTACGAGCGGGGCACCAACCGCATCGGCTCGAGCCGGCTCTATCAGTTCAGCCAGGTTCTCGACGTGCCGGTATCGTTCTTCTTCGACGCCATGCCGGAAGAGATCGCGGGCCGTCCACCGAGTGTGAGCGACGCCCAGGTCGCAGGCGGCGAAGACGACCAGATCTCGAGACGCGAGACGCTCGAGCTGGTCCGTGCCTACTACCGCATTTCCGATCCTGCGGATCGCAAACACGCACGTGAGTTCGTCAAGCTCATTTCTGACCTCGCCACGCGCATCGAGGGAGCGGACGAATCGGAGGATTAACGCCCTAAGAATTGTTTTGCGACCTGATCATCGAGCTCTCGCTCGAGCGAAGCCATGGCTGGAGAGCCGGGTCCAGTCGATCGCGTTCTTGCCTTCATTTATATGCTGCTTGGCGGTGCCGCGCCGAGTGTCGAAGGCCACTACCCGCTTGGGCTGCCGGCTCAGATTGGTGACGACGAAGCCGACAAGGGCGAAGAGCTCGCCGGGGTGCCGCGCCACCTTGCTCCTGACGCGGCGGGCCTTGACCTCGAGCCAGCGATTTCGAAAAAGCCGATTTGATCCAAATCAACGCGGTGGGGGGGGTGCACGCGCGACTATCTCGATCTTGCACGGTTTGCGCGTAGCCGGCGTGCAACAGGGAGGACCAGACCATGACCCCGACGATAATTAGCGTCGCCATACTCCTGGTGGCCGTGAACGTCGCCCTCTTCGTGTGGTTTGAAGGAAGCGTCGCGGCGGCCTCGGCCGGGCGCACGATGGGCATGATGAAGCGTGTCGGCCTGCGCCCCGAGATCGCTTCGCGCGATGACGCCGCAACCAAGGCCCTCGTCAAGGAGATCCGCCGGCGCTGCAGGAGGTGCCCGCGGGAGGACTTTTGCAACCGATGGCTGGCCCGAGAAGTCGAAGCGGACAACGCCTTCTGCCGCAACGCGCAGAGATTGGGCATTCTTGGCGAAGCCTGCGGCCAAGCCGCCTGATCGGCAGCGCGCCGGCGCCGTCTTAATGCCTCGGAGGGGCCGGCCGGGGCTCTAAGTGCGCATCTGGGGGGATGGCCGCACAATCACCGTGGCACATACATAATTATCGTTGCGCCGATTAGTGCTATACCAGCTCCAATAACCTCGTAGCGATCCGGTTTCTTTTTATCAATTATCAAACCCCAAAGAATGGACGAGACAATGAATATCCCGCCGTAGGTGGCATAGACTCGTCCGAAGTGTGCAGGTTGGAAGGTGGGTATAACGCCATACACGAACAATACCAATGCGCCCAACAACCCCATGAGCCTTCCTTTATGCTCGCGCAACCACAACCACACGAGATAGCCACCACCGATTTCAAACAAAGCGGCGACAAAAAATAGTGCCAAAGAGATTATGAGCAATTTTTCCATAGTTGCTCGCCTTTCCTGGGCCAATAGAATATCACTGCAACTCCAATGAGAGCGATGACGGCGCCCAAAACATCAAACCTGTCTGGACTAATGCCATCGAAAGCCCAACCCCAAAGCATTGCCATCACAATAAAAATGCCGCCATAAGCAGCATAGACTCTGTGAAAATGAGCGGGTTGAAGAGTGGGAATAATTCCGTATAAAAACAACACTAAACCACCGAGAAAGCCGACAAATATTGTGTAATCTTCACGCAGCCAAAGCCAGACCAAATACCCGCCACCAATCTCTAAAACACCGGCTAAGAGAAAATAAAATAATGTTATTACTATCGCTTTTACAAGCGTAGTATTCATAATAGCACCAATATCATGATATGAACCATTGAGATGGAAAACCCTCTATTTTCAACAAGCGCCAGTTGCTCAATTTTAGCACTCTTCATACCCGCGGAATCGCTTTAACCGCATCATGTACCGTTTCTGGCCCAACTCTGCCTCAAATCTTTGAGGACGCTGAGCCTTAGAGTCTTGAGGCGTAGACTGCGAGAGCTCTTGCGGCGGGCGGGGTTCTACGTCGATTGCGGTAGCACCGCAGCCAACAACGGGACAAGGCGTTCGTAATTAACGTGCGACGGAGAGCTTTGGTCTCTCTCTGCGCACCGGCGGCTCATTTCGGTCAATCCAGTAGTCTAGAGGCAGTTTGCATTCCGGGCAGCGGCCCTCGGCGCCATCGACAGGGTGAACTTTGTCCCAACACCACTTACAGTCTATGGGAGGGTATTTTGTGTCCTCTCGACGCTGAGTAAAGGCTTCAGGAACCGGCTTACCGAATATTTCCTGGGATAGCTCCTTAACGGTGTGTCTTACGAACTCGCACCTATTCACAGCCTCTGCGTCACTGTCCGGGGGGAGCTCCCGAAATTTTAGAAGCCTGGTCTCAAGCACATCCCGGAATCGGTCTCGCCTTTTCTCGGCGCGTGTCCTCGCATATCGTTGAGTCAAATAGTTTACGAAAAGCCCTACGAGAATCGCTGTCGTCACAGAGGCAATTATCTCCGATAGAGAGTAATTTATCTCCGGCATTTGCTTAACCTACTCCGTCACCGTATAAAATGCCCTGCGTGCCATTCTTCCTTCTTGGTGATCCGTCGGTATTTCCGAAACGCAGCCATATGTCTGGCGGGTGCCGAAATCATATTAGTCGGCAAGAGGCGGACGTAGATAAAGTTATCGAATTCACTTTGTGTATTAGTCTCTAGCGACATTTGCTCTGAAAACAATTCTGCAGAAACCCCACAAAAAGGCCGCGAAAAGAAGGTGAGGTACCAGCGACGCGGGGATGAGCTTTGGACTTACTGTGAGGCCAAGAAACCCCCACCCGATGATCGGAAAGAAGAAAACCAATATCACGCCCCAAAGTGCAAGTCCGAGCCATAAAGCGTTCAAAAAGGTCAAACGATTCCAGAAGAACATTACATATACTACCGCCCAAAACGTCACGTAGGCGACATGAAACACCAGCCCTACTGGCAGTGGCAGGTCTCGACCAAGAAGGGTTTCGGCAAAAGACAAGCTGGGGGGCTTTGGCATGGGGGAGATACCGAACTTAAACGCCGGCACCATCACGGCAGACAACAGAAGTGCAGTCAGAATTCCGATCCCGAGCACTTTTAGTACCTCGCTCGGGCTCAATATATACAGCTTCATCCCGGTTCTCATAATCACCGTTAGGAAGACTGCCTCTAAAGGTTTTTGGTAGCCTTCCTTTCAGGCCGGCGATGACTACGCGTCTCGTTGACTTTTGTTTTCTAAGACCAGACCACCGAGGCGGCTGGCCCCCGCCTGTCACCAAGCTTGGCTCACTGGGGCCTCTTTCAATTTGCAGTATGTCGAAAGTTTCAGAGGGATGCAACCAAAGAATCCCTATTCCATCTTCTAAATCAACTCCATCATGAAAAAGTATGGCTGCCACATGGATTAGCCTGCCCTCCCGCCAACACCAGCGTCTCACCCGGCAAAGGCACTGAGAGCTGGTTCAACCGAGATTCCCCAGATGGCTTCCCCAGTGGACGACGATGGTGGCACCAAGGGCGTTCGCACCACACTTGCCGTCCTGAGCCGGCCGGTAGGTCGGGCTGACGCTTGAGTCCATGTCGAAGATCATGGTCTTCGCCAGAGCGGCGCTCGCGTTCGGCTAGCCGAGGCGCTTGGCCGGCCGCTCGAGCTCGGCGGCGGCGGCGAGCAGTGACATCGAGCTGGCGATTTCGAAAAGCCCGATTTGATCCAAATCAACGCGGTGGCGGGGTGCACCTGCGACCATCGCGATAGTGCACGGTTTGCGCGTGGCCGCTGTGCGACAGGGAGGACCGGACCATGACCCCGACAATAATCAGCGTCGCCATACTCTTGGTGGCCGTGAACGCCGCCCTCTTCGTGTGGTTTCGAGGAAGCGAGGCGGCTGCCTCGGCCGGGCGAACGATTGGTATGATGAAGCGTGTCGGCCTGAGCCCCGAGGCTGCTTCGCGCGATGACGCGGCAACCAAGACCCTCGTCAAGGAGATCCGCCGGCGCTGCAGGAGGTGCCCGCGGGAGGACTATTGCGACCGGTGGCTGGCCCGAGAAGTCGACGGGGACAACGCCTTCTGCCGCAACGCGCAGAGATTGGGCATGCTTGGAGAAGCCCGCGCGCAAGCCGCCTGATCGGCGGCGGGCCGGCTCCCCGCCCGCGATCCCCGCGCGCATCGAAGGACCGTGACCGGAGAGCAGCTCTAGCCCGCGTCCTTGGCGCAGCGGAAGCCGATGTGGCGGTGACCGCGGCCGGGGTTGCGCGAGAAGCCGTCGCGGAAGGCGCCGGTGAGTTGCTCGGGACGCACGTCGAAGACGTGGTCGCCGCCCCGGGTCACCCGCTCGCCCGGCGCCGCCGGATTCTCGCGGCCGTCGCGCGCGTCGTAGGGATAGGGCTTGAACAGGCTGCTCGTCCACTCGGCCTGGTTGCCGGCAAGGTCGAAGACACCGTTCTCGGTCGCCCCACTGGGGTGGCTCCCGACCGCATCGGTCGCGCCGCGCCCACGCCCGAACACCGCCCGTTCCGCCGTCGGCGGCGCTTCGCCCCAAGGATAGCTGCGTCCCCGCTTGCCCCGGGCGGCCGCCTCCCACTCCGCCTCGCTCGGCAGGCGCGCCGCGCGCCATCGGCAAAAGGCCCTGGCGCCCCGCCACGTGGCCTCGGCCGCGGGGTGGTCGGCGAAGCCGGCCTCGGGCACGAAGCGGCCGGCGACGATGGCGATGCGGGCGTCGCTGTCGTCCATCTCGATGAAGGCGCGGGCGCTGCCCCCGGAGCCGCCCCAGAGCCGCCCCGCGTCCCGCCCTTCGACGTCCTCGGGGCGCAACGCTCCCGCGGGCACGTCCCGCTTGGCGGTCACCTCGAGAGTGTTCAAGAAGGCCGCGAAGCGGGCGTTGCTGACCTCGTAAGCGTCGATCAAGAAGGCCTCGAGCGTGACCCTGTGCCGCGGCCGCGAGCTCGCGGGCCCGTCGTTCGAGCCGATCGGATAGGCGCCGCCCGCGATGCGGATCATCGCGGGCGCTGGCGGCATTTCAGCGACGGCGCCATTCGCCATCGCGAGGGCCATCAGCAGCGCCGCTGCATGGCTCCAGGTCCGCAAACCGCAACCTCCGCCGCCGGGACCTGAATCTCGCTACTTTGCCCCGGTCAGCTTTTGCTGCAGCGCGACCGAGGGCCGGCCGGTGACCGGCAGGCCGGCGTCGGCCTCGTACTGGCCGATGGCCTGGCGGGTCTTGGGCCCCGGCACCCCGTCCGCCGGGCCCGGATCGTAGCCGCGCTTTATCAGTTGTTGCTGAATGATCGCCACATCCAAGGCGGCGGGCGCCGCGGCGGGACTGGGGGTCGCGGCGGGAGTGGTCGTCGCGGCGTCTGCGGGCGGCTCGACCTCCGGGTCGCGGGCCCGGGCGATCGCCTGGCGCAGCGGATCGGCGCCGGCATTGGCGACCGTCTGGCGCACCAGGATGTCGCTGGGGTCGATCGCCTTCTCGTAATAGGCCTTGTTCCATTTGTCGCGCGGCTCGATCACGGCGCCCTCGATGGTGAGCCCGCCGAACAGCCCCTTGTCGCGGGAGAAGGCGACGACGTCGGTGGTCGCCGCCTTGGCCCCCGCACCGACCGGGCCGGCGGCGATGCTGATGTCGGCGCCGAGCTTGAACTCGGAAGAGAGAAAGGCGTCGCGCCCGCGTTTGGTCATGATCATCAGCACGACCTCGGCCGCCTCGACGCCGATCTGCAGGCCGAAGCTCACCGAGCCCATGAAGTAGAAGGCCGGGTAGCTCCAGACCCCGGTCGTCGCGTCGCGCCAGAGCAGCGCGCCGTGCCCGCCCGAGCCGCCGAAGATGAAGCCGCCGCGGATCAATACCGGGACCACCAGCACCGCCTTGGCCTCGGGCAGGTGGTCGCGGAACCAGGTCATATTCGGGTCGGCCTTGAAGTCCTCGATGGTCTGCTCCGCCTTGGCGACGAGCTTCTCGGCGTCCTCCGCCGCGCCCGCCAGAACGCCTTGCGCCGCCCCCGCGAACAGTGCCGTCAGCAGCAAAACGCCGACCACGGTCGGGCGCCAAGCGGGCGCCACGAGTGTTCTTTGAACGCCCTGCGACATCGTCCAACTCCTTACTCGGCGGTCAGCCAAAATCAAGGACAGGTTCGACAAGCTTGCTTGCGGAGTGTGCGGCGGCGGCCCGCGAGGCACAAGGCGGCTGAGCCGCTCACCGATCGCGGCTGCGGTGGTAGCCCCCGAACAGCAGCTCGAGGAGGTCGGGACGCCGCGCCAGCTCGCCGGAACGCCGATCGGCTTACGCGCCGCGGGCCTCATCCAGCGCCGCGTGGAGGACGCGGGCGACGTGCAGCGCCTCGCGCCCGGCGCCGTCGCGGATCTGGTGGCGGCAGCTGGTGCCGTCGGCGACCACGAGATCCTCGGCATCGCTGCTCCGTAGCGCGGGCAGGAGCGTTAGCTCGGCCATCGCCAGCGAGAGCTCGTAATGCTCCGCCTCGTAGCCGAAGGCGCCGGCCATGCCGCAGCAGCTCGAGGCCACGGTTTCGACCTCGAGCTCGGGAATCCAGCGCAACACGCGCTCGACGCCGGCCATCAGCCCGAACGCCTTCTGATGACAGTGGCCGTGCACCAGCGCGCGCTTGGCGGCGATCGGCTTGAGGCGCAAACCCTGTCGGCCGGCCTCGGCCTCGGCGACCAGGAACTCTTCGAGCAGCAGGGCGCGGGTGGCCAGGGCGCGGCTCGCGGCCCCGGGCAGCAGATCCGGCAGCTCGTCGCGCAGGGTGAGCAGGCAGGCGGGCTCGAGGCCGACGATCGCCACGCCGCGCTCGGCCGCCGGCGCCAGCGCCTCCAGCGTGCGCCGCGCCTCATACCGGGCCTCGTCGACCAGGCCGACCGAGAGGAACGAGCGCCCGCAACAGAGCGGCCGTCCGCCGTCCAGAGCTTTGGCGCCGGCGACGCGGTAGCCCGCCGAGCCCAGCAGCGCGGCCGCCGCGCGCGCGTTCTCGGGCTCGAAATAGGTGTTGAAGGTGTCGGCGAAGAGAACCACCTCCGCGCCGTCGGCTCCAGGTGCCGCCGTCTTGGGCGCCGCCGCCTCGGCCTCGCCCGGCCTGAAGATGTCGCGGCGCCAGCGCGGCAGCGCCCGCTTCGCCGCCAGGCCGATGGCGCGCTCGCCGAGCCAGGCCGCGCCCGGCACCTGCGGACAGAGGTTGGCGAGCGGCGCCAGGGCCGCCGCCCATGGCGCGTAGCGCGGCAGATAGGCGAACAGGCGCTCGCGCGGCCCCAGCGCCCGGCGCTCGCGGGTGCGCGCCAGCACCTCGAGCTTCATGCGCGCCATGTCGACGCCGACCGGGCATTCGCGCCGGCAGGCCTTGCACGAGACGCAGAGCGACAGCGCGTCGATCATCTCGTCGGAGGCGAGCGCGTCGGCCCCCAATTGGCCGCTCAAGGCGAGGCGCAGGGTGTTGGCCCAGCCCCGCGTGAGGTGCCGCTCGTCCCTGGTCACGCGGTAGGCCGGACACATCACGCCGGGCTCGCGCTTGCGGCAGGCGCCGTTGTTGTTGCACATCTCGACGGCGCCCGATAAGCCGCCCCACTCCGACCAGTCGAGTACCGTGTCGAAGGCTTGCGGCCGGTAGTCGGGGCGGTAGCGAAAGAGCTCGCGGTCGTCCATCCGCGTCGGATTGACGATCTTGCCGGGATTGAACAGGCCGGAGGGATCGAAGGCCGCTTTGAGGTCCTCCAAAGCGCGCACGATGCGGGGCCCGAACATGGCCTCGTGAAACTCCGAGCGCACCAGGCCGTCGCCGTGCTCGCCCGAGTGCGAGCCCTTGTACTCGCGCACCATGGCGAAGGCCTCCTCGGCGATCGCCCGCATCTTGCTGACGTCGGCCCCGTCCTTGAGGTTGAGGATGGGCCGGACGTGGAGACAGCCGACCGAGGCATGGGCGTACCAGGTGCCGGTGGTGCCGTGTTTGGCGAAGACCTCGTTGAGGCGCGCGGTGTACTCGGCGAGGTCGTCGAGCGGCACCGCGCAATCCTCGATGAACGAGACCGGCTTCCCCTGCCCCTTCATCGACATCATGATGTTGAGCCCGGCCTTGCGGACCTCCCAGAGGTCCTTCTGGAAGCCGGGATCGAGCGCCTCCACCACGCTCCCCGGGAAGCCCAGCGTGGCCATCAGCTCGTCGAGCTGTGCCAGGCCGCGGAGCTGATCGTCGCGCGCCTCGCCCGCGAACTCGACCAGCAGCAGGGCCTCGGGCGCGCCGCTCACCAGGCGCTCGACGGTGGCGCGGTAGAGCGGGTTGTCGCGCGCCAGCTCGATCATGGTGCGGTCCACCAGCTCGACCGCCGCCGGCCCCAGCTCGACGATGTGCCGGGTCGAGGCCATGGCGTCGTGGAAGGTGGGGAACTGGCACACCCCCACCACCGCGTGCCGCGGGATCGGCTGGAGCTCGAGCGTCAAGCGCGTGAAGAACGCCAGCGTGCCCTCGGAACCGACCAGGAGCTGGGCCATGTTATGGCCCTCGGGCGACACGGCGTCGAGGTTGTAGCCGCCAACGCGGCGCAAAAGGTTTGGGAAGCGGGCCTCGATCTCGTCGGCCTCGCGCGCGGCGATGCGGCGCACGCGGGCGATCAGCTCGGCATAACCGGGGTTCTCAGGCAACGCCTCAAGGTTGGCGGGAACGGCAGCGAACTCGGTGAGCGAGCCGTCCGCGAGCAGGCCCTCGATGGCGCGCACGTTGTGCACCATGTTGCCGTAGCGCAGCGAGCGCGCGCCGCAGCTGTTGTTTCCCGCCATGCCGCCGATGGTGGCGCGGCTGGCGGTGGAGACATCTACGGGGAAAAAGAGGCCCGAGGCCCGGAGCTGGGCGTTGAGGCTATCGAGCACGATGCCGGGCTCGACCGTGACGGTGCGCGCCTCGGCATCGAAATCGAGCACCCGGTCGAGATGCTTGGAAGTGTCGATGACCAGGGCCTCGCCGATGGCCTGGCCGCATTGCGAGGTGCCGGCGCCGCGCGGCAGCACCGGCACGCCCACCTCGGCGGCGATGGCGACGGCGCGCACGACATCCTCGGCGCTGCGCGGCACCACCACGCCAATGGGCTCGATCTGATAGTGCGAGGCATCGGTCGAGTAGCGCCCGCGGCTGAAGCGATCGAACAGGACCTCGCCCTCGAGCTCGCGGCCGAGGCGGGCGGCGAGCGCGGGATCGCCGCGGCGTGTGCGCGGCCCGGGCGGCGCTATCGCGGGGGCGTCCATCGAGCCTTTCCGGACAGTTCTCGGCGGCGGGCCACGTTCATCTTTTCAAGGTAGCACCTTGGCGATAGCGATCAAATTTGGCCGGGGGAACCTCTTCCCCCGGACAGTTCCCACCGCGGCCGAAATCAAATCGTCCCCAGGTATCCAGGTTGAGGCTCCGGACCACCTCAGGGCTTGCTCGGCCTCGTCGACGCGCTGGGATGTGTACTCATGAAACTCTGGTTTTGATTTGCGCCACCAATGTCCGCAATCAGCCATGAAGCGGACCTACGCTGAGCCTCCCCGGACCTCCGCTAGTGCTTATCTACATACTGTCACCAGCAACCGGGACGAGCCAAGTGGGAATTTCAGAAAGAATTACAAAGCCCAACTAGTAATTATGGTCGGTAAGAACGTAAGTTATCAATTTCAATCTGGTCAATAAAGGAATAACAGCGAACAAAATTATTCCGAAAGAAGTACAATTGGCTACAGATTAATTCTCTTCTTGCATATTGTCAATAAACGAAAACTATATCTCCTTGTTTTAATCTATATACAAGTTATTCTCATTTACAAAGGACAGGCCAAAAGGCATATGCATATTCCTTTTTTACAGGATCACCAGTTGTACTTAAGGTCATTGCTTGATTTTCCGGAGGATAGGCTTTTCCTGGGACAATACATTTTCTTTTGCCCTTTTTGTTAGTAAAGTACGGTAAGGGATCTATAGGTAAAGAACGTTTCCTAACTTCCCCATGAGTATGAGGGTAACTGCGTTCTAGACATCTGTCGTAATTTGGATCGAAAGCTACTTTTCCAATTCTTTCACCTGCTTTGACTTCTTCCCATGATTCAACTTTGATATTTTTTAAATGACCAAAGACAAAATCACGGCGAATTATCTTGCTTGGGTTTTCTACGAGGAATTGAGCGCTGATAGTAATTACGTATGAACCACAAACTACGTCCTCACCACTTATTCTTCACACACCAATTTTTATTTCGGTTACTTTTCCATTTACAGGGGCATAAACATCTGTATTAGTTTGCGCATCGAAATCCCAACCATGATGTGAACCTAAAATAGGATGACTTACTCCGTAACCAAAACGTACTCCTGTAGGAAGTTGGCTGGCGTTTGAATACGTAGTTTGGAATCCAACCAAGAATGCGCTAGCTAGTATTGTCCCAATGTACTTTAATGACCTATCTTCCTTAGGTCTTTGTTCTAGCTTGATTTTAGGCTGGAAAGCTAGATCTAATTTAGAACCAATATGTTCTTCCTGTATTTAACCATTTGCAGAATTAGCGAATTCGTCGACTCCTGTTATAGGGACGTCGCGGATATAATATAAATTACTGTCCATGGTGGAGTACTCGCGCTTACTTGACCGACCTGTTTGCCCTAATTGCGAACAAACAGCCTTGTGGCGTGATGAGCCGCGATGCCTTCCAACTGAGGAACGAGAAGACCTACACCGACATTGGCTAGGTGACCGCAGGTTCTGAGCATCAGAGTAGCTAATTGGGCTCTGGATGGCAACATGGAGCCCGCCCGACCACCAATGCAACCTTGAACTGTTACGATAGGCCGTAGGGTGACGTCAGGAGGTTTGTGTCAGGGAGAAGAGGGTAGGCACTCCCTGGTTTGAGTTTTCGTGTGTGAAGACGGCGAATAGGATGCGATCCGTGCTGGTGCGTTCCTGGAAGACGCCCAATGGGCGGGTTCGGCGGCGCACCTCGCGGAAACGGCGCTCGATGGCGTTGGTGGCGCGCACAGGGTGTCCCGCCGCGAGGAGCTCGGTGACCACCGGCGTGCCGGTCCGTCCGGTTGCGCCCGTCACAAGAACACGTGGTTTCAACATTGGGGTTCCCTTCCCGGTTATGTTTTGGTCGATAAGTGTAGATACACGTTTTAATCCAAAAAAAGGTCAGCGACCTTGAGCGACCGCGACCGCCGCGCTCAGATCGTCGAGCAATCCCGACCACCGTTCGCGCCCCAGACCCTCGACCAGCCGCGACTGGGCGCCGCGCCAAAGCGGAATCGCCTGATCGAGAACGCCTCGACCGGCAGCGCTCAAGCTGATCCTGCGCACCCGTTGATCCGGCTCCTGTTCGACGCTGACCCAGCCTTTGCCGATCAGGGGCTTGAGGTTTCGCGTCAGGGTGGTGCGATCCATGACCATGACTTCCGCCAACTTGCCGAGCGGCAGGTCGCCCCGATTCGCGAGCTTTGCCAGCACCGTGAACTGGGTCACCTTGAGGCCGGTCGGTCGCAAGGCGGCGTCATAGACCTGGGTCACCACCCGCGAGGCCTGGCGCAGATTGGCGCAGGTGCAGGTGGCCAGCATCATGGCGCCGTCGTGCTCCGAGGAGGAATTTTTCTCGACCATAATGTGCATATGCACCCTTTTGCGCGGTTTGTCAAGGGGCGTCGACGGCGCGCGCCATCACGCCCTATTATCGGCGAGCGCGCGGGGCGCGGAGAGGAGAAAAACCATGACCGAGGCCGAGCTTCACGAGGTCCGGCCCGAGCGCGGCAAGGCGGTCCGCCTGGCCACGGGCGCACACCTCAAGATCATCAACACCCACGGCACTCAGGTGGTCGACCTCTGGGCCTTCAACGCCCGCGACCTCACCGAGATCATGTCCATGCATCACACCAAGAGCTGCCTCAGGAAGATGCTCCCGGCCCAAGGCGAGGCCTTCGTGACCTACAAGCGGCGCCCTATTCTCAGCTTCGTCGAGGACCACTCGCCCGGGGTCCACGACACCCTGCTGCCGGCCTGCGACCGCTACCGCTATGCCTGGGAGGGCGGCTTCGAGGACGATCACAACAGTTGCGGCGACAACCTCGCCCGCGCCCTCGAGGACTTGGGCCTCGAGCCGCCCGCGGTGACCCCCCAGCCCTTCAATCTGTGGATGAACATCCCCATCCATATCGCCGAGGACGGCCGCCAGGAGGGCCCGATCGACTATCTGCCGACGGTGACCAAGCCGGGTGACTATGCCGTGTTCAGGGCCGAGATGGACTGTATCGTCGCGATCTCGGCCTGCCCCTACGAGCCTCCGCCGGAGGCCTCGGAGCAAGCCGCCGGCGCCCTGGTTTCGGGGCGCCTGGTGGGCATCAACGGTCCGGACGGCCCCCGTGAGGTGCACTACCAGGTCTATTAGCGGCCGGCCGCGCCCCCTACAGCAACAGCCAGGCGGCGAGGCCGAGGAAGGCGAAGAAGCCGACGACGTCGGTGATGGTGGTGAGGAAGACGCTGGCCGAGATCGCCGGGTCGACGCCGGCGCGCTCGCAGGCGAGCGGGATCACGATGCCGGCGAGCCCCGCCACCACCATGTTGATGACCATGGCCGCGGCGATCACCAGGCCCAGCGCGACATCGCCGAACCACAGCGCCGCCACCGCCCCCACCAGGAGCGCGAACAGCACCCCGTTGGCGCCCCCCACCAGGGCCTCCTTGCGGATGATGTGCAGCGCGTTGGTGGCCGTGAGCTCGCGGGTGGCGAGCGCGCGCACCGCCACGGTCAGCGTCTGGGTGCCGGCGTTGCCGCCCATCGAGGCGACGATCGGCATCAGGATGGCCAGCGCCACCATGCGCTCGATGGTGGCGTCGAACTGCCAGATCACCAGCGAGGCGAGGATCGCGGTGAACAGGTTGACCAGCAGCCAGGCGAAGCGCGTGCGCGTGGTCCTCAGCACCGGCAGGTAGAGGTCGGTCTCGCTGACCCCGCCGAGGTGCAGGATGTCTTCCTCGGCCTCCTCGTCGATGACGTCGACCACGTCGTCGACGGTGATCGAGCCCACCAGACGGCCGGCGTCGTCGATCACCGGCGCCGACATCAGGTCGTACTGGCGGAACAGGAAGGCCACCTCCTCCTGGTCCATGGCCACCGGCACCAGCTTGGGCTCGGCCACCATGATCTCGCTCACCGCCACCGGGCGCTTGGTGCGCATGGCGCGGTTGAGCGGGATGGTGCCTATGGGGCGGTGCGCCGGGTCGACGACGAAGATCTCATAGAACTCGTCGGGCAGGTCGGCGCTCTCGCGCATGTAGTCGATGGTCTGGCCCATGTTCCAGTAGGCCGGCACCGCGATCAGGTCGCGCTGCATCAGGCGCCCGGCGCTGTCCGCGGGGTAGGTCAGCGCCGCCTCGACCGCCGCCCGGTCCTCCTCGGGCACGGCTTCGAGGATCTCCCGCTGCTCGGCCTCCTCCAGGTCCTCGAGCAAGTAGACCGCGTCGTCGGTCTCGAGCTCGGCCACCGCCGCCGCCAGGGCGCGGGGATCGAGCAGCGCGATGACCTCGTCGCGAACGCCCTCCTCCAGCGCGCTCAGGACCTCGGGCTCGAGCTGGGCGCGAATGATCTGGATCAGGAGCTTGCGCTCGGCCCGCGTGATCACGCCGATGAGGTCGGCGAGGTCGGCGGAGTGGAGCTCGCCCGCCAGCTCGCCGACCCGCTCCACCCGACCCGCCTCGAGGGCCTCGAGGACCTCGCGGACGAAGCCGGGCGTTACCGCGTAGAGCTCCTCCGCGGCCTGTGGGGCGGCCTGTGGGGCGGCGTCTTCAGGGGGCGGCGCGGTGGGCTCGTTCGACATCGCCGGTCCTCACGCGGCCGATCCGGCCTGACGACGCCAGAGCGGGGCGGACGGCGGCGACGGCGAGCGCCGAGGCTCGTCCGCTGAGGACAAAGCCCGCGAGGATCGCGGGCTTTGCCGAAATGGTGCGGTCGAGAAGACTCGAACTTCCACGGGATTTCTCCCACAGCGACCTCAACGCTGCGCGTCTACCAGTTCCGCCACGACCGCTTGGGTATGGGCGAGATAGCAAATCCAAAAGGCGCGATCAAGGACCCTGTGCCGGGCCGCGCGGTCAGGGCCTATGGGGGCCCGGACGGCCTATCCCGCACAGCCCGCCCGGACGTTGTCAATCGCGGCGATTACGGTTAGACAAGCCTGGACGGCGAGGGTTGCGGCGTCAGCGTCGATGGTGGAGGAGGCCGACATGGCGGGAGAGATCGAGGCCCGACTGAACGAGCTCGG
>CBDUZE010000011.1:0-106995 GCA_965371625.1 uncultured Alphaproteobacteria bacterium
GTCGTGGGTTCAAATCCCGCCGCTCCGACCAACGAAATCAAGGGGTTAGCCGGAATCGGCTGGCCCCTTGATGCTTCTGGGGTAGCACTGGGGGTAGCAGAATCGGAGTGCTGCGGTCGGAGCCGATGTCGGCGATGACGCAGTGAAATGGCCTATTGTGATTTGTTGCGGGCCGCGGAAGGCTGGGCGGGTTCACGCACGGTGATGGCGCGCCGCTGATCTTCTTCCGGCCCCATCAGCATGATCGTCGCGATGGCCTGCCGGACCGCGGCGCGTTGATTGCGCGGCACCGAGTGGCCCATCATCAGCCACTCTCGATCCTCGATCCCGACGGTGGTTGCCGATGGCTCCACCTCGCCCACCAACTCGCTGATCGTGACGTGCAGCGCTCTGGCGAGGGCGCGCAGCGTGTGGAGTGTCGGGTTCTTGGCCTTGCCGTTCATAATGTCGCGAACGGCCGTCGTCTTGAGCCCCGACTCGCGGCTGAGGAACGGGGCGTCGAAAAAAAGGTTGAATTCGAATTTCAGATGGGGGATCAGTGCGGCGATGGAGGTGCCGCAGCATGACCGGTAACGACGCGCCCGTGGGGAGGCGCTTTAGCCACGTCTACCTCGAGCGTGGCGCACCGCAAAGTGACAGCCGTCGAATGCGTCGACGGCTCAGCGCCTATCTGTACCAACATAGCCGCTCTATAGATCTCGATCTGTTAGAGCAGTGGATCGAATTAGAGACCGGCGCAGAGGTCGGCACAATTTCAGGGTTCTATGCAGAGGCCAATACCAGCGATGTGCTCGACTCGATCACGCTGTGTCGGCAGTTCTTGGGCGGGCAAAGGACAAGTATTGAAGCGGCGCAATGGCTAGGATTCGTCCAGAGGGTTTTCGATGAGGTGAACCTGGGCTACCGCATCGATGAGGAAGGCGGCGTACACTATTCGGTGGACGAGGAATACGAACGCAACCGGTCGGCAACCGTCGCGGGGCTAGGGGATGCTCGATACGCCGCAGCGGCAGCGGAATTCGAAGACGCCTACACGAAGATGAACCACGATCCACCGGATACCGTCGGCGCCGTACGGTCGATCTTTGCGTCGATCGAGACCTTGTCGAAGCTGATCGTTGGCGACGCCAAGATCACCCGGCTTGGCCCGACCGAAGTAGAGAAGTATCTCAAGCCCATGGCCGCGGCCGCCTACCAAAACGACCCTGTGGCGGGTGACGTCGCGAACCAGACCTTGAACGGATTCAAGGCTTGGACAATCGCGGCGCAGCCCTATCGCCATGGGCAAGAAACCGAGGACCCCGCGCCGCCACCCGTGGAGCTGGCGGTGGTGATCCTGGGCGCGGGAGCCGCTTTTCTGCGGTGGCTGATCGAGCTGGAGCGTCTAACAAACCAATAGCCGTCCCCTACGCCTCTTCAGTCTAGTCCGGCCAATGCGGGCTTTGGTCAAGCCACGCGTCATCGAAGGTATCTCCGCGGCCCCGGGAGTCTTGCGGGCAGGTGCCACGAGCATCCTCAGTTGTCCATCAGCCCCGCCGCCTCGAGCGACTTGTCCTGCAGATACGTATCGGCGCGCTACGCCAGCCCCCGGCCAGTCTCGGCGTGGCCAACGGCCTTGAAGAAGGCTGGCGTCGACCGCGTTCAGGTCGGTATAGCCGCTCTGCCGGGAACCTCTAACCTGTCATGCTGCGGCATAGCGCCGCAGGGCCTGGCGCGTCGCCAATGGCGGCGGGGAGCGATAACGCGATTTGCCGACGATGAGGGCCACGGCCTAAGACCTTCACAGCGAAGTCGGCCACGCTACGGCTACTCACCGCCCGCGCCCTCGTCTGTCTTCCCTTCCGCCTCTGCCAGCAGCGCTTTCAAGCGCGTCCGCAGATCGTCGTCCAGCGTGGCCTCCAGCGGATTGTTGGCCAAAACCAGTAGTTTGGCCTTGATGTGCGCCCCGCCCAGGTCGGCCCTGCTCAGGTTGGCCCTGCTCAGGTTGGCCAAGCGCAGGTCGGCCCCGACCAGGTTGGCCTCTATCAGGTCGGCCCAGCTCAGGTTGGCCCCGCGCAGGTCGGTCTCGCGCAGGTCGGCCTCGCCCAGGATGGCCTCTGTCAGGTCGGCCCTGCTCAGGTTGGCCCAGCGCAGGTTGGCCCCGACTAGGTTGGCCTCTGTCAGATTGGTGGTGATCAGGTTGGCCCCGCGCAGGTTGGCCCGGCGCAGGTCGGCCCAGCGCAGGTCGGCCCTCCTCAGGTTGGCCCAGCTCAGGTTGGCCCAGCGCAGGTCGGCCTCGCGCAGGTCGGCCTCGCGCAGGTCGGCATGGGCCAAGTTCACCCGTTCGATGTTGGACAGCGACAGACCGACGAGGTGGGCCCCTTTCAGGTCCAGATACCGCCCCACCGGGTCATTTTCCGCCTGGCGCCGGGCCAGTACCGCCAGCGCCGCCGCCATGTCGGCCGCCACAGGTGGGGGTTCGGCCGCGCTCTCCTGCCCCGCGCGCTCGCCACGGCCCGCCTCGCCATCGTCAGCATTGGGCGGGTCTTCCCGCTGGAGTGGCGTTAGCTCCTGATCCTCGGCCTTGGCGGGCTTTTCCATCTTTCCCAGCACCGCCTGGCGTACGAAGGCGGTCAAGGATTCCATGATCGGCCAGTGGTACTCATCGGGGCTGTCTCGGGCGATCTGTTCCAGGGCATAGATTCCACCTAGGCGCACGGGCATTTGCTTATGTCCGAGTTGCTCGACCGCCTGAGTGAACCGCTCGCTGACATGACGCAGCTCTGCGACGCGTGCCTGCCGATGCGCCGCCAATGTGCGTATCGAGGCTAGGAACAACCCCGCCGTCGCTGCCAGCAGGCCGCCAACCACCAGCGCCCCGTTGCGGACGTCGTCCGTGGTCTCGGTCCAAAACATCCACCAGCGGGCGAACCGAGATGGCCAGGTGGTCCAGTTCACGGCTGCCAGCATCACCACCCCGGCGAACAGCAGGCACAGCCCAAGAAAGCCTAGGCCCCGGCGCGCCAGCCATCGACCCAGAAACCCCGCCACGCGGCCGAGCCACGGCCCGGCCCGCACACAGAGCGCGAAGAACTTCCGCAGTTGTTCCATGCCGCCCATCGTAGCGCCCTGCACTCATTCCTCAAAGCTACCCGGATTTGGCGCCGGTCTCGAAAACGGGTCCCTATGCCCCGAACCGATCTATGCGCACAAGGCGAAGGGACGGATACTACTCAGCGCGGTCAGATTCCCGGCACTCGGTGTTCTGCGTACAGGTTCGTGCTACCATGCTGCGCATGAGACGCTTGGCGTTCATAGCAGCGCTCTTGGCGGGTCTCGCTTCGCCGGCCTGGGCGGATCACAATGTTGATATCTTCGCCGCCATGTCGGATGGGGGGCCTCTTACCGACGAACAATGCCTTCAAGCAGACGGGGCATCCGAACCTTGGACGCCTGAGCGTCAACGAAGCGGTAAGATTATTGATAAGAAACTTGTTACGGCGACGCACATCTACGTTCTGTATGCACACCAGGCAAAAGGTCTGATCATCAAGACGCACGCGCTGATGTACTGCGTATTTCCGCGGGCAGACCTCGATCCGATTGTTACGGCGTACCAGCATGGCGATTACGCCACGGCGCTTCGCGAGTGGCGCCCCCTCGCCGAGCAGGGGCACCCCCTCGCGCAGTTCAATCTTTCTTTTATGTATTCCGAGGGCCGCGGTGTCACCAAGGACCCAGTACAATCCCACATGTGGATGAGCCTCGCCTCTTCGAAACTGCCGCCTGGAAAGTCTCGCGAGGATGCAATTAAAGCGCTAAGCACTCTAGCCAAATGGATGACCCCCGCCCAGATCGCCGAGGCCCAGCGCCTCACCCGCGAGTGGTTGGAGAAGCATCCGAATCACTGACTGGGCAATCCCGCAAAAATTCGGTCAAAGAACTTCACATAATAGTGTCTATCGTCACCCTCTTGTGACAAGATTGGGCAGCGCAGCGGCAATGATAATTGCGGTGGTCCAAGCTATGAAATCCTGCAGTACGATGAACATCCACACAAACAGACTCAGAGAATTATCGTTATTGGGAGACCAAGACCGCGCTTGATCAAAGTCCATGCCAGGAATAAGAACGTCGAGCGAATAAATCAATGGTTGAAAGTGGATGTAATCTTGGGAAGACACAAGTACACCTGTTTGTAGAGATCGCATTAGCCCAAACTCGAACGCTAAACCGTAAACAATGGCTCCAATAAATGGGAGGCCAAGAATTAGCCAAATGGCCCTCCAAGGCTTATAGCCGTGTCCAATGACGACATCGAGGATCCTATTCCACGCTCTGGACCAGATGCCGAGTTGGCCGCTCTTTCTCAAGGCTCTTTGCTGGGCGATGGCGATCTCCCGCGAGGCACGCTCGTGGCCCATCTCCCGCAGTACCTTGGCCAGTTGCTCGTAAGGCTGTGGCCAATACTTGCCTTTCGGTTGTCGGCTCAACCACTCCAGACGAGCCTCTAGATTGGTCGGCGCACCACCGCCGAAGGCGTCGTATACGAACCCGTCAAGAACTAATTCGCCAGGAGAAGGCCAGTCCGCCAAGCGATCAACCACAACCCCCACGTGGGCATACGACAAATCGACCTGGCCCTTTGGCGGTGCGGCGAGGTCTCGCAGGAATAAGCTGCCCTCGACTCTGGCACCTCCCGCGTTGAGGGCTCGGCCACCAGGGTTCTCCAAGGTTGCACCTACGCAATCGAGGTCCATGCGGATCTTGACACCTCGCAGCCTTACCTCGCCCTTAGCTGCGAAGCCGTCGCGTAAGAACACATTGCCATTAATCCTGGCGGAGTCGGCGCTAAGAGCTTCATCATCAGGGTTGTCGAAAGTCCCGCCATTACAATCGAGATTTCCGTCAATGTCCGCACCTAGCAGGCGAATCTCGCCCTTGGCGGCGAAACCGTTGGCCAGATACACGCCGGCGGTTATCTTGGCGCGGTCGGCAAGAAGAGCAATGCCGCTGGGATTTTCAAACATGCCGCCGGCGCAGTCGAGACCTCCTTCAATGTTCGCCGCTACCAGCCGTACTTCCCCTATCGCCCTGAAGCCGTCGCGTAGGAACACGGGGCCCTTGACTCTGACGTAATCGGCGAAGATGGCATAGTCGCCTGGGTTCTCGAAGGTACCGCCATTGCAGTCAAGGGCTCCGCCAATGTCCGCACGAACCAGCTCCACCATTCCCTTGGCGGCGAAACCGTTACGCAGAAAAACGCCGTGCCCAATTTTGGCGTCGCTGATGTCGAGCGCCGAACCACCAGGATTTTCGAAGATACCGTTGGAGCAGACGAGGTCTCCGTCAATGGCCGTGCCAGACAGCACCACATCGCCCTTGGCGACGAATCCGTCGAACAAATAAACGTTGCCCTTGACCTTTGCGCGCTCGGCACCAAGAGCTCTGCTGCCGCGGTTCTCGAAAATACCGCTGGCGCAGTCGAGATCTCCTTCAATGTTCGCCGCTACCAGCCGTACTTCCCCTTTCGCCGTGAAGCCATCGCGTAGGAACACGTTGCCGTTAATCCTGGCCCGGTCGAGGCTGAGAGCCTTTCCGCCCGGGTTCTCGAAAGTCGCACCGACGCAGGTAAGATCTCCGTCAATACTGGCGCCGACTAGCAGCACTTCTCCGCCGCATGCGAAGGTGTCGCGAAGATCTACACTCCCTGTCGTCTTAAGGTGTTCGGCCGTAATGCTTGGAAACCGGCTACCAGCAAGAGTAAGCGACCGTGCCTGCGCCTGACTAAGATTAAGATCTTCCTCGATGAAGCAGGCGACAAGGGCAACCGCATGCTGGAAAGTCACAAATTCGAAATCGAGGGGTCCTACGATCCTTGCGCCCTTGACTCTAACTCCTTTGGCGTGAACGGCCTGAGCAGTCTCGCCGAGGCAAAGATCGCGGACGAGGTCCGCGCGTATTGTGCGCTCAACACCCCAATCAGCACCACCGGCCGGATCGTCGGCCGTAATGTCGCCAATGGTGTAATTGGCAATCACGCCCTTGCCCGCGGCCTGCATCAACCTCTCTTCGGCGAGAGTCAGTGTGGGTCTCTCAGTCATTGTCCGCATTTGTAGTACCAAAGCTACAACCGCCTTTGAGAGTAACACACACTTCGCGTGTACTGTGTACTTCCGCTGTCAGCATGATCGGTGATTGTGTATCGGCGCCCAATTTTGCCCCCACCCGAATGGAGGTTGACATTTTGATTCCCCAGCCTTTATTGGATCTAGGCCGGGGTTTCAATCGGCGCCGATCATGACCCCCTACAACCGGCATTTCTATAACCGGAGTCAATGACTTCCCACAATTTGGCGAGGGGTCAAAATTGGACGCCGAATCACACCCAACCGCACCGCGCCGCCGGCCCGTCATCCTGGCCAGGGACCGCGGGGTGCGGGTACACTCGGCGTGGAGGGGAGAGCGGGCCGAACCGTCGCTTCGGGCGGGTTCGCGCTCCGGGGATAAGGGCATGCGTCTGCGCGGCGATCACCTGGCGACGAGGCTCTTCGGCGCGCTCGTCGGGGTCGGATTCGCGGCCATGGGCACGGTCGCGGTAGCGGCCCGGAGCGACTTCGTTTCCGGGGCCGACGCCGAGAGATCCTTGTGGTATGGCGTGACCCTGATCGTGGTCGGGGCCCTGGCGATCTTCGCCTCCTGGACGGTCAGAGACCTGGATCGGATTTGGTGTCGCCAGCCCCGGCGCTGGGACTCGCGCCGCGCCGACGACCCCTGCGCCGTCATCCGCGCCGCACCCGGCCGCCGGCGCCGCGTCCCCGGTTGCCTGGCCCCTCCAGGGCCGCCACAATGGCGCCGGCATCATCATGGGCGAGCCCCCCTATTCCCGAGCGCGCGCGTCGGGCCGCCGCTGGCGCTCGGCGCTCTGCGCCGCCCTGGCGCCGGTGCTCTCCCTCATCGCCCCGTCGAGCCCGGCGCAGGCCAGGCCGGTCGAGCTCGAGCTGGTGCTGGCGGTCGACGTCTCCCAGAGCGTCAGCCGCCAGGAGTTCGCGCTGCAGATCGCCGGTTACGCCCGGGCCTTCCGCAATCGCCAGGTTGTGGGGGCGATCCGCGCGGCCGGCGATCACGGCATCGCGGTCGCGCTGGTGCAATGGGCGAACCCGGCCCAAAGGAGCGTCGCCATCGGCTGGACCCACGTCTGGGATGCCGAGAGCGCCGCCCGATTGGCGCAACGCATCGCCCTCGCCCGGCGGGCCTACTTCCGCGGCGGCACCGCGATCTCGAGTGCCATCGCCTTCTGCCTGCCGCTGTTCGAGGCCAACGGCTTCGAAGGCGGGCGCAAGATCATCGACCTGTCGGGCGATGGCACCGAGAACCGCGGGCCCGAGCCCGGGTCGGTACGCGACCTCGCGGTGGCCTTGGGCGTGACCATAAACGGCCTGGCGATCGTCAATGACAAAGCGGACCTCGAGCGCTATTTCGAAAGCCAGGTTATCGGCGGCAGCGACGCCTTCGTGGTCACGGCGCTGGACTACCGCGACTTCGCCCGCGCCATCGTCACCAAGCTGGTGCGGGAGATCTCGCGCCAACCCGTCGCCCTGGCGCCAGCCCGCCGCCGCATGGCCGCGTGGCGTTCGCCGGAGCGGGAAAGATGACCGCGGTCTCGATCCTGATGAGCGCCTATCAGGCGCGAGAGACGATCCTCGACGCCGTCGCCGGCGTCATCGGCCAGTGCTTCGAGGATTGGGAGCTCATTATCGCCTGCGACGATGGCCTCGATTACGCCCGCTTCCTTGCCGAGCACGGGATTCGCGACCGGCGTATCCGATCGACCTCGACCGGCGTCCTTGCGAGCGGGCCCTCCCGGGCCCGGAACGCGGCCCTTGGCCTTGCCCGGGGGGCCTTCGTGGCGGCCCTCGACGCCGACGATACCTGGGAACCCGGCAAGCTCTCGACCCTGGTTCCCCTCGCCGCCAGGCACGGCATGGTCTGCGACAACGTCAACGTCGTCGCCGCTTCGGGGGAGGTCATGGCCACCGCGTTCGCGGTCTCGGCGGGGGTGCGCGAAATCGACGCCCTCGCGCTCCTAACCGTCGCCGTTCCCCTTCACCCGGTGGTGCGGCGGGAGATCGCGGAGCCCGGCTATCGCGCCGAGCTGAGCTTCGCCGAGGATGTGGTCTTCAACCTCGACTGCCGGGGCCGCAATGGCGCCATGACCCTCTATGGGCGGCCGCTGACCAACTACATCCAGCGCCCGGACAGCCTGTGCAACGGGCACGACGGGTGGCAGCGCGCCGACCGCCAATACGCCCGCATCATGGCGATGATCGCCGCGGGGGCGATCCAGCTGCCGGGCGGGTTGCGTCGGCGCGCCGTTGCTCTGGTGGCGCGGAAGAAACGGCTCAATCTGGCCTACGGCGCGGCCCGCGAGCGCGGCGAGGTGGGGACCTTTCAGGAGTTCGCGGCGCGGCCTGAGGCCAAGCGTGAGCGCCAAAGCGCGGCGCCAACGGGTTCGGGGGCGGAATCCACGGCGCGAATTATCTTATCGCCAATTGATTGAAATCAATGAGGGTCGCGGCGAAGTGCGCAAAATGGCGCTCATAGGCCTCCCCTAGGAGCCGGTGTGGGTGCTCGTTTCCTCCGCCCCACACCGGCTTTCTTCTTTTTTGCGATCGTCACGCGCGGGCCGAGCTTCGCTCTCACCGCGGCTTCAAGCCTCCTCGGGCGTTACCAGGCCTCGGTCCAGAAGCTCTCGGAAGGCCGCGACCGTGCGTTCCACGCCCTCCTCGAGGGGTACCGGGCGCCAATCGCCGATCAATCGCCTGAGCGGTGCGTCGTCGAGCGCCGACGTGAACGGCAGCGCCTCTCCCTCGCAGGTGATCTCGATGCCGGGCGCGACGCGGCCGATGGCGGCGACGATCTCGGGGATCGTGACTTTCGCTCCCTTGAGATCGAACAGGTGGGCGTCCTCGACCGGGGTAGCGGCGCAGCGGGCGATGATCTCGGCCACTTCGCCGGCGTACTGGAACAGGAGCGCGCCCCCGAACGGTATCGCATAGGGGCGCCCCGCGGCCGCCGCCAGCATGGCCTTGGTGGGGGCCGAGGTGAGGCCCTGGTCGCGACCCGGCCCATAGACGGTATGGGGCCTCAATCCGATACTGGGGACCGACCAATCGCGCCAATAGATCCTGGCGATGCCCTCGTCCGCGGCCTTGTAGACGCCATAGAGAGTCGACGGATAGGCGGGATCGGAGGCGAGCGGCAGCGCCGCCACCGAGCTGGCGTAGACCACCGGCAGTCCGCCGCAATGCCGCGCCGCCTCGAACACGTTGACGTGGCCGACCACGTTGACGCGGGCGCCCGCCAGCGGATCGGCCTTGCAGAACGGCACCTGGAGCGCGGCGAGGTGAATGATGACGCCGATGCGGTATTCCGAGACCGCCTTGGCGACGGCGCCGTGATCGGCGATGTCGGCAACTACCCACGGTAGGGCCGCGACCTCGCCCGGGTCCATGATCAGGAGCAGCCGGCGTCGATCGTCCACGCGGTCGAGGCAGACGACGTCGGCGCCGGCGTTCACCAGGTGAGCCGCAACCCAGGCCCCGATGCAACCGGCGCCGCCGGTGACCAGGATGGGGTGCCCGCCGGGGCCCTTCATCGGCCGTTTCCGGGCCGGGTGAAGCTGGCGCCCGGTGGCGGTGTTTCAGGGGCTCGCGACATCGTGGCCGAGTATAGGCGTGGCCCGGCCGGGGCGGCAACGGGCGCTCGGGGCTCGTCGAGGTGCCCCCGATTCGGGTTCCGGGAGCGCGCGCACCAGTCACCGTGCGTACAATCTTCGTTAACCATCTATCCCGTAACCTTAGGAGGTGACGCGACAATTGCGGGCGCAAGCCGCGGCTGTGGGGCGCCCGAGGAGAGGACCGCCGCAGGTTGGTCGGGTCCGGTCGCAGAGCTGGCGGCAGCGGGCGCCCGGACCACCGCCGAGGCCACCCGGGCGACGGCAGAGCGATGGAAAAAGCGCAGAACCAAGAGCTCGACCGAAACACCCATTTCGTGTTTCAGCACCGGGTGTTCAGCCTGGAGGGCAGCTACTTCTGCCGCGACGATTCGGCCATGCCCCGGTTCAACATGCCGCTGGGAGAGTCGATGGCCGCGGTGCTGCTTCCGGCCCTGCGCCAGGAGTTCTCGATCGAGGACGAGTCCGAGGACGGCAAGTTGCTCGACATCGTCGAGAAAAGCCTCGGCTACGTGAGGGCGATCCGCCCCAACGACAACATCCCGACCGAGATCCTCAACGGCACCGCCTCGTGGTCGGTGACCGAGGGCCACCGCCTGATCGCGCGCGGCAAGCTGACGCTGCAACTGGTCGCCTTGATCACCGGCAATGACGGGGGCGAGGTCTCCGATCTCGAGCAGCTTCAGCGACTGACCGAAGACCCGGAGACCAAGACGCGGGTCGACGAGGCGTTCGGCGAGATCGCGGAAAGAATCGGCCTCGGGCGCGATCGCAAGCAAGACGTGGTCAACTGGATCGACCACCTCGTGGATGAGCTCTCGTACATCGAGGGACTGCGCGACCGCTTCCGCTACATCCTCAACATCGTCGCCAAGGTCGCGCAGCTGGGCGAGCTCTACAAGGAGGATCGCAGCATCATGGAGGATCTGCTGCGGGTGCAGATTCTCATCCGGCCGCCGATGACCGACTACAATAACCTGTTCGACCAGGTCGACGCGCAGACCTGCGAGATCCTGATCGTGATCAAGACCATCGCGCGTCAGGTCAAGCTCATTCGCGATGCGCGCGACGAGCTCCACTTCGGCTTCATGGTCTGGGACGAGATGGTCGATAGGTGGAGGCTCCAGCCGATGGAGCGCGGGGAGGAGGCCGAGCTGCTGATCCGCGATACCTACAAGTTCCTGGCGCGCAACTTCGAGCAAAGCCAGGAGTGGGAGCTCTCCCATCTCGGATGAGGGCGTTGGCGGCCAGCTTCGGCGCTGATCCTCGCCGCGCCGCCGCTCAACCCGGTTCGCGGAACTGCTGCTTGCGTTGCTCTTCGTCGAGCGCCAGCACCAAGAGCGCCAGGTTGGCGGCGTCCATGTTCGACCAGCCCGAGGTCACGTTGCCGTCCTTCCACAGCACCGAAATGGCGACGGCCTCGATCTGATCCAGGTTCTCGAGCCCGCTCTGGAAGATTTCCGCGGGTGTCGTCCCGTGCAGGCTTTCAATCTTCGCCATCTACCCATCCCCTGGAGGCCGGTGCGGAACCTTGGCGGCGCCGGCCGGCGACCGTGCGCAATGATAGCAGGCGAGCGGGCCGATCTCGACGGCCGATCTCGACGGCCGCCTCGGGGCCGCCCCGAAACGCTGGTGCCGGGGCAATTCATGGTAATCTCCGCCCATGAAGCTGAGCGAGATCGCCGAGGCCCTCGGGGCGCGCCTGGTGGGGGATGGCTCCCTTGAAATCCGGCGGCCGGTCCACCCCAAGGACGCCGAAGCGCCCGAGGACCTGGCGCTGGCGATGGAGCGCTCGACCTTGGCTCTGCTCGAGCAAAGCTCGGCCCACGCGGCGATCGTGGCCGAGGGTGCCGAAATACCCGACGGCCTATTGAAAGGTTATCTCGTGGTCGGCCGGCCGCGCTACGCCATGGCTTGCCTGATGGACCTTTTCAAGCGCCCGGTCCGCGCCCCCGGCGGCGTTCATGCCACGGCCGTAGTGGAGGATGGCGCCGCGGTTGCCGACGGCGTCTCGATCGGCGCCCACGCCTTCGTCGGCGCGAAGGCCAGGATCGGCGCCGATACCATCCTCATGGATCACGTCAGCATCGGCGCCGAGGCCCGTGTCGGCGAGGGCTGTTTGTTCCATCCCGGGGTTCGGGTCGGCGAGCGCGTGGTTATCGGCGCCGGCGTCATCCTTCACCACAACGCCAGCATCGGCGCCGACGGCTTCAGCTTCGCGATGCCCGAGGACGGCAGCGTCGAATCCGCCAAGGCGCGCGGCACCGTCGATGCCATCAATACCGAGATCGTTCGCATCGACTCGATCGGCACGGTGATCCTAATGGACGGCGTCGAGGTCGGGGCCTTGAGCGCGGTCGACCGCGGCACCGTCGCCGCGACCGTGGTCGGGCGCAACACCAAGATCGACAATCTGGTCACCGTGGGCCACAACGTGATCATCGGCAGCGGCTGCTTGATCTGCGGCCAGGTGGGCATATCCGGAAGCTGCACGATCGGCGACCGGGTGGTGCTGGGGGGGCAGGTCGGGGTTGCCGACCACCTCACAATCGGCGACGACGCGGTGATCGCCGCGGGCTCGGGCGTCGGCACCAACGTACCGCCGAAATCGGTCTACGTAGGCTATCCCGCGGTGCCCAGGAACAAGTTCGCCGAGCACCTGCTCTACTCCAACCGGTTGCGCTCGATGTTCGAGGATTTGGCCGAGCTGAAGCGGCGCTTCAAGGCGATCGCGTCCCGGAGCGGAGGATAAAACCGCTAGGGCGCGTCGCTACCGCTGGACTTCCCGGCCCGAGTCTGGTTTTTTACGCGCCGGAGGCGCCGAGCAATGGTGGATGTGGCGAGCGAGGTCATCGAGATCATCGCCAAGCACAAGGAAATGGACCCTTCCGAGCTGACGCGCGAGGTCCGGCTGGAGGAGCTCGAGATCGAGTCGTTGGACGTGGTGGAGATCATCTTTTCCATAGAGGACAAGTTCGACATCACGATTCCATTCAACGCCAACAATCCTGGCGCCTCCGGGGCCGACTTCGAAACCGTCGATGCCGTCGTCATGGCGGTCGAGAAGCTGGTCCTCGAGAAAGGGGCGGAGGCTTGATCCGGGCCGTGTGCCCTCCCGCGCAACTCAAACTGTCATCATAAAGTCGAGCCGATGAGAAGAGTCGTCGTGACCGGGGTGGGCATGATCTCACCCCTGGGACGCACGAAGGACGAGTTCTGGCAGGCGCTCTGCGAATGCCGCTCGGGGATCGCCCCCATCACCAACATCCGCACCGAAGGGCTCATCGTAGCGATCGCGGCGGAGATCAAGGGCTTCGAGGAGAGTGATCATTTCGAAAAAGCCCAGCTCCCGCTGTTGGATCGCTTTTCCCAGCTTGCCCTGGTGGCGGCGCGCGAGGCCATCGCCGACTCCGGCCTCGAGTTCGGCGACGGCATCGGCGCCCGTACCGCCACCATCATCGGCACCGGGGCGGGCGCTCAGAACACCCTCGACGATAACTACTGGCGGGTCTATTCCGAGGGCGCCAAGCGGCTCCATCCCCTCACCATTCCGCGCCTCATGTTCAATGCCCCGGCCAGTCACATCACCATGGAGCACGGCCTCACCGGCCCCGCCTTCGCCGTCGCCAGCGCCTGTTCCTCGACCGCGCACGCCGTCGGCCAGGCCTTTCACATGGTCCGCTCCGGGCTCGCTGACGTGGCGGTGACCGGCGGTACCGAGGCCTGCATCACCTATGGCACCATGAAGGGCTGGGAGGCGCTGCGCATTATGGCCAGCGACACCTGCCGGCCCTTCAGCAAGGGGCGCACCGGCATGGTGCTGGGCGAGGGCGCCGGCATCTACATCCTCGAGGAGCTCGAGCACGCGCGGGCGCGAGGCGCCGAGATCTACGCCGAAATGGCCGGGTTGGGGATGAGCTCGGACGCCGGCAACATCGTCCAGCCCTCGGCCGACGGTGCCGCGCGGGCGATGCGCGCCGCCCTCGACGACGCCGGGCTCGAGGCCTCGGACATCGGTTACGTCAATGCCCACGGCACCGGCACCACCGCCAACGACATCACCGAGACCGAGGCGCTTCACATGGTCTTCGGCGATCATGCGGCGCGCCTCGCCGTGTCCTCGACCAAGTCGATGCACGGACACGCCTTGGGCGCCGCCGCGGCGCTCGAGCTCGCCGCCGCCATCCTCGCGGTACGCGACGGGATCCTGCCGCCGACCGCCAACTACACCGAGCGCGATCCGCGGTGCGATCTCGACTACGTGCCCAACGAGGCGCGCGAGTTGGCGATCGAGGCGGCGCTCACCAACTCCTTCGCCTTCGGCGGCCTCAACGCGGTGCTCGCGGTGCGGCGCTTCAAGGGCTGAGCGACGGCAGCGTCGCGGCGCCGCGCCCTGTGGTCTCGTCCCGGCGCCGATCGAGCTTGCTTCGGCACCCGACTGGGATGGAACTTCTGGGGCCGGTTCATGACCGTTCGCAGCACCTTTCGTCCGCTCGACCGGCCCGCCTCGCAACGGGCGGTGGCCCTGTGGTTGTTCAGCTTGGCGGCGCTGGTCTTCGCGATGGTGGTGCTGGGAGGCGTGACCCGGCTCACCCACTCCGGTCTCTCGATGGTGGAGTGGCGGCCCCTCACCGGCTGGCTGCCGCCCCTCGGCGAGGCCGCCTGGCAGGCCGAGTTCGAGCACTACAAGCAGTACCCCGAGTACCTGAAGATCAACCTCGGCATGTCGCTCGCGGAGTTCAAGGGCATCTTCTGGTTCGAGTACGCCCACCGGATTCTGGGTCGCCTCATCGGCGTCGCCTTCGCGCTGCCCTTCCTCTACTTCCTCTTGCGCCGGCGCCTCGAACCTGGCCTGACGCCCAAGCTGGTGGTGATGTTGGTGCTCGGCGGGCTTCAGGGGCTGTTGGGCTGGTACATGGTAAAGAGCGGCCTCGTCGATCGCCCCGACGTCAGCCAATACCGGCTCACCGCCCACCTCGGCTTGGCCGTGGTGGTCTACGGCTACATCCTGTGGACCGCGCTGGGCCTTCTGTTCGCGCCCGAGGGCACCCCGGCGGGACTGCGGCGAGCGGTGTTCCTGGTGGCGACGCTGGTGTTCTTGGTCATGCTCTCGGGCGGCCTGGTGGCGGGGCTCGACGCCGGCTTGTCCTACAACACCTTCCCGCTCATGAATGGCGACTGGGTGGCGGCCGAGGCGTTCAGCGAAAAGCCCTTGCTGGGCGACCTGTTCGAGAACCGCGCCAGTGTGCAGTTCGAGCACCGGCTGCTGGCGCTGGTGGCGGCGCTCGCGGTGGCCGCCTTGTGGATCGCGGCCAGAAGGGCGCGGCTGCCGCGCCGCGCCGGCCTCGCCGTCCACGCCCTGCTGGCGGTGCTCGTGGCCCAGGTCACGCTCGGCGTGCTGACCTTGCTTTACGTGGTGCCGGTGGCGCTCGCCGCCGCCCATCAGGCCGGCGCCATGGTGCTGATCAGCGTCGTCGTCGTCGCCGCCCAGGCGATGGGCCCGAGGCGCCCATAGCCGGCCGCGGCCATCACCGAACCGAGGGGACCGAGATGGGCTTCAGCTTCATCTACATCACCACCGGCGGCCGCGACGAGGCGCTGGCCATCGGCAAGGCCCTGGTCGAGGAGCGACTGGCCGCCTGCGCCAACGTCCTCGACGGGGTGCGCTCGATCTACCGCTGGCGCGGCGCGGTCCACCAGGCCGACGAGGCGGTGGTCGTGCTGAGGACCAGGTCCGAGCTCGTCGAAGCGCTCACCGCGCGGGCGCGGGCGCTGCACAGCTACCAGTGCCCGTGCGTGGTGGCGCTGCCCATCGAGGCCGGCAACCCGGCCTATCTCGACTGGCTCGGTGCCGAGACCCGGGCCGCGGACGGGGCCTGAGCGTGGCGCCCAAGATCGAACGGCTCGACCACCTCGTGCTCACGGTGCGCGACCTCGCCGCGAGCCGCGAGTTCTACACCCGGGTGCTGGGGATGGAGGAGCGCCCGGGGCCGGGTCCCACCGCGCTGCACTTCGGCGACCAGAAGCTTCACCTGCACCAGGCGGGGCAAGAGTTCGAGCCCAAATCCGCGCGGCCCACGCCGGGCTCGGGCGATCTCTGCTTCACCACCCGGCGCCCCATCGACACGGTGCTCGCGGGCCTGCGTGAGGCCGGCGTGGAGATCATCGAGGGCCCGGTGCGGCGCGCCGGCGCGCGGGCGGTCCTGCTCTCGGTCTACTTCCGCGATCCCGACGGCAACCTGATCGAGGTCTCGAACGAGCTCGAAACGCCGAGCCGCGAGTAGCCCGGGCAGGAGGCCCCGCCGCTCGGCGCGTTCAGGTTCTACTAACCTCCGTAAGGTACGCTCACATGGCGAGGATTCCGTGCCGATGCGGGCCGCCAACGGCGTCGGACTCGGACCGCGGGGGCGGGGCCATGAAGATCGAGACGCTGGAGCGCGACGAGGCGGTCTACGCTGAGCGCCGGCGTGATCTCGAGCGCTTGCTGGGCCAGCCCTCGGTGGCCGACCTCCGCCCCTGCCCCGGGTGCGACATTCCCTGTCCCTGCCGCGGCTCTCCGAGCTGTGCCTGCGGCTGCTCGCCGAGCTGCGCCGACGCGCCGCGCCAGATGTCGTCCGAGCCCGAGGCCTTTCCCATCGAGCCGCGCATCGCGCCCCTGGTCTATAGCTTCTACGCCCTTCGGGTGTGCCGCCCGTGCTGGTCCTGCGAGGGTCATTACGACGCCCGGGGTGAGCTCGGCCGGCTGCCGAGCGTGTGGTTCCGCACCTCCGCGGCCGTCTATCCCGCGCTGATCGCCGAATGCCTGTGGCGGCTCCAGTACAGCGACAAGACCGCGAGCTCATGGCGGGTCGCGGCCGTCGCCTTGGGCGATCCGCTGGATTCCACGTTCTCGATCGAGCCCGAATTCAGGCACGCGGATGCGCCGGCGCTGAGCCTCCTTCACAGCGACGTGGCGGCGATCTCCGCGGCCCTGGTCGGCGAGATGCGCCGCATCGCCAAGCTCGCTCTCCGCGAGCGTCGCCGAATGAGCGACCCCGCGACACCTTGCCGCGGCGCATCACGCGGTTAGACCGGGGCGCGCAACTCGGCTAGACTGGGCTCGAAGCGCGTGCTCCGGGAAGGGCCATGGGGGGTCGCCTGTTGGCGCCCGGGCCGGGAGCGTCGCGGCGGGCGCCGGCCGCCTCTGGCGGCGAAAGAGGAACCATGGTCGATCGAACCGCCAAATTCCGCATCGGGCAGGTCGTTTGCCATCGCGTGTTTCCGTTCCGCGGCGTGATCTTCGACATCGACCCCACCTTCAGCAATACCGAGGAATGGTGGGATTCGATACCCGAGGAGGTCCGGCCCCGCAAGGACCAGCCCTTCTATCACCTGCTGGCCGAGAACGACATCACCTACTACGTGGCCTACGTCTCCGAGCAGAACCTGCTCGTGGACGAGAGCGGCGACCCGGTCGGGCATCCCCAGGTAGACGAGATGTTCGGCGATCTCGAGGACGGCGTTTACGTCGCCCTCGACCACCAGACCCATTGATCCCAGGCCGGGCCGCGCCGGCGAGCTAGACCCTTGTCGCTCACGGCAGCGGACCCAGGGGCCCGCGCCTGCGCGGGCGCGCCGGAGGGCCGGCGGGCCGCAGGGGACGTAACCGGCGCGGCCTGAGAGCGATTCCAGGCGACCTGGAATCGCTCTAGAAGCGGCCGGCCTGGTAGTCGGCGAAGGCCTGAAGGATTTCCTCGCGGCTGTTCATGACGAAGGGGCCGTAGCGGGCGATGGGCTCGCCGATGGGCCGCCCGGCGATCACCAGCGCCCGCGCCGCGCCGGCGGGCGCGGCGAGGCGCAGCGCCTCGCCGTCCGAGAGCACCGCGAGCGTGCTGGGGGGAACGCGGACATCCGCTTCGCCATCCCCCGCCACCACCTCGACCTCGCCGTCGACCGCGTAAACGAAGGCGGTATGGCCGGGCGCCACGGCCAGCTCGGTGGCGCCGCCGGCGGGCAGCGAGACGTCGAGATAAAGGGGCTCGACCGAGATGCCGTCGACCGGTCCGGCGATGCCGTCGATGGCGCCGGCGATGACGCGCAGCCGGGCGCCGTCGTCGCGCTCGAGCTCGGGGATCTGCTCGGGTTTGAGGTTCTGATAGCGCGGCTCGCACATCTTCTCCGCCGCCGGCAGGTTGACCCAGAGCTGGAAGCCGCGCATCAGGCCGTCCTCCTGCTCGGGCATCTCGGAGTGCACGATGCCGCGCCCCGCCGTCATCCACTGCGCGCCCCCCGGCAACAGGCTGCCGCCCTGGCCGGTGCTGTCGTGGTGGCGCATGCGGCCGTCGAGCATGTAGGTCACGGTCTCGAAGCCGCGGTGGGGATGGTCGGGAAAGCCGGCGATATAGTCGGCGCCGTGCTCCGAGCCGAACTCGTCGAGGAGCAGAAAGGGGTCCAGGTTGGGCTGCCCCGGCCCGCCGATGGTGCGCATCAGCCGCACCCCCGCGCCGTCGCTGGTCGCCGTCGCCGCCACCAGCTTGTCCACCTGGCGTAACGCCATCGTCGACCTCCTCCTATCCGTCGTCGCTCCCGCCGCGGCGCCAGGATGACGCGCGCCGGCGCCTAACCCAGCGCCTGGTCGAGGTCGGCGATGATGTCGGCGACGGTCTCGAGGCCGATCGAGAGCCGCACCACCTCGGGCCCGGCGCCGGCGGCGACCAGCTGCTCGGGCGTGAGCTGGCGGTGGGTGGTCGAGGCGGGGTGGAGGATCAGGCTCCGGGTGTCGCCCACGTTGGCGAGGTGGGAGAGGATCTCGACCTTCTCGACCAGCTTGATGCCGGCCTCGTAGCCGCCGCCCAGGCCGAAGGTAAAGACCGAGCCGGCGCCCTTGGGCAGGTACTTCGCCGCCAGCTCGTGATAGCGATCGTTCTTAAGCCCGGCGTAGGAGACCCAGGCCACCTTGGGGTGCTGGGCGAGGTATTCGGCCACCGCGAGCGCGTTGGCGCAGTGGCGCTCCATCCTGAGCGGCAGGGTCTCGATGCCGGTGAGGATGAGGAAGGCGTTCATCGGGCTCAGCGTCGGCCCCAGGTCGCGCAAACCGACCGCGCGGGCGGCGGCGGCGAAGCCGAGGTCGCCGAAGGTCTCGTAGAACCTGAGCCCGTGATAGGACGGCGTCGGCTCGGTCAGCGAGGGGTACTTGCCGGGCACCGCGTCCCAGTCGAACTTGCCGCCCTCGACCAGCAGCCCGCCCATCGAGTTGCCGTGGCCGCCCAGGAACTTGGTCGCCGAGTGGATGACGATGTCGGCGCCCCACTCGAGCGGCTGGCACAGGTAGGGCGTCGCCAGGGTGTTGTCGACCAGCAGCGGGACATGGGCCTCGTGCGCGATCTCGGCCACCCGTTCGACGTCGACGACGACGCCGCCGGGGTTGGCCAGGTTCTCGATGAAGATCGCCTTGCACTTGGGGGTCAGCGCGCGGCGGAAGTTCTCGGGGTCGTCCGGGTCGACGAAGTGTACGCCCCAGCCCATCTTCTTGAAGCTGTAGCTGAACTGGGTGACCGAGCCGCCGTAGAGCTTGTTCGAGGAGACGAACTCGTCGCCGGCCTCCATCAGCATCGAGAAGACCAGGAGCTGGGCGGCGTGGCCCGTGGCCGCGGCGAGCCCGGCGGTGCCGTTCTCGAGGCTGGCGATGCGTTCCTCGAGCACCGCGTTGGTCGGGTTGGTGATGCGCGAGTAGATATTGCCGAAGAGCTGCAGATTGAACAGCGAGGCGGCGTGGTCGACGTCGTCGAAGACGTAGGCGGTGGTCTGGTAAATGGGTGTGACCCGCGCCCCGGTGACCGGGTCGGGGGTGGCGCCGGCGTGGATGGCGCGGGTTTCGAAGCCGGGCTCGGGAGGCTCGGCCTCGGGCTCGGGCGCCGTCGCCTCGTCGTCGGGCGGGGCGCGCTGGCTCATGATCAGATCCTCCTCCCGCGCTTGGCGGAGATCACCCGGGTATTGACGCCCATCCAGCCGATCTCGCCGCTCAGCCGACCGTACTCGATCTTGGGGCAGCGGTTCATGATCACCGTGAGGCCGGCTTGCTCGGCGCGCGCCGCGGCCTCGTCGTTGCGCACGCCGAGCTGCATCCACAGCACCCGGGCGCCGATCTCGATGGCCTCGTCGGCGATGCCCAGCGCCGCTTTCGCGCCGCGGAAGACGTCGACCATGTCGATCGCCTCGGGGATCTCGCCGAGCTTGGCGTAGACCGTCTCGCCGAGGATCTCGGTGCCGGCCTCGTTGGGGTTCACCGGAATCACCCGGAAGCCTTTGCGCTGCAAGTACTTCATGGCGAAGTAGCTGGGCCGGTTCCAGTTGGCGCTGGCGCCGACCATGGCGATCACCTTGACCTCCCTCAAGATTTCCCGGATCAGGGAGTTGGGGTAATGGTCGTGGTTCATGGACGCCGTGTCTCGCGGCCCCGCCCTAGCGGTCTTGCCACTCGGGCTCGCGCTTCTCGAGGAAGGCGGTGATGCCCTCCTGGGCGTCCCGGGCCAGCATGTTGCGGGCCATCACCTCGGCCGCGTAGTCGTAGGCCCGCCCCAGGTCGAGGTCGAGCTGGCGGTAGAACGCGCCCTTGCCCATGGCCACGGCGAGCGAGGACTTGGCGGCGATCTTGGCCGCCAGCTCCATGACCTCGCGGTCGAGCTCGGGCGCCGGCACGGCGCGGTTGATGAGGCCGAAATCGGCCGCCGTCGCGGCGTCGATGGCCTCGCCGGTGAGCAGCATCTCCATCGCCCGCTTGCGGCTCACGTTGCGCCCCAGCGCCACCATCGGGGTCGAGCAGAAGAGGCCGATGTTGACGCCGGGAGTGGCGAACCGCACCTCGTCCGCGGCCACCGCCAGGTCGCAACTGGCGACCAGCTGGCAGCCCGCCGCCGTGGCCACGCCCTGCACCTTTGCGATCACCGGTTGGGGCAGGCCCACGATGGTCTGCATGATCCGGCTCGAGCGCTGGAAGGTGGCCTCGTAGTAGGCGGCGTCGCGGTTGGCGAGGAGCTCCTTCATGTCGTGGCCGGCGCAGAAGGCGGGCCCTTGGGCCGCCAGGATCACCACCCTGATCGATCGATCGGCGGCGGTGGCCTCGAGCGCTGCCGCGAGCTCGGACATCAGCTCACTCGACAGGCTGTTGCGCGCCGCCGGCCGGTTGAGGGTAAGGGTGGCGATGCCGTCCGCCGCGCTCTTCAGCAGCACCGGTTGATTGGAAAGGGAATTGTCGGCGCTCGTGGTCGCGGCCATGGTGTCCTCGCTGTCTCGCGCGTCAATAACATAAGGCGCGGCCGTGACGCGCGCCAAACGGGGCCCGATCCCTGCTCGCGGTTGTCACCCCGCCGGCCATCCATTACCGTTTGCCGCCGCCTCGCGCAAGGAAGAAGGGTTCCGGCCATGCTCGAGATGTCGGCGGACGACCTGCTCCGCTTTCTCGACCAGCACTTCCCCCAGATCGAGCACCTCGGGATCGCCATCGAGCGCCTCGACGAGGCGGGCATACGGGTGCGGCTTCCCTTCAACGAGATGCAACTGCGCCCGGGCGGCACGGTCTCGGGCCCGACCATGATGGGGCTCGCCGACACCACCATGTACCTGGTCATCCTCTCGCGCATCGGCCCGGCCTCGCTGACCGTGACCACCAACCTCAACATCAACTTCATGCGCCGGCCCAAGCAGAGCGACCTCATCGCCGAGGGCAAGATCCTCAAATTGGGACGGCGCCTGGCGGTGGGCGAGGTGGCGCTCTACTCCGACGGCGAGGCCGAGCCCGTGGCCCACGCCACCATGACCTACGCGATCCCGCCCGAGGGCGAGCGCGCATGACGCGCCGGCGTCGCCGCGCTCGCTTACCCTACCATAGTACCGTTGGCTAATTATTTGAATTACAGAGCTTTTCGCCGTTGACTCGGCAATTCTTTGTGCCATACTCCGCCGCCGCGAGGGGCTGCCAAGGCGCCATCCGGTGCCCGTCGCAGAGAATTCCCGAAGCCAAGCCGAGCACACGCGGGCCATGAAGACCTATTCCGCCAGGGCCACGGACGTGGACAAGAAGTGGCTGCTGATCGACGCCGATAAGGTCGTCCTGGGCCGTCTCGCCGCCGTGATCGCGGGGCTCATCCGCGGCAAGCACAAGCCGAGCTACACCCCCCATATCGACTGTGGCGACCACGTCGTGGTGATCAACGCGGAAAAGGTGAAGCTGACGGGCAACAAGCTCGAGGGCCGGATCCATTACCGCCACACCGGCTATCCCGGCGGCATAAAGGCACGCACGCCGGCCCAGATCCTGGCCAGCGCCCATCCCGAGCGGCTGCTCATCCAGGCGGTGCGGCGGATGGTGCCCAAGGGGCCGCTGGGGCGCCAGCAGATGCGCAACCTCCGCGTCTACGGCGGCTCCGAGCATCCCCACGAGGGTCAGAAGCCGGAGCCGCTCGACGTCGCGGCGATGAACCCGAAGAACCGGAGGAGCGTCTGAGCATGGCCGATGAGACGCGCACCATCACCGACCTCAAGGACCTCGGCGAGGTCACCGGCGGGGTCGAACCGACCGCGCCCGTGGCGCCGCTGGAGCCCGAGCAGGTCGAGCCCAAGCTCGACGCCCAGGGCCGCGCCTATGCCACCGGCAAGCGCAAGGACGCGGTGGCGCGGGTCTGGATCAAGCCGGGCCTGGGCAAGATCACGGTCAACGGCCGCGACGTCGCCACCTATTTCGCCCGCCCGGTGCTCAACATGCTGATCAACCAGCCCTTCCTCGCCGCCGATCGCGCCGACCAGTACGACGTCTGGTGCACGGTGAAGGGAGGCGGGCTCTCGGGCCAGGCCGGCGCCGTCCGTCACGGCATCAGCCGCGCCCTCAACAACTTCGAGCCCGGGCTGCGGCGGGTGCTCAGGGCGGGCGGCTTCCTGACCCGCGACAGCCGCGTCGTCGAGCGCAAGAAGTACGGCAAGCGCAAGGCGCGACGCAGCTTCCAGTTCTCCAAGCGGTAGGCGCCCGGGCATCCGTCCGAGCCGGATTTCGGGACAGGGCGCCTTGGCGGGCGCCCTTTTTTGGTGCACAACAGCGGGGCTCGGAAGGAGCCAGCGATGGCCGATACAGCGAACAAGATCCGGGTCGCGATCCTCGGGGCGAGCGGCTACACCGGCGGCGAGCTGGTGCGCCTGCTGCTCGGGCACCCCGAGGTCGAGATCGTGCTGCTCACCGCCGAGCGCCACGCCGACGAGCCGCTCGAGACGGTGTTTCCCCAATTCGGCGGCCTCGGCCTCCCCGGACTGGTGGCGATCGATGAGGTCGAGTGGCCGGGGCTCGAGCTCGATGTCGTGTTCTGCGCCCTGCCTCATGGCACCACCCAGGAGGTGGTGGCCGGCCTCTTGCACGCCACCGGCCACGGGCTGGTGGACGAGCTCGTAGCCGAAACCCGCGGCGACCTGGTCGCGGGGCTCAGGCGGGCGGTCAAGGTAATCGACCTCTCGGCCGACTTCCGCCTCGCGGACACCGCTCTCTACGCCGAGTGGTACGGCCACGAGCACCGCGCCCCCGAGCTCCAGGAGGAGGCCGTCTACGGCCTCACCGAGCTCGCCCGCGAGGCCATCGCCAAGGCCCGCCTGGTGGCCTGCCCGGGGTGCTACCCCACCGCCGCCGTGCTGCCCCTGGCGCCGCTCCTCGAGGCCGGGCAGATCTCGCCCGAGGACATCATCATCGACGCCAAGTCGGGCGTCAGCGGCGCCGGGCGGGCGCTGCGGGAATCGAGCCTGTTCGCCGAGGTCGGCGAGGGCGTGCACGCCTACGGCATCGCCGCCCACCGCCACGCGCCCGAGATCGATCAGGCCCTCGGCCGGGCCGCCGGGGCGCCGGTGGTGGCCACCTTCACCCCCCATCTCATGCCCATGAACCGGGGCATCCTCGCCACCACCTACGTGCGCCTGGCAGACGGCGTCGCGGCCGGCGACCTGCGCGCGACGCTCGCCGAGCGCTACCGCGACGAGCCCTTCGTGCGGCTCCTGCCTGAGGGCAGCGCGCCCGCCACGCGCCACGTGCGGGGCTCGAACCACTGTCTGATCGGGGTCTTCGCCGACCGCCTGCCGGGGCGGGCGATCTTGATCTCGGTCCTCGACAACCTGGTCAAGGGCGCCGCCGGCCAGGCGCTGCAGAACATGAACCTGGTGTGCGGCCTGCCCGAGACCACCGGCCTCGGCCAGGCGCCGCTGTTCCCGTGAGGCGGCGATGAGCGGGCTGCTGCTGCCCTACCGGGGGCTGCGGCCGCGCCTCGCCGAGGGCGTCTTCATCGCCTCCGGGGCGATGCTGATCGGCGACGTCGAGATCGGCGCCGAGAGCAGCGTGTGGTTCGCCTGCGTGGTGCGCGGCGACGTCAACGTGGTGCGCGTCGGCGCCGGCAGCAACCTTCAGGACGGCAGCGTCATCCACGTCAGCCGCCGCGAGGGCGGGGCCACCACCATCGGCGACCACGTCACCATCGGCCACATGGCGCTGATCCACGCCTGCACCCTCGAGGACGGCTGCTTCATCGGCATGCGGGCCACGGTGATGGATGGCGCCGTGGTCGAGGGCGGGGCGATGATCGCGGCCGGCGCCCTGGTGACGCCCGGCAAGCGGGTGCCGGCGGGCGAGGTCTGGGCCGGCAAGCCGGCGCGCTACATGCGCGAGGTCAACGAGCGCGAGGCCGCCTACATCCGCGACGTCGCGCCCCACTACGTGGACCTGGCGCGCCAGTACCGCGAGGCTGGGGGCTGAGGCGAGGGGCGCGCTCCAACCGACCTTCAGGCCATCTCTGTCGCGACCCACCTCACCTTCAGGGTGAGGTCTGCGCCTTTGGCTTGGGCGACGACGACGAAGGTTCCGGCATATGGATCCCGGTTCACCTGAGCCTCGAGGTGCTGCACGCCGGCCGCAATGTCAGGGGTTTTCAAGCGGTACCAGGAGTCGATCGGACTAGCGCCCACGGTGGTCTCGAGGCCGAGTTCGACCTTGACGGGGATCGGGCCAAGGCCGTGGTAGATCGACCTGCTTCGGACGATCTTGTCGGCCTTGAGCTTGAGGTCGACCGTGCCGCTTCTCGAAATCGCGTGGCTGGCATCGAGGCCCGCGTCGACGAAGGCCCTGTTTTCAGTCGATATTGGGAAGTACTGTTCCAGTTGTCGGCGCAAAACCTCGACCTGCTTCACGAACATGTCATCGAGCCGGGAGGCGTCGCGCGTAATCACAACGAAGGCCGCGCGAAAGTGTTTTTGCGATTGTTGATGAGTGGGGCTACGGGTTCCCTCTGCCCAGACGATGTTCTTCACGGTCAGATCGCGCGCGTTGCCCTTTACCATCTGACGGCCCCCTGGCAACGGCGCGCCAATTTCTGTGTAGTCCTGGATAAGAGTAAAGTTTCCGGCTTCTATACGGCTTTTCAGGCCCATTAGGTAGAGATCCAGGCCGCAGAAACGGAACTCGAGCCCCGGGACAGGCTCGCGCAGCCAGGTGGTCGGGGTTTGGCGGATGTGCCGCTCCTCGTCATAGTCCACGGGCGAGCTTCCGTCGTCGAACGCTCGCGCCCAATGGGCGCCGTCGGCAAGCGTGAGGTCGTTCTGCAGGGCGCCGGTCGGCGTCATTCTGTAGTCCACGAAGGCGCCCCAGCGGTGGCCGATCTCCTGCAAAAGGGTTCCCAGGCTGAAGCGCCCCATCCAGATCTGCGATTGGAGGCGTTCCGATCCCCAGTTCTGTCGGCTGTCGAGCGCGCCTCGGCCGATACCACTCACCTCGTTGTGGACGCCGCGGTGGTAGCCCGAGTAGGTGATGCGGGGGAGCCTCGGGTCGGTGAAGAAGACGACAAAGTCGAAGCAGTCCGAGTATCGCTCCTTTACCGCCTCGAACGCGGCCAACCAATCGGCGAACGGAAAATCGCCTTGATTGAGGGTGGTGAAACGCTGGCCGCCCATTTGAACGACGGCGACATTCTCCGTGGTGAGTCCGGCCGGGATGTCTGCCGGCGTGACCGTAACCGGGTGCCCGTACTCGAGCGGCTGCAAGGGGTGTTCGTGCTTCTTGCCTCCCAGCCGCAGGCGGTGCGGTACCGGCCCCTTTTTCTTCGTTGCCATGGTGTGCCTCCCGATTGTTCAAGAGGTCGAATCCACGATCGCCTGATCGTGGATCGCCACTGGGAAGTGTGCGCCCACCTCGGCTAAAATGCAATAATTAGACCAAGATAAATTTCTGATAATCGTCCATCACGTGTGAAATGATGGGTAAGAAAAAGCACCGGTGCCCGGCCCCCCGGCACCGACCTTCAATCCGCGCGCACCTTGACATACGACCCCGGCGCCGCCTCGATCGCCTTAAGGCCGCCGTCGCCGGGGACGCGCGCCGCCACCTTGGGGCCGGATTTGCGGCGCAGCCAGCGGTGCCAATCGGGCCACCACGAGCCCGGGTGCTTTTGGGCGCTTTCGAGCCACGCCTCGGGGCTCGCCGCCTTGCCCCGGTTGGTCCAGTAGCCGTACTTCTCGGCCGCCGGCGGGTTGACCACGCCGGCGATGTGGCCCGAGGCGGCGAGCACGAACTTGACCGCACCGCGGTAGAGGTGGGTGGCCTCGAAGGTCGAGGTCCAGGGCGCGATGTGGTCCTCCTTGGTCGAGAGGATGTAGACCGGGAGCTCGATCCGGGTGAGGTCGATGGGCACGCCCAAAAGCTCGATGCCGCCCGGCTTCGACAACAGGTTCTCCTGATACATCTTGCGCAGGTAGAAGCTGTGCATCCGTGCCGGCATGCGGGTCGAGTCCGAGTTCCAGTAAAGGAGGTCGAAGGGGAAGGGGTCCTTGCCGAGGAGATAGTTGTTGACCACGAAGGACCAGATCAGGTCGTTGGCGCGCAGCATGTTGAAGGTGGTCGACATCTCCGCGCCGTCGAGAAAACCGTCCCTTTCCATGCGCCGCTCGAGCGCTTGGAGCTGCTCGTCGTCGATGAACACCGAGAGCTCGCCGGCCTCGGCGAAGTCGACCAGCGAGACGAAGAAGGTGGCCGCGGTGACGCGCGCGTCGCCGCTCGCCTTCATGTAGGCCAGCGTCGCCGCCAGCAGCGTGCCCCCCAGGCAGTACCCGATCGCCGAGACCTCGCGCTCGCCGACGGCGCGCTCGATGGCCTCGAGGGCCTCGAAGATGCCCGCGCTCATGTAGTCCTCGAAACCCTTCTCGGCGAGCTCCGCGTCGGGGTTGACCCACGAGATCACGAACACGGTGTAGCCCCGATCGACGGCCCAGGCGATGAACGAGTTATCGGGGCGCAGATCGAGGATATAGAACTTGTTGATCCAGGGCGGCACGATCAGCAGCGGCCGCTTGTAGACCTGGGCCGTGGTGGGCGTGTACTGGATCAGCTGCATGAGCTCGTTCTGATGGATCACCTGGCCCGGCGTGACGGCGACGTTGCCGCCGACCTCGAAGGCCTCGAGGTCGGTCATGCTGACCTTGAGCTTGCCCTTGCCCCGCTCCAGGTCGGCGAGCAGGTTGTCGAGGCCGCGCACCAGGTTCGCGCCGTCGCTCTCGAGCGTCGCGCGCAGCACCTCGGGATTGGTGAGCACGAAGTTGCTCGGCGCCATCGCGTCGACGAACTGGCGGGTGTAGAACTCGACCTTGCGCGCGGTCTTGTCGTCCAGGCCCTCGACGTTCTCGACCGAGCTCTGGAGCCAGCGCGCGGTCAAGAGGTAGGACTGCTTGATGAAGTCGAAGACCTGGTTCTCGCTCCACTCCGGGTACCTGAAGCGGCGGTCGCCCTGGTCGGGCTCGATGACCGGCGCGCGCTCGCCCCCCACCATCGCCTGCGCCGTCGACTGCCAAAGCTTTAGGTAGTCCTGCCACAGCGTCATCTGGGCTTCCATCAGCTTGGCCGGATCGCTCATCATGCGCGCCGTCATCTCGAGGAAGGCGCCGCCCAGGTTGAGCGGGTCGGCCACCTGCGCGCCGCCGCCGGCGGCCTGGCGCTCGAGAAACTCGGCCACCAAACGCTGGCTCTTTTCGGCTATCTTCGCCATGTTGCGCGAGAACGCCTCGGCGTCGGGGACCTTGAAGTCGGAGCCAAGTTGATCGCCCATGGCGCAATCCTTTATGGTAGGCGGAGCGGAGCCACAGAGGCCGCGGCCGAGCCCCGCAATACCCTGGCCGGGCGGCAAGGACCAGGGATCGGGTCGACGGGGGCGGACCTGTGATAAAGCTATATAATCGATCATGTTGCATTGCACAATCGTCGGTGGGTGGGACCATGACCAGAGAGGACGCGGAGATGACGGCGAGAGCGCAGCGATCACCTGACGAGGGCGCCCTGAAGGCGCGGCCCGGCAGGCGGCCGGCCCGGGCACTGGCACTCGTCCTGACGCTGGCCCTGGGGGCCTGCGCCTGGGTCCCCGATTGGGCCAACCCGGGCGTATGGTATGACACCGTCGTCGGCGACGACGTTCCACCGCCGCCGCAACGGGCCGACGCCGGGCCGGCGGCGGTGCCGGGCGCCCAAGAGCCGTTTCCGAACTTGAGCACGGTGCCCGCGCGTCCCCAGGCGCCGACCAGCCCGGCGCAACAGCAGGCCCTGGCTCAGGGTCTGGTCGGCGACCGCGATCAGGCGCGCTATACCAGTGAGGCCCTGCGCGGCACGCCGGCGGCGGCACCTCCGGCGGTGACGCCGGCGCCGATCCTGGCTCCGGTCCCGCCACCGGCGCCGATCCTGGCTGCGGCGCCGCCGACGGTGACCGCCGCCGCATCCGCGGTGCCGCAACCCCGTATCGTCGCCCAACCCGCGCCGCCGCCGGTCATTTCCTCGCCGCCGCCCGCCCCCTACCCGCAGCTCTCGCCCGCGGCGCCGGCGCAAGAAACCCTGCCCTGGCTTACCGCCGCGCCGCGCCCGTCCGCCGTGCCGGTTCCTATGCCGGCCCCCATGCCGGCCCCCATGCCGGCCTACGCCCAGGTGCCCCGCGCGGCGCCGCCGTTCGGCGTTCAGCCGGCGGTGGCTACCGACCAGGGGACCCTGGCCCAGACCTTCGCGGCCAGCCTCGCGGCCTCGGCGGCAACGGTGGTGACGACCCCCGTGCACGGCGTGTTCTACGCCTCCACCTCGCAACCCCTGGCCGCGGGATCGGTGCCGGTGGCCGAGGTGCTGCGCCGGAACTACAACGAGGCGCTGAGCGGAAAGACGGCGCTGATCGCCTCGCCCGGGGCCATCAACGGCTACGCAATCCAAGTCGCGTCGGTCAAGTTCTCCAACGGCTCGGCCGCACTCTCGGGCACGGCGCGCCGCTCCATCAAGGGCGCGGCCCAGCAGCACAAGTCGCGGGGCGGGAGAGTGGTGATCATTGGCCACGCCAGCGAGCGCACCAAGGACCTGCCCATCGCCACCCACAACCTGCTCAACTTCAAGCTCTCGGCCGACCGGGCCCAGGCCGTGGCGAAGCAGCTCATGCGCAACGGCGTGCAGGCCAGCGCCGTCGTCATCGAGGCCCGCGGCGCCAACGACCCGCTCTATTACGAATGGATGCCCCTGGGCGAGGCGCACAACCGGCGCGCCGACATCTACCTCCAGTATTAGTCTCGAGGCGGCGGTGGCGGGCTCGGCGCCGGCTCTGTCCCGGCCGCCGAAGCGGTTGGTCCGTGGGCGGCAGACCCTTGGCGTGGCGCGGGGCGGGGCGGTCTTGCGCGACGCCGATCTAAGAGGAGTGGCGGCGGCGTGAGCGAGCGGTTGAGGATCGGCATCGCCGGCCTGGGCACGGTGGGCAGCGGCGTCGTCAAGCTCTTGTCCGAGCACCGACGGCTCCTGGCCCAGCGCGCCGGCCGCGACCTCGAGCTGGTGGCGGTATCGGCGCGCGACAAGTCCAAGGACCGCGGCGTGGAGCTCGCGGCGGTGCGCTGGCACGACCAGGCCCTGGCGCTCGCCGGTGACGCCGAGGTCGACGTCGTGGTCGAGCTGATCGGCGGCGCCGACGGGATCGCCAAGGACCTGGTCGAGGCGGCGCTGGCCGCCGGCAAGCCGGTGGTAACGGCGAACAAGGCGCTGATGGCCCATCACGGCACTGAACTCGCGGCGGCGGCCGAGCGGGCCGGGGTGACGCTCGCCTTCGAGGCCGCGGTGGCCGGCGGCATCCCCATCGTCAAGGTCTTGCGCGAGGGGCTCGCCGCCAACGCGATCAGCCGCGTTTACGGTATCCTCAACGGCACCTGCAACTACGTCCTCACGGCGATGACCGAGAGCGGGCGGGACTTCGCCGAGGTGCTGGCCGAGGCCCAGTCGCTGGGCTACGCCGAGGCCGACCCGAGCTTCGACATCGACGGCATCGACGCCGCCCACAAGCTCGCCATCCTCACCAGCGTCGCCTTCGGCTGCCCGGTCGACTTCGAGGGCGTGTACGTCGAGGGCATCGGCGGCATCGCCGCCATCGACATCGAGTTCGCCGCCGAGCTCGGCTATCGCATCAAGCTCCTGGCCACGGCCCGGCTCACCCCCCACGGCGTGGAGCAGCGCGTGCACCCCAGCATGGTCGCCTCGAAGGAGCCGATCGCCCACGTCGACGGCGTCTTCAATGCCGTCGTCGCGGTCGGGGATTTCGCCGACCACACGGTCTACGAGGGCCGCGGGGCGGGGCAGGGGCCGACCGCTTCGGCGGTGGTCGCCGACCTCGTCGACATCGCCGCGGGGCGGCGGGCGCCCGCCTTCGGGGTCCCTGCGGCGATGCTGAAGACGATTTCGCGCTCGCCCATGTCGCGCCATTATGGTCCCTATTACGTGCGCCTGATGGTGGTCGATCGGCCGGGCGTGATGGCCGACGTGGCCGGGGTGCTGAGAGACGAGGAGGTGTCGATCGAATCGATCATCCAGCGCGGCCGGGCGCCCGGCGAGGCGGTGCCCGTGGTGTTGATCACCCACGAGACCGAGGAGGCGGCGATGCTCCGTGCGCTGACCCGCATGGATCGGCTGGCCACCGTCGTCGAGCCGCCGCGGATGATCAGGATTGAGCTTCTGTAAGGGGGTGTGCGATGGCCGAGAAGACCTCTCTGGACCGTAATCTGACGCTCGAGGCGGTACGCGTCACCGAAGTCGCGGCCATCGCCGCCGCCGGTTTGATGGGGCGGGGCGATGAGCGCGCCGCCGATCAGGCCGCCGTCGATGCCATGCGCGGCGCCCTCAACGGCCTCGACATCAACGGCACGGTGGTCATCGGCGAGGGCGAGCGTGACGAGGCGCCGATGCTCTACATCGGCGAGAAGGTGGGCAGCGGCGAGGGCCGCAACATCGACATCGCCCTCGATCCGCTCGAGGGCACGACGATCACCGCCAAGGGGCTGGCGAACGCGCTCGCGGTGATCGCCTTCGCCACCGAGGGCGGCTTCCTCAACGCCCCCGACGTGTACATGGACAAGATCGCCGTCGGCGGCGGGTTGCCGGACGGCGTGGTCGACCTCGACAACAGTCCGGCCGACAATTTGCGCGCCCTGGCCGAGGCCAAGGGCCTCGGGGTGGCCGATCTGGTGGCCTGTATCCTCGACCGGCCGCGGCACGCCGATCTGATCGCCGCGGTGCGCGATAGTGGCGCCCGCATCATGCTGATCCCGGACGGCGACGTCGCCGGCGTCATCGACACCGCCATGGGCGAGAGCGGAATCCATATCTACATGGGTTCGGGCGGCGCTCCCGAGGGGGTGCTGGCGGCGGCGGCGTTGCGCTGCATCGGCGGCCAGATGCAGGGCCGCTTGATATTCCGCAACGCCGACGAGAGGGGCCGCGCCCAACGCCTCGGCATCACCGACTTCGCCCGCAAGTACGGGCTTGAGGAGCTGGCCAGCGGCGACGTGTTGATCGCCGCCACCGGGGTCACCGACGGCTCGATGCTGCGGGGGGTGCGCCGCCACGGCGGCGAGATCTTCACCCATTCGATCGTGATGCATTCCGAGACCAGGTCGGTGCGCTGGATCGAGGCGCGGCGCGCCGTGGGCGAGGTCGAGGCCTGATCCGGGCCCGGGCCGAGCGCGGTGGCGATGCCTGAGCCCCGGGCCTTCCTCGGCGTCACGCGCTCGGTCACCGGGCGGCGCTGGCGCTCGCGCCTCGGCGACGAACGCCTCGCCCTGGCGCTCGCCCAGCGCCTTGAGCTGCCCGAGATGGTGGGCCGGGTGCTGGCGGCGCGGGGGGTCGAGATCGACGAGGGCCGGGCCTTTCTCGAGCCCAAGCTGAGGGCCTCGCTCCCCGATCCCTCGGACCTCCGCGACATGGATCGGGCCGCCGAGCGGCTGCGCCGCGCCATCACCGAGCACGAGCCGACGGTGGTGTTCGCCGACTACGACGTCGACGGCGCCACCTCGGCGGCGCTCTTGAAGCGCTTTTTCGAGGCCGTGGGCGGGCGCCTCGAGATCTATGTTCCCGACCGCCTCGCCGAGGGCTATGGCCCCAACGCGCCGGCGCTGCTGGGATTCAAGGAACGGGGCGTGCGACTGGTGATCACTGTCGACTGCGGGGTCTCGTCCCACGAGGCGCTGGCCGCGGCCGCGGCGGCCGGCCTCGACGTGGTCGTGGTCGACCATCACCTCGCCGAGCCGCGCCTGCCGCCGGCCTGCGCCGTCGTCAATCCCAACCGCCTGGACGAGAGTGGCGAGCATCGCCAGCTCGCGGCGGTCGGCGTCGCCTTCCTTCTGGTGGTGGCGCTCAACCGGGCGTTGCGGGCCGCGGGCTGGTATGGCGAGAACAGGCCCGAGCCCGATCTCCTCGAATGGCTCGACCTGGTGGCGCTCGGCACGGTCTGCGACGCGGTGCCGCTCACCGGCCTCAACCGGCCGCTGGTGAGCCAGGGTCTCAAGATCATGGCGGCGCGCCGCAACTTGGGCCTCGGCGCCCTCGCCGAGGTGGCGGGACTGCACGAGCCGGCGTCCGCCTACCATTTGGGCTTCGTGCTCGGGCCCCGCATCAACGCCGGCGGACGGGTGGGCCGCGCGGACCTCGGCGCGCGCCTGCTCGCCACCGCGGACGCGGCCGAAGCACACCGCCTGGCCCACGAGCTCCACCGCCTCAATGCCGAGCGCCGGGCGATCGAGAGCCTGGTCGAGGAGGCCGTCACGGCCCAGGTGACGAGCCGCGGCGAGGGGCCGCAGGCGCTGCTTTTCGTGGCCGGCGCGGGGTGGCACCCGGGCGTCATCGGCATCGTCGCCAGTCGCCTCAAGGAGCGCTATCGGCGGCCCGCGTTCGTGGTCGCGCTCGAGGGCGGGATCGGCAAGGGTTCGGGGCGCTCGATCCCGGGCGTCGACATCGGCGCCGCGGTCACCGCGGCGCGCCAGGCCGGACTGCTGGTCAACGGCGGCGGCCATCCCATGGCCGCGGGGCTCACGGTGGCCGAGGATCGGCTTGCGGAGCTCGAGCGCTTTCTCTCCGAGCGTCTCGCCGCGCCGGTGGCCGAGGCGGCCAAGAGCGACGGCCTCGGCCTCGACGGGGCGCTGAGCGTGGCGGCGGCGACGCCGGAGCTGCTCGAGACGCTGGCGCGGGCGGGACCGTTCGGTTCGGGCAATCCCGAGCCCCGTTTCGCGGTTCCCGCCGCCCGCGTGGTGCGGGCCGACGTGGTGGGAGAGAACCACGTGCGCTGCATCTTCGCCGACTCGGGACGCGGACGGCTCAAGGGCATCGCCTTCCGCAGCCTCGACCGCGCCCTCGGCCAGGCCTTGCTGGGCGCGGGCGCCAATCCGCTCCATGTCGCGGGGCGCCTGGTGGCCGACAACTGGCGCGGCGAGACGCGGGTGCAGATGCACGTCGACGATGTCGCGGATCCCGGCGCCGGCGCCTGAGCGAAGCCGGGCGCGCGGCCCCCAAGGCGCTTGATTTCGCCCCCGCTTGAGATTAGATCACGGGGTCGCCGACCCCTTCGTCTAGTGGTTAGGACACCGGCCTTTCACGCCGGCAACACGGGTTCGATCCCCGTAGGGGTCACCAATGATCTTAAGGGGTTAGGCCGCGGGCGCGCGGACGGAACGACTTCAGCGATGCCCAGGCCTCGATCAGCGTGCCGTCCACCGAGAAGTGCTCCCGGCTCGACAGCGGTCGCACCCTGAGGTGCGCCACCACGCCCGACAGCAGCTGGGCCGAGACCTCGGCCGCCACAAGCCGGTCGCGGGTCTTGCGGAACACGGTGGCGTCCCACAGCGGGTCGAGTAGAACGCCTGCAAGAGAAACGCGCGAAGCAGCTTCTCCGGGGCAATCCCGCGCCACCCCTCCGAGCCGCCCTCGATTCGCCACCCCAGGGAATCACCCAAGAACTCGATCGGAGCGGTACTTTTTGAGCAGCCTGCTAGCGCGCGTCGGCGGCGGCCACCGTGGCGAGATGGGTGTCGAGCCAGCGTTCCATCTCGGGCGCGCCGCTGCCGGTCCAAGCGGTTCCCAGTTCGGTGATCACGATCTCGGGCCGGTCACCCACCACGGTTCGCACCGCGTCGTGTACCGCGTGCGGCGGGTGCTCCGTGGTGAAGCCGATGACGGCGCCGGCCCCGAGCCCCATGACCGGGCCCATCTCAACGCCCTCGATGAGGTAACCGATGCGCTTGATCTCGTCCCCGTGGGCCTCGAAGGAGCCGCGGTACGAGAGCACCAACAGATAGGGTTTAGCGGTCATTTCGGGTCGGCTCCCTTGAATCATCGATGCAACAACAGTAGTTGCTTCCAACGAAATTGTCACTGTACCCGTCAACCTCGACGCGATTCGGCGGAAAATTCCAAAACGGTGTAGTTTAGGAGCGCGAGCCGTAAGGAGTGGCGGACTCCGGTGCCGGCGGCCGGGCCCACGCCGACCCGCGCCGCCGCCGCGGCCCCGGAGAGCGATTGCCCCCGCTCCGAGCGAGCGTCGGGTCGGGGACTCTTTAGCGCGCCGCGAACGGCTTGCGGAGGGCTTCGATGATCGCTCTCTGATAGGATGTGCTGGCGTGGCGTCGGGCGGCCGAGACCGTGTGCTTCACCACCATTGCGACGCAGCTCCCCCTCTCGTGGAGGATTGCCTCGGTGAAGATCCAGACGATGACGGTGGCTGAAGCCCAGCCGATGAACTGCTCAAACATGGCGAGCGCCTCGCTTTCACCTTGCCTCGAACGAACATGTCGGGGCGCGGCCGGGACGCGCCAGTGAGCGCCGTCACAGTTAGGCCGATTACGGCAGTGCCGGAATCGGCCACCGCGGACTTTGCGGCTTGTCTGACGACGGCAACATCGACTGTAATACGACAATCGTTAAACTTACGTGAGTCCGCCCGCCGCCGTGACCGGCCCCGCCGCGGCGACGGCGCGAAGAGGGAGAGCCATGGCCGGAAAAAACAGACGCTGGGCCGAGCGTGAATCAACGACCGGTGGAACCGTGGAGATCGACGGCCAGAGCCTGCCCCTGATCGACTGGAGCGCGAGCGGGTTCCTCGCCACTTCCTATGCCGGCGATCACAGGCGCGGCAATCGGGTCAAGGTCAGGTTCGCGGCCTCGCTGCCGGATAGCGAGCTCGAGTTCAGTTGCCGCGCCATTGTCATCAAGGTGGATCCGGAAGGCGGCGAGTTCGCCGCCAAATTCGTCGGCATCGGCGACGAGGCCAAAAGCGTCATTGCCGAGCACTTTGGCTTCCACATCCGGCGCTGGCGCCTGTAGTCATGGTCTCGCTCGCGCGCTGGAGCCGAGCGTCGTTACGGCAGCAGCCTTGATGGCTGGCTGGCACCGCCCATCACCATCGAAACCAGCGGGCGACTTGAGGCGACGCGGATAGACTGAACAGGTGGCGCATGTTTACAAAGATGAAACGGCTGGACAATTTTCTCTCCAAATCTCCCGAAGAGAGACGGCGCGAGCGGCGCGAGGCGTTGAGCGACGGAACCGCGCGGCTGCTGGACAACACCTACCCGATGAGAAACTGGAGCGCGCGCGGGTACTGCGTCGGTTCCTGTCTGCTCGACCAGCAGATAGGCGACCGACTGGAGATCGATTTCTCGATCCCGCTCGCCGACCAGAGGATCGAGTTTAGCTGCCGGGCGCTGGTCCTCCGGGTCGACCCGGAGAAACAGGAGCTCGCCGGGATGTTCGCCACCGTGGATGACTCGACCCAGCGGGCCATTGACGAGCACTTCGGCATCTTCCCGGCAAGATCGGCTGCGCGGGCGCTCGTCGATCGGGTCAAATCGGCCTTTCGCGGCATGACCTCGGGAGGCTGACGACAGCGGCAGCGGCGCCCGGCCGGCGCGATGGTCGGGGCGCTGCGCTTCTTGCTACCGTTGCGTGGCCGGGACCGTGGTCCGCGAGCGCGGGGAGGCCGGCAACCGGCCGTGATAAGGGACGATAGGGATGGTGAGCCCACTGACCGCGGCCCAGCGCGACCTCTTCGAGAGCCAGGGATACCTGATGGTGAGGGGCGCGCTCGGCGGCGAGGCGCTGGCCGCGCTGGGCGCCGAGCTTGCCGGGTGGATCGAGGAGAGCCGCCGCCACAAGGCCAACTGGGGCGAATGTCTCGACGGGCGGCCGCGCTTCGACCTCGAGGCCGGCCACGCCGCCGAACGGCCGCGGCTGCGCCGCGTCAACAACCCGGCGGAGATCTCCGAGGCCTACCGCGCCGTGGTCTTCGACAGCGCCGTCCCGGACGTCGTCGCCGCTCTGGTCGGCCCCGACGTCAAGTTCCATCACTGCAAGATCAACCTCAAGTCGCCGCGCTCGGAGACCCGCGTCGGCTATCACCAGGACTTTCCCTACACGCCGCACAGCAACGAAGACATCGTCGAGACCGTGATCCTGCTCGACGACATGAGCACCGAGAACGGCTGCCTCCATTTGGTGCCGGGATCCCATCGCGAGGGCTTGTTGAGCCTCTGGCAAGGCGACACCTTCAGCGGCGAGATCGCCGCCGAGACGGTGGCGGCGCTGAGGCCCCGGACGGTGCCCGTCGAGGGCCGCGCCGGCGACGTCTGCTTCATGAACGCCATGGTCGTGCACGGCTCCGACACCAACCGCTCGGAGCGCGCGCGCGGGCTGTTCATCTGCTGCTACACCGCCGCCGACGCCATTCCCCTGGCACCGTCGCCGCTCCCCAACCGCTTCGAGGGCGCCATCGTCCGCGGCAAGCCGAGCCGCTTCGCGCGCCTCAGCGCGCTGATCGTCGAGCTGCCCGAGAGCCACGGCCACAGCTCGTTCTTCGCGGTCCAGGGCCAGCCGCCGGCCGACGGCGACTGAGCGCCGGTCGAATTGGCAGCGCGCGGCGGGCGCCGGGTCGTGCCTCAGAGTCCGTGGTTGGGCCACTCCGGCTTGAGGTTCTTGTCGAGGAAGGACTGAGCCCCAAGGGTGTGCTTGTCCTTGCGCAGGAACATCGACAGCACCATCTCGGCCTCGATGCGCAGCCGCTCCTCCAGGGTGCGGCCGATGCCGCGCATCACCGACTCCTTGTCCGAGCGGATCGCCCCCTGGGGCAGCTCGCAGATCGAGCGCGCCAGCTCCAGCGCCCGCTCGTAGGCCTTGCCCACCGGCACCACCTCGTTGACGAGGCCCATGCCATGAGCCTCGTGGACGTCGATGCGGCGTCCGGTGATGATCAGCTCCATGGCGCGGGCGAAGCCCACCACCAAGGGCAGCCGCACCGTGAGGCCGTCGCCGCCGACGATGTTCCAACGCCGCTCCAGCGCCCCGAACTCGGCGTTCTCGGCGCCGATGCGGATGTCGGCCAAGAGCGCGGTCTCGAGGCCGGCGGCAAAGGCGGCGCCGTTCACCGCGGCGATGATCGGCTTGAAGATATCGGCCTTTCTGGTGTAGCCGCAGTAACCGTCCGAGTTGTAGACCTCGACGCGGAAGCGGTCGAAGTCGCCGATATCGGTGAGCGCGGCGGCGTCGCTCAAATCCCAACCGGCGCAGAACGCCTTGTCCCCGGCGCCGGTAATGATGGCGACGAAGGCGTCATGGTCGTCGCGAAAGCGCTTCCAGGCATGCTGCAGCTCGTGGCTCGTGGCTTGGTTGATGCAGTTGCGCTTTTCGGGTCGGTCGAGAGTGATGGTGACGATGTGGTCGTCCGATTCGTAGCGAATGTTTTGGTAGGTCACGGCGTTCTCTCCGCTTGCTCGTTCGGCGCCAAGATACACCGCGGGGCCGGGCGGTCCATGGTTCCTTAGGCGCCGTCCGGTCGCTCGCCGGGGGCGCCGGCGACGCCCATGTGAAAGGCACCGTCGCGCTCTCCGAGGTGGCGCTCGGACGGCATCTCGATCTCGACCCGGCCGGGCGCGACCGCGCTCATCGTCGAACCGATGGTCCGCATCAAGGTCGGTCTGAGGAAGCGGTTGCGGGCGCGGCCCTCGAAGCCGGGATCTTCCGGCTCCAACGGCGTCATCGAGGGCGCGCTTCAGCCCGCTCGTGGGTCGGCGCGCTCAGTCGGCATCGACGGCCCGAGGGGTCATTATCGCGTCCGCGCGCAGAATCTCGGCGAACTCCTCGGGGGGCACGGCGCGGCTGAAGTAGTGGCCCTGAATGATGTCGCAGCCCTCGGCGCTGAGGAACTTGTACTGCGCCTCGGTCTCCACCCCTTCGGCGGTCACCAACATGTTCATGGAGTGAGCCATGTTGATGATGGCCCGCGCGATGGCCGCGTCGTCGGCGTTGATGGTGATGTCACGCACGAAGGTGCGGTCGATCTTCAGGGTGTCGATCGGGAAGCGCTTGAGATAGCTCAGCGAGGAGAATCCGGTGCCGAAATCATCGAGGTAGACCTTGACCCCCATCTCGCGCAGGCCGTGCATGGTGGCGAGCGCCGACTCGAGGTGGGTTATGACCACGCTCTCGGTGACCTCGATGTGGAGGTACTCGGGCTCGAGCCCGGTGTCCGCAAGCACCTCGCTGACCACCTTCAGCACGTCCTGATAGGCGATCTGGGCGGCCGAAACATTGACCGCGACCGCCACCCGGGGCAACCCCTCTTCCTGCCACGCCTTGTTCTGGGCGCAGGCCTTTCGCAGCACCCACTCGCCGATGGGGAGAATCAAATTGGTGCTCTCGGCGGCGGGAATGACCTTGGCCGGCGAGATCTCGCCGCGCTCGGGATGGGACCAGCGCAACAGCGCCTCCATGCCCACGATGCGACCACTGCGGACCTCGACCTGCGGCTGATAGCAGAGCCAAAGCTCATCGCGCTCGACGGCCTCGCGCAGATCGCTTTCGAAAGCCTTGCGCTCGAGCACGTCGGCGTCCATCTCGGGCACGTAAAAGTGGTACTTGTTCACCTTGTCGGCCTTGGAGCGATACATCGCCAGGTCGGCGTTCCGCAACAGCTGCTCGGCGGTGTCGCCATCGTCGGGATAGATGGCGATGCCGATGCTGGTGCCGGTGTGGATGGTGTTGCCCTCGATGCTGAAGGTCTGGGCGAGGGCGTCGATGATGCGCTGTGCCGCGGTGGCGGCGCCATCCACGCTTTCGAGGTTGTTGAGGATGACGGTGAACTCGTCGCCTCCCAGGCGCGACACCGTGGCCTTGCCGTAGCGGGCCAGCGCATCGCTGCGCCGCATGTGGCCCTGAAGGCGCTCGGCGACGGCCTTGAGCAGCATGTCGCCGATGCCATGTCCCAGCGTGTCGTTCACGCTCTTGAAGTCGTCGAGGTCGAGGAACAGCACCGAGAACATGGTCCCGGGCCGGCGCGATCTCGGGAACGTCCGCGAGGTCCGCGGCTGCTCGCGAAAGGTGCGCGCCGAGCGCCGAGTGTCTTGCCCCTTGCGCGCCTCGCGATCGGCCATGGCAACAGTGCGACGAAGGTTCTGCAGGAACGACTCGCGGTTGGGCAGGCCGGTGAGAACGTCATGGTGGGCCAGGTACTGAATCCGCGCCTCGGCCTCCTTCTGCTCGGTGACGTCGAGGGCCACGCCGTCCCATACGATGGCCCCGCTGTCGAGGCGGTAAGGCCGGCTCATGGTGTGCATCCAGATGGTGCCGCCATCGGGTGCCAGGTGGCGGATGCGCATGTTTATCGGCGCCAGGCTCTTCGCCGATTCGTTGAGGGAGGCGATGTGCATCTCCCGATCTTCGGGGTGGATGATGTCGATCAGCGCGGAACGTTCGGCGACCACCCGCTCGGGGTCGAGACCGTGCAGCCGCTTGATGCCCTGGCTGACGTATGAGTACGTGAAGCGGCCGTCGGGATGCCGTACCTGCTGAAAGACAATGCCGGGAATATTCTCGGCGACGCGCTGCAAGCGCACCTCTCGTTCCTTCAATGCTTCCTCGGTCTTGAGGCGCTGGGCCAGCCGTTTTTCGCTGGCTTGCACGAACCGGTTGGCGGCGCGACTGAGCGCCGTGAGCTCGTTCTCCCGTCGGCCCGAGACCAGCGGCAGCCGGGTCTTTCCCGGCTGGGTGGGATCGAGGCGGTCGAAGCTGTCGCCGAGCTCGGCCAACGGCCTGCCGAGCGACCGGTCGAAGGCGAAGAACAGGAACGCGCCGAAGGCCAGCACGGTCACCAGGCCGAAGACGATGAACAGCGGCCAACGCTGAATCTGGCGCACGAGTGCCTGGTGACGGTCGACGATCACCCATAGCCGACCGTTTGCTGTCGCGCCGTCCGAGGCGCGCAGCGTCAGCTCGTGTTGCCCGCGGCTGGCACCCATGGCGCCGGTGAGCCATCGCAACGCACTTTCCCGGGGCCGACGCGTGCCGCTGGCGAGCGCGCCGTCCTGTGCATCGGCGACCGTGGCTTCGATGATGGCATCGGTCTCGAGCAGGCGCTCGACGACCTCGCGCGCCAGGTTCTCGTCCTCGCTGCGGACCGCCTGAGCCGCCGCCCGCTCGGCGCCGCTCAGGGCGTCCTCGATCTCGCCGGCAAGCTCGCTGCTCTCGTAGCGATAATCGACCACCAGCAAGACGGCAGCGAGAATCAGTCCGAGCACTAACGCGACCCGCGCCGCGGTGCCCGCCATCGCGAAGGACAGGCGCTTGTGAAAACCCACGGACATAGCTGTCCTGTCGCCCCTACCCGAGCAAGATCAGGCCCAAGGATTTGAGATCGCTATTATCGGAATTCCTTGCCGTATTGCAAATGGCCCGCCTTTGCCCGGCCACGAGCTCCTCGTCGAATGCCCAGCCGCGCCGCACATCGCGACGTCGATCGCCCGGGCCGACGCCCCTACGCCAGCCGCCAAGTCGCCGGGCCCTGCCTAATCGAGCCGTCCCACCGCTTTCGACAACAACAGGAACAGCTTGCCGACATCGGCCGTGAGCAGCGTCGAGCTCAGGAGGTTTCCGTGGTCGTGCTCCTTGGCCTGCTCCAGCAGACGCTCGAACTGGCCGATGAAGCGCGACACATAGTCGCGGAACTTCCGGTCGTCGCTGTACTTCTCCGCGATGAGCTCGAGGCTGTGCTGGTCCCGGAAGCGGAGCAAGCGGCGCGTGAAGACCGCCTTCTCGCCGCTTAGGTAGCGTTTCCAGGCGTCCTCGGGGATGCTCCGCTCCAGGGTGCGGTCGAGGTCGATCGAGAGCGAGTGCAGCCCCTCGATCACCACCGCCGCCGTCTCCAGGAGGTCCTCGCGGCCCCCCTTCCGAGCCCGTTCCGCCAGCTCCTCGATCTGCTCGGAGATGGTCTTCGAGGCGTCGCCCAGATGCGTCGCCTGCTCGCGGAAGCTGTCGACGGCCTGAGCCACGCGGGCGGTGACCTCGAGGGAAGCGGTCGTCAGGTGAGCTTGTTGCTGATCGAATTCCGCGCCCAGGTCCTGCAAGCGCGATGACGCGTCCTTCGAGGTCACGGCCATGCGCTTCTCGTGCCTCCGGAGCGCCCGCTCGACCGCATCGGCCTGCTCCGCCACTTCGCCCGAGATCAAGGCGAGCGCTTGGGCCTCTTTGTGCAGCGCCTGGCGGATGTGCTCGGCCTGAGCCTCGGCCTTGTCCGAGACCTTGGTCAACTCCTGGGCGCCGTCGCGGAAGGTCTCGACCAGAACATGCGCTTGCGCCCTGGCGTCGGTGACGACCGTGGAGGTGTCCTCGGACTGGCGCCGCAAGACGTTCCGCACGTGGGTGAGCTGGTTCACCGCGCGGCCGGCGGAATCACTCAGGCTCGCCGCTTGCTGGTCGAAGTGCCCGGCCGTGGAGCGCAGCCGCTCGGCCGCCTGCTCGGACGCTGCCGAAACCGTGTCCGAGGCCTCGCGCGCCGTCACGCCGCTCGACTTCATCGCCGAGGTGGTACGCGCGAGCGCTTCCGCGAGCGCCTCCGCCTGGCGCCGCAGGCCCTCGCTCAGTTGGGTCACGCTGGCCTCGGCTTCTTTCGACACCTTGTCCACCGCCCGCGATCGCTGCTGCAGGCTTTCGCCGGCGTCGCTCACACGCTCGACCGCCTGGTCGCCGATCTCGGCGAGTTCGTCGCTGGTCTCGCGGAAGCTTTGCCGCGCCGCCGCGACGCTGGAGGCGGCGTGGCTGGAGGCGGTGGCGACGATTTCGGCGTGGCGGCTGAGCGAATCCTCGATCGATCTCGCCTGCTCGGCGACGTCCTCCAAGACCCGCGCCAAATCCCGCGCCTGCGCCTGGAGCGCGGCACGAATCGCGGCAGCCTGTTCGGTGCCCCTTTCCGAGGCGGCGTCCAGGCCCTCGGCGTAACCTTGGAACGCCTCGTGCACCTCGGCCGCGCGGGCGAGGGCCCGCTCCGAGGCGGCCTCCAGGTTCTCCGACTGCCCGCGCAGGGTATCGCCCGCATCCCTGGTCCGCGCCGCCGCGCCATCCGCCGCCGCGGCGATCTCGGCGCTGTGCTGCTGGAAGCTCTTGGCGGTCTCCCTGGCGCGCTCCTCGTTGTGCGCCAGCGCCGCGTCGAACTCGCTCTCCTGGCGCTTGAGCGCCTCTCCGGTGCGCTCCGCCGTCTCGGCGGCGGCGGCGGCGAGCCGCTCCGCCTGGTCACGGAAGCCGTCGCCGATCTGCTCGGCTCTGGACTCGTACTCATCGACCGCCGCCGAGAGGTCGGCGGACTGCCGGCCAAAGGCCTCGCCGGCCTTGTCGGCAAGCACGCCGAAGGCCGCCGCCACCCGCTCGGTCTGGTCGCGCACGGTTTCGATCAGTCCCCTGGCGCGGCCCTCGCTGAGCTCGAGGGCGGCCGTGAGATCCTGTGATTGCCGCTGGAAGGCGACCCCGGTCTCTTCCGTGAGCCTGGTCGCCGTGGTCGCCAGCTCGCTCGCCTGCTCGCCGAAGGCCTCGCCGGTCTGTTCGGCCAGCTCCGAGGTCTTGGCGGCAAGCATATCGGCCTGCTCGTGGAACTCCAGGCCTATTCGCGCCGCGCTCTCCTCGGCCTGCGCCGTCACCTCCCGCGCCTGCCGTCGCATGCCTTCGCTGGTGCGCTCCACCGCCGCCGCGGTCTCGGTTTCGAGCGCCCGGGTCTGGTCGCGAAGGGTGGATCCGGTGCGCTCGGCAAGCGCCGTCATCCTGGCCTCGACGTCGTCCGCGTGCTGCCGCAGGGTCTCGGCCGAGACATTGGTAGCCGCCGCGGTCCTGGCTTCGAGGGAGCCCGCCTCCACGCGGAAGCTGTCGGCCACCTCATGCATCCGCTTCTCGCTCCGATCGAGCGCCGAGGCGAGGTCGTCCGCCTGGCGCTGGAGCGCCGCGCCGGTCTTGGCGGCGAGCGACGCGGTGGCGGCCGTCAGCTCTTCCGAGTGCTGGCGGAAAACGCTGCCCGTCTGTTCGACCCGGCGCTCGGCGGCGTCCGCCGCGGTCCTCACCTGCGTGGCCCCGTGGCGGGCCGCGACCGTGATATCCTCGGCCCGGCGCCGGAACGCCTCGCCCGAGCGCTCGAACCACTCCTCGGCGCGATCCGCGGCGCTCGAATGCTCCTCGGACTGGGCCTTCAAGGCCTCGCCGAACTCGTGCGTGCGCTTCATCGCCTCCGCGGACGCCGAGGTCACGTTGTGGCCGACCCGGCTCAGGCCTTCGGCGGTCTCGGCGATCTCGCGGCGCGCCGCTTGCGTGCTGTCGTGAACCTGCTGGTGCCGCTCGCCGAGCTCTTGGCCAACCTCGCGCAGGCGCTCGGTGGCGTCCTGGGACGCCGACCCCAGGCTCTCTCGCTGCTGCCGCATGGTCTCGCCGACGGCGGTGAGCCCGGTCACCGCCTTGTCGGTGGCGTCATTGAGCTCGGCGGAGCGCTCGGCGAGCACCTCGCCGACCTCGGTGGCGCGGGCGCCGAGGTCATCGCTGATGCGTCCGAGCTGCCGCGAATCGCCTTGCAGGGCTTCGCGGATCTCACCCACCTGGGAGGCCATCGACTCGGAGCTCTCGACGAGAGTGCGCGCGCTGTCGTGGAGGCTGGCGCCGACCGATCGGGCCTGGGTGCTGGCGTGATCGACCGCCGTGGTGAGCTGCTCGCTGTGCTGGCGCAAGGTCTCGCGTATGGTCTTGGCGTGCCACGACGCCTGATCGGAGCTCTCGGTCAGTTGCTTCTCGTGCTGATCGACGGCCTCGCGGACCACGCGCGCCTGGGTGCCGACCCGCTCGGCGACGCTCTGGAGCTCTCCGGTCTGGCGTTCGAGACCCGCCTGCACGGCCTCGGCCTGGGTCATCGCCTCGTCCGACGCGGTGGTCAGATTCTCCGACTGCTGGCGCAGCATCTCGCTCATCATGCGCACCCGGGTCGCCACCAGGTCCGAGGCGTTGGTAAGCTCCTGGGCCTGCTCGCGCAGCACCTCGGTGATCTCGCGAACCCGCGCCTCGCCGTCCTCGGAGGGGTAGGAGAACAAGGGCAGGCGGTCTTGTACCGTGATCGCCGCCTGCTTCAGCTCCTTGCCCCAGCCATGCTGGAAGACCAGCCACAGGAGCAGGGCAATGGGCCCGATCGCGCCCACGCCGAAGCCCGCGAACTCGTGGGGCAGCAGCCCGAAGAGGTTGCTCCAACCGATGTGGACGTGGACGTAGTAGCCGCAAAGCGCCAGCCAGGCGACGCACAGCGCGAGCCCGGCGGCGAGCAACAAGAAACGGCGGCGGCGGGTGGCGTCGGCCGCCAGTTGGGCGACCGTCAGCGAGCGCCTGAGGGGAATCGCTGGAATGTCCCCTGAACGCGACCGGGGATGGGGATAGATCATTCACCTATCCTTATGAAGCGCGAATCTTAAGAATCTCTTAACCATGAGCGCGCGTCAACACCTTGATTCCAAACGCGGATTGCGCCGCCGGCCGGCGCGCTCGCGGGCGGCCCGCGGCAGGGGCCCGGGCGCCGCCTCGCCGCGCCCTTGATCGCGGCCATCAGTCGGCGATAATTGCCGTCCTCTCATGCCGGCCCTCAAGCCGGCCCTCGGGGCGCGTCAACGGGGCACACCAACGGGGCGCGCTCCTCCGTCCAGGTCCTGGCAAAGCCAGATTCGGAGCTCCTTCATGACGGTGATCGACGTTCATACCCACATGTTGAGCGAGCCCTGGTTCGAGCTCCTCAAGGCCCATGGCGCACCGCGCTACGAGGTCCGCGAGAGCAAGGACGCGGCGCTCGGCATCTTCCGCGAGGGCGCCCCCTTCATGACCCCGCAGCCGGGCCATTTCGACTACGACCTGCGCATCGAGAAGATGGACCAGGCGCGGGTCGACCTCGCGATCCTCAGCCTCACCGCGCCCAACGTCTACTGGGGCTCGCCCGAGGTCAGTCTCGAGGCGGCGCGGCTGGTCAACGACGAGATGGCGCGCGCCGAGACCGCCTACCCGGAGCGCATCCGTTGGCTCACCTCGCTGCCTTGGGAGCATCCCGATCTCGCGCTTGCCGAGCTGGCCCGTTCCTGCGAGCTCGGCGCGGTCGGCGTGATGGTGCTGGCCAACGTCGCCGGACGCTCGCTGACCGAGCCCCATTTCGAGCCCATCTGGGCCGAAATCGACCGCCGCGCCCTGCCGGTGCTGGTCCATCCCACGGCGCCGCCCGGCACCGCCGAGCTCGACCTGCAGGCGTTCAACCTGATCGCCCAGATCGGCTTCATGTTCGACACCAGCCTAGCCATCGCGCGCCTGATCTACGACGGTTTCGTCGACCGCTATCCCAACCTCAAGCTCATCGCCTCGCACGCCGGCGGGACGCTGCCCTTTCTCGTCGGCCGCCTCGACCGCTGCTTCGATCAGATGAACGCCGCCCGCGAGAAGATCTCCGAGCGCCCCAGCACCTACCTGCGCCGCATCTACTACGACTCGGTCACCTATCGCCTGGGCGCGCTGGAGATGTGCGTCGATGTGGGCGGCGCCGACAAGGTCATGTACGGCTCCGACTACCCCCACAACATCGGCGACATGAAGGGCTGTCTCGAACGCGTCGAGGCCTTGCCGGCGGCGACCAGCGCGGCGGTGCGGGGGGAGAACGCCAGGCGCTTGTTCGCTCTCTGAGGGCCGGCCCGGGTCTCAGTCTGGGGCCTCAGTCGTCGGCGCCCGCGCCCTCGGCGATGTGGCGGCGCATGGCCATGTAGCCGTCGCTGGCGAGGCGCTGGCCGGCGGCCTTGAAATAGCCTTCGCCGGCGCTGCAGCCCGAGCCCTCGACGATGCGGTTCATGAGGTTGAAGTAGGCGCAAATGGCGATGGCGTGGAACAGGGCACCGTCGTCCCAGCCCGCGCCATAGACCGCCTCGGCATCCGCCGGAACCATGCGGCTCGGGCTTTCGGTGAGCTTCTTGACGTAGCGCAGGATGGGCTTCAGGCGCGCCTCGACCGGCGCCGCGTCGATCCCTTCCAGGAGCGCCGCGAACAGGTCCTCGTCGACGCCGAAGGCGCCGGCGGTGGCGGCGTGGATGCCGAGACAGTAGCTGCAGGCGTTGAGACCCGAGACGTAGGCCGCGATGAGCTCGCGCTGGCCCTCGCTGAGCTGGCCGGGACCACGCATCACGGCCTCGGCGAAGTCGTTCAAGTGCAGCATCTGCTCGGGATAGGTGGCGAAGACGTCACGCAGGGTGGCGTCCTCGGGCAACGACCGCAATTGCGCCATGAGGGGTCCTTTCTCGACTTAGGCGACGTCACAATAGCCCAACCGCCATCGCCGGCGCACCGCGGACTGCAGGCGCCGTCGCCCTGAGATTTCCTGGCCCGAAACGGCCGAGAGCCTAGGCCGGGACTGCCGTCAGCCGCCCCGCACCCTTTTCAGCAGCTCCTTGAGGTCCATCGGCACCGGGGTCATGTTCTCGATGCCGCGGTCGATATCCTCGGCGCTGAGGCTCCACTGGTCCTCGCCGAGCTCGCCGACCACCGCCTCGGCGAAGTCCTTGTAGCTCTGCAGCGCCTCGGCGGCGCCGCGGTGGTGCGCCAACAGCGCCAGCGCCAGTTGATAGGGCCCGCTGCCCACGTAACCCCACTCGAACACCAGCGACAGGTTGCGCAGGTCATGGCGCGGGTCGAGGGGCTCCCCGTCGACCGTCACCACGGTCACCACGGTGCCCCCGGCGCCCCGGGCGCTGCGGATGCCCTTGTAGGTTGCCACCTGTGCGCCTCCTTGTCCGATCTTAGCTCTTGTTCTCCAACTTGGAAATGGTGACGGTCGCGGTTCCCTTGTTCGCGCCGGCGGCCCAAAAGTAGGGCCACGCCCAATAGCGCCCCGGCAACAGGCCAAAGACGACATCGTTGACGTAGAGAAACAGCTCGCCATCCGATCTCGCCTTGTAGTCCTTCGGCCCCGACCCGATGACGAAGTCTTCCTTGCCCGCATCGTCGATGCGGCCCATGAGCTTGAACCAGGGTTCCGAAACCCGCCGGCGGAGCGGGACCCAGGGGCGCAGCTTGGAAGAATTGAACCCGTCGGGGCCGGTCGCGATCCCGCCGTCGGTCCACCGCGCGGGCTTCACCTCGAAGCGATAGGAGGTTCCTTCTTTCAAGGCGATTCCCGTGGCGAAGCAGGGATCGCTGATGTCGAAGGTGACGGTTTGGGGCCTGTAGAGCACGGTTGCCATCGTATCGTGGCACAGCAGACCGGCGGTGCTGCGAAGGTAAAACGTCGTGCGTCCGATGAGCACGACGAGCAAGGCCAGGATCAAAACAAAAACGATGATGGCCGCGATCCACTTGATCGCCTTTCGCAAGTTCGAGCCGGCAGCTTGCCGCAGTTTCGAGGTCACCGTGGGCGTCCAGGTCGGCGGCGGGCCCTTGCCCTTCAAAGCGGCCCAGGCGGCCATGGCCTTCGATTGCGTCGCTTTCCACGCGGCTTTTTTCAGAAGGAGCAAAATCAGGAAGACCCCGAGAAATCCCCATAACCAGGCGGGGTTCTGTCTCAAGGCCTCGAACCAACCGGCGGCGAAATTCGGGAGAGCGTCGATGACGAGTTCAAGCAAGGGGTCGAGAACGCAGGCCTCGCCTTTGCAAATCCCGCCCGCGAGCCATTCGAGAAAATACCGTGATGCGACAAGCACGACGGTTGTGCCCAGCAGGGCCGCGTAGAGCCGGCGCCGCCAGTAGATGACATCCAGTGCATGGTTCAGCGCCTTCGCCCTCGCCGTGCTTTGATCTGGGGTCTCAAAGACGGGGGCTGCGCCTCGGGTCGAAACCACTTGGTAGTTGGCGGGCAATCCGGTGGGGGCGTAGGGAACAGCATTGCGCTGAATCCGCTCCAGGACGCCGCGATGAATCTTGGGATTGTCAACGGTCACCTTGTTGTCCGGATCGTTGCAAAGGAGATCTATTTCCCTTGGTTTGTAGCGGAAATAGGCCGCGAACCCGGCCCGCGAATCGTGTTGCATGCCGTGCCAATCGGAATGTTTTTTGTACTCGCCGCGGATCTGGGGAATGAAATGAAGCCTTGGCTCCGCGGGCGCGACGGCTTCGACCTTGAATATCATCCAGTCCAGGGGTACCAGGGAAAGGTCGTTCATGGGATATCCACCGCCGACATCGGAATGGACGCCAGCGAACCAGACTTGCTCGATTCGACCGGGTTGGACTTGTCCCGACTCGGCGAGTTCGTGTTCCTCGCTCTCGTCCCACAGGACAGGGTGAAACGTGTGCCGCTCGTCATCGATGGATAGGGCGTGACAGGCTCGCTTTACCTTTGTCGAAAGGCGTTGGTCGGGGAAACGAATGGGAAAGATGAGCCTGTCCCAAAGAATGGCCAGCTCGTCGATGGGCAGGCCGTAGGCGTCAACCGTATCCCAAACGCCGATGAACTCGATCTCGGGTTTCACGGTTCCTGGCGCGGTGGATTGGGTTCGGAAAACGGATCGGAACGCCCGACTCAACACCCCGTGCCTGAACTTGGAACGAAACGCACGGTAGTTCCTTCGCACCGTCGTGTGTAGGTCGTCTTCGTCCCTGTACTCGGTATAGAGACCACAGAATTCGATCATGCCCGCAAGCACACGGACCGTGAAGGCGCCGCGACTGAAACCGAACAGGTAAATCCTGTCCGGATCGTCGCCATCCCCGCCGTGTTCATAGTTACGGCAAAGGAATTTGTAGAGCTCGATGACGTTTCGCTTCAGGCCCCAGCCAATGGTGCCGCCGAGAATCTTGAGCGGCAAGAATTCCTGAGACCCGACACCATCGTCGTAAAAGGCGATTTGATCGTCCCGATGAAGGTCCAGGGCGCGATACAGGCGCCAGACGTTGGTCCGGTTCTTTTTCGCCGCGCCGTTACCCGTGCCGTCCGACAACAGAATGATATTCTTCATGGGCTCCTCCCTGATTTGCTCCAAATCCAATGTGATCGTTGCGATTTCACCGTTCGCCGAATGAGTACCGCGAGGGCGCCTCGATCGATGCGATCGAGGAGACTCCTTGGACAGCTCGACTACGTCAATTCCGTATCCAAGGAACTCGGGTTCAACTCATTTGCTGACCGCACCGAAGTTCTGGCGGTCTGGGGGCGCGGATTGCCGAGCATCACGCGAAGCTGTCACCAACATGCCATCCTCACCGCACCCCACCGCTTTCTTACGGTAGTGTATACAATTGTTATTGCGACCAGTATGTCACAATGCCGCGATGGTACCAAGGAATACCTACTCGAGCGGATGGACGGATGGCATCATGAACCAACAAGTACCGACGCCAAGAGTGGGACGCGTCACCTTCGACGCGGAAGGATCAGGAGGGCGGGTCATTTCACAGTCGCCGGTTTCATGTGCCGAGCCCGAGCTCCGGGTTGACCATCGGCCGCGGCTACGACATGAAGCTGCGCTCGAAATCGGAGGTCAGGGACGACTTGCTGGTGGCGGGGTTGGACACGGCGGTGGCGGCGCTGATCTCTCAGGCCGCAGGGCTGAGAGGCGAGCAGGCCGAGGAGTTCATCGAGGAAAACGAGCTCGAAGATTTCGAGATTAGCCCGGAGGCGCAAATGAAACTGTTCGAAATAGAGTACGAACGACAGGCCAAGGACACGCGGCGGCGGGCCACCAAGCCGGACGTGACCCGCGCCTATGGCGAAACCGATTGGGAAGCGCTGGACCCGGTCATCAAAGAGGTCCTTGTCGATCTCTGCTTTCGAGGCGATTACACGCCATCCTGCCGCCAGTTCCTGCAGGTCCATGTGGCTCATAACGATCTTGAGGGCTTCGCCAAGGAAATCGGCGACCGAAGCCGCTGGCCCAATGTGCCCGCCGATCGCTTCGATCGTCGCAAGAGATCTTGCGTCACCGCGCTGGGGTAAGTCGTGGCGTTGAGCGTTTTCGGTGATTGAGAGGCGTTATCCGGGAAGTCCCGGCTCAAGCAACGTTTTGAGGGCTGGTCGAGCGATCCACTTGACCTGTCGAGGCGCGCCAGGCCGGATCGATACCTTTGATAACGACGACAAGCCACCGCCTCGGCGCAACAACGAATCAAAGAATTTATCGCATTTCCGAGATCACGGGCGGGGCGATGGAGGACCCGGGCGTCGGCCTCAGTCCGAGGCCGCCATGCGCCCGGCCCGCTCGCGCAGCAGGTTCTTGATCACCTTGCCGTTGGCGTTGCGCGGCAGCGGCTGGTCGAGAAAGGTAAAGAACTCGGGCACCTTGTAATCGGACAGGCTGTGGCCGCAGAAGGCCGCCAACTGCTCGGCCGAGCGCTCCTCCCCGGCGGGCACCACGAAGGCGTGGACGCGCTCGCCCAGCACCGGGTCGGGACTCGCCACCACCGCGCACTCGATCACCGCCGGATGGTGGCTGAGCAGGTTCTCGACCTCGGCGCTGTAGACCTTGTAGCCGCCGCGGTTGATCATGTCCTTCTTGCGGTCGAGCAGGCGCAGGAAGCCCTCGTCGTCGAGGCTGCCGATATCCCCCGAACGCCAATAGCCACCGCTGAACGACGCGGCGCTGGCCTCGGCGTTGCGCCAATAGCCCGGCACCACCATGGCACCGGCGATCCAGACCTCGCCGGGCTCCCCCGGCGCCACCTCGCGGCCCTCCTCGTCCATGATCGCGATCTCGCCGCAAGCCACCGCGCGGCCGACGCTGTCCTCGCGGCCGGCGGTCGCGCCGGCCGGCATGATGGTGGCGGGCGAGGTGGTCTCGGTGGCGCCGTAGGCGTTCATCAGCACCAGCCGCGGCAGTCGGGCGGCAAGCGCCTCGATGGTGGCGGTCGGCATGGGCGCGCCGCCGTAGCCGCCGATCCGCCAGGCCCCGAGGTCGTAGTCCTCGAAGTCGGGCTCCATCAGGCACAGGTTGTACATCGCCGGCACCATCACCGATTGGCTCAGGCGCTCGCGCGCCGCCAGCGCCAAGAAGTCCCTGGCCTTGAAGGCGGGCATGATGATGGTGCAGCCGCCGACCCCGACCATGGCCAGGATCACCGCCACCAGCCCGGTGACGTGCGAGGCGGGCACCGCGAGGATGGTACGGTCGCGCTCGTCGAGCCCCATGGCGAGCTCGAAATGGAGCGCCGAGTGGACCAGCCCGAGGTGGGTCAGCATGGCGCCCTTGGGCTGTCCGGTGGTGCCCGAGGTGTAGAGGATGGAGGCGCACTCCTCCTCGGCGATATCCCGCGCCGGCGCCCGCTTAGGCGCGAGAAGCTCGTCGTAAGGGCGCGAGCCCGCCGTCTCGCCGCCGCAGGCGAAGCGGCGTTCCAGCGCCGGGATCTGGGCGGCCTCGGGCAGCTCGGGGCCGAGCTCGGCCTCGTGCACCAGCAGCCGCGCGCCGCAGTCGTTGAGCACGAACTCGATCTCCGGGCGCTTGTGGCGAACGTTGAGCGGCACCACGATGGCGCCGAGCCGGGCGCAGGCGAGGACGAGGTGGACGAACTCGAGACGATTGCCGAGCAGCACCGCGACGCGCTCGCCCTTGGCGACGCCCGCGGCGGCGAGGTTCCCGGCGACCCGCTCCACGAGCTCGTCGAGCTCGGAGTAGCCGATCCGCGATTGCCCAAGCACCAGGGCCTCGCGCTCGGAGTGGCGGGCGACGGTGGCGCGGAACATCTGGTCGACGGTGGCGGCGCGCTCGGCGAAGCAGCGCATCACGCGGCCGTCGTAGTGGAGCTCGCGGCGCAGGCGCCAACGCTCGTCGCCGGACCGGGTCATGGGGCCTACCTCCGCGCCACCATCCTCGACACCACAGCAGGTTAAGACCACAGCAGGTTAGGCGGTGGCCACGCCCCTTTCCACCCTTTCGGCAGGCGCCGGAGCGGGCCACGCCACATGCCCGATCACCCCCCAATCTCGTTGTTGCAATGCAACAAGGAAGACGCTATTAACGCCGCCTCAGATCGAGCTCACATGGGGGACCGACTGTTTAGAGGGCTGGCGGCCCGCTCGCGAGCGGGTTTTTTCATTCCCCATTCAAGCCGAACTGGTCCGAGACATCCGACGAGCCATCACCAATCGCCTTAGCGCGGACGGAAGGATGGGCGTCGAACCCGCGCTTCGCGGTGCGGCCACGGCCGCGAAAATCGGCGCGCCGGTCCAACCGCGGCGCCGAGAGTCAAGCGAATGGAAAAGCCACCGGCGAGGCGATCGGGCGCCAGGGCTCGACGGCGCGGGAGCGGACGCGGCAAACGGTCCGGCTTTCTGTCTGCGCGATCGTAGTAGAGTCGAATTTTGAATCGGAGAGACGCTAGATGACGACGCTTATCGAGCCCCATGGCGGCACCCTGAAGACCGCCTATCTGGCGGCGGACGACGCCGCGGCCGCGAAAGAGGCCGCCCTCAACTACCCCTCGTGGGACCTCAGTCAGCGCCAGCTTTGCGACCTCGAGCTGCTCTTGAACGGGGGCTTCTCGCCGCTCGAAGGCTTCATGAACAGCGCGGATTACGATCGCGTGGTGGCCGACATGCGGCTCGCCGACGGCACCCTGTGGCCGATGCCCATCACCCTCGACGTGAGGGATGCGTTCGCCGACCAGATCGAGATCGGCGACACCATCGCCCTGCGCGACCAGGAGAGCGTGCTGATCGCCACCATGACGGTCGAATCGAAGTGGACGCCCGACCGGGAGCGCGAGGCCGAGCAAGTCTACGGCACCACCGACATCGCCCACCCCGGCATCGACTATCTGTTGCACCGCGCCAACGCGGTCTACCTGGGCGGCAGCGTGAGCGGCGTCGAGAAGCCGACGCATTACGATTTCATGTACCTGCGCGATGGCCCACAGGATCTCAGGCGCAAGTTCGAGGCCCGGGGCTGGTCGCGGATCGTCGCCTTCCAGACGCGGAACCCGATGCACCGGGCGCACCAGGAGATGACCTATCGGGCGGCCCAGACCGCCGAGGCCAACCTGCTCATCCATCCGGTCGTGGGCATGACCATGCCCGGCGACATCGACCACTTCTCGCGCGCCCGCTGCTACGAGCAGATCGTCAAGAGCTATCCCGAGCAGACCACGGCGCTGAGCCTGCTGCCGCTCGCCATGCGCATGGCCGGCCCGCGCGAGGCGGTGTGGCACGCCATCATCCGCAAGAACTTCGGCTGCAGCCACTTCATTGTCGGCCGCCACCACGCCGCGCCCGGCAAGAACAGCGACGGCGAGGACTTCTACGGTCCTTACGACGCCCAGGACATGCTGCGCGAGTTCGAGCCCGAGCTCGGCATCGGCATGATCCCGTTCAAGGAGATGGTCTACGTCCAGGATCGCGGCCAGTACCTGCCGGCCGACGAGGTGAAGCCCGGCGAGACGGTGCTGACGATCTCGGGCACCGAGTTCCGGCGCCGCCTCCAGGCCGGACTCGAGATCCCGGATTGGTTCTCCTTTCCCGAGGTCGTGGCCGAGTTGCGCAAGACCCATCCGCCGCGCGAGCGCCAGGGCTTCACGGTGTTCTTCACCGGCCTCCCCAGCGCCGGCAAGTCGACCATCGCCAATGCCCTGATGCTGAAGCTCTTGGAGCTCGGCGGCCGCGCCACCACGCTCTTGGACGGCGACGTGGTGCGCAAGCACCTCTCGAGCGAGCTCGGCTTCTCGAAAGAGCACCGCAACCTCAACATCCTGCGCATCGGCTTCGTCGCCAGCCAGATCACCAAGAGCGGCGGCATCGCCATCTGCGCCCCGATCGCGCCCTACGCCAGCATCCGGCGCCAGGTCCGCGAGCTGATCGAGCCCAACGGCGGCTACATCGAGGTCTACGTCTCGACCCCGATCGAGACCTGCGAGAGCCGCGACCGCAAGGGGCTCTACGCCAAGGCCCGGGCCGGCGTGATCTCGGGCGTCACCGGCATCGACGATCCCTACGAGGTGCCGGCCGAGCCCGAGCTCGAGATCAACACCGAGGACTACACCCCCGATCAGGCGGCGCAGCGCGTGGTGCTCAAGCTCGAGGGGATGGGCTTCATCAAGTAGAGATAGGGGCGACCGTCCGCTTATTCTCAGAGCCCGAGCAGGGCGTCGATGCGTTCGGTCCTGAGCTCTGCACCGGCGAGGATCTCGCCGTCGACCTCGAGCACCGGGGTGGTGCGGATGTTCTTGTCTTCGAGGTAGCGCGCCGCCGCCTCGTCCATCATCAGGTCGGTGGCGGTGAAGGTCACGCCGCGCCCGCGCAGGTAGTCCTTCAAGCGGTCGCAGGGCGGGCAAAGGGGCGTGGAGTAGACGATCACCTGCCGCCGCGCGGGCGCCTCCGCCGCCATCGGGCTAGATCTTGGCCTCGGTCTTGAGGCGGCGATACTCGTCCTTGGCCTCGAGCCAGCGTTGCTGCACCTCGCCCTCGAGGAAGGGCTGCTCCCGGCTGAAGATCTTCTGCTTCCAGTCCTCGCCGCGGGGCCAGCGCAAGGGCGCCTGCACGGTTGTCCGGGCCCCGTTCGCGCTTTGCAGGAGATCGAGCGCCATTTCCACCACGCCGCGCTGCATCTCGGCGTCGAACGGCTCGCCGCAGGGGTTGCCGAGCGGGAAGTCGACGAACACCAGGCGGGCGACGCCGCAATGCTCGACGATGTCGCGCGCGTTGCCGATGATCACGGTCGGGATGCCGTTGGCCTCGAGGTGACGGGCGACCAGGCTGATGGTCTGGTGGCACACCGGACAGACCGGCGTCAGCAGGGCGACGTCGACGCCGTCCTCACGGCACCTTCTCAGCACCTCGGGCCCGTCATGCTCCATCGTGCGGCGGTGGCTGTAGCTGGTGTAGACGCCATGGGCGCGGGGCGCGACGCTGCCGATGCGCCCCTCCTCGACCAGTTCGTAGAGCCGGGTGATGGGGAAGTAGGAGTTCACGTCGTCAATATGGGTGGCATAGGTGTCGTAGTGCTCCTGGCGGCTGTAGAGCTTGTCGAGGGGCGTGTCCGAGGGGATCGAGTAGACGTTTCCAACCAGGATGCGGTGGGTCGGATCCTCCTCGTCGCCCTCGGCGCGGACCGCCACGTCGCTGGTCGAGGCCAGCGCGATGCGGCTCTCGGCAAGCGGTTTGATGAGCGGGGTGAAGGGGACCTCGTCGAAATGGGCCCAGTGATAGGGCTTTTCGTAGCCTTCGGCCAGGTAGTACTCGCGGGTCTTGTCGATGTATCTGACGTGGTCCATCCGCCGCCCTCCCGGGCGCCGCACTTTGGCGCCATTTGGCACCTTACCCTACCAGACCGCTGCTCTCAATCGGCGCCCGAGAGCCGCCGGGCGACCACGACCTCGGAGCTCACCCCCCACGGGCTGACCACGTTGCGGTACTCGATCTGCCAGCGCGAGGGCGCCAGGTAGTCCAGCGCCACGATCGGGCGGCAGCCGCCGACGAGCCGCGCGTCGAGGCGGTGGAGGGCGCTCCAGAGCCGGCTCACCAGGCCGCTGAACCGGCCCCGGCCCCAGCTCAGCCCGACCAGGCCGAGGCGGCCGCCCGGCGCCAGCACGCGGTGCGCCTCGGCCAGCAAGAGGGCGATGTCGTCCTCGCTCAGGAGGTCGAGCAGGTAGGCCGAAAGGAAGCGGTCGAAGCTCGCGTCCGCGCATCCGAGCGTGAGCGAGCCGTCCGTGAGCCGGACCTCGGCGCGCTCGCGCCAGGGCTCGAGCCGGGCCGCGGCGAGCCGCGCCATGGTGCGGCTGGAGTCTAGGGCGAGGTAGCGGCACTCGGCGCCCAGGCGCTCGGCCAACAGGGTCGCCGCCAAGGCGCCGGTGCCGCAGCCGAACTCGAGCACCGCGTGGGCCTCGGCGAGCTCCAGGTGGGCGAGGAGATCGGCGGTGGCCGGGCCCTCGTAGAAGCCCTGCCAGTCCTGGCGTGCGCCGACGCGGTCGTAGATCGCCCTGATCTGGTGATGGGGCAGCGTACCCGCCACGGCGCCCTCCGGCCGGCGTTCGGAAGCCATAGGATAGCGCCCGGCGCCCGAGCGCGCCAACGTGCCTTGCCGTCCGGGTGGCGAGCGATTAAGACTTCACGGTGAGTCGGGCGCACGGCCGCCGCGCCGCCCAGGCGTGGCCCTAACATGTGGGGAGACTACGAGATGTCGGACAGCACCAAGTACCTGCTCGCCGAGGAGCGCATCCCGAAGTCCTGGTACAATCTGGTCGCCGACCTGCCCGAGCCGCCGCAGCCCGTGCTTCATCCGGGCACCGGCCAGCCGATCGGTCCCGACGACCTCGCGCCGCTCTTTCCCATGGCCCTGATCATGCAGGAGGTCTCGGCCGAGCGCGAGATCGAGATCCCCGATCCGGTGCGCGACATCTATCGCCTGTGGCGGCCGACGCCGCTCTACCGGGCGCGGCGGCTCGAGCAGGCGCTCGATACCCCGGCGCGGATTTTCTACAAGTACGAGGGCGTGAGCCCGGTGGGCAGCCACAAGCCCAACACCGCGGTGGCCCAGGCCTTCTTCAACAAGGAAGAGGGCTTCACCAAGCTCACCACCGAGACCGGCGCCGGTCAGTGGGGCTCGGCGCTCGCCTTCGCCAGCTCGCTGTTGGGGCTCGAGATCGAGATCTTCATGGTCAAGATCAGCTTCGAGCAGAAGCCCTACCGCCATGCCATGATGGAATCCTTCGGTGCGCGCTGCATCCCGAGCCCCAGCGAGGAGACCGAATCGGGGCGCGCGGTGCTCGCCGAGCATCCCGACAGCCTCGGCAGCCTGGGCATCGCCATCTCCGAGGCGGTCGAGCTCGCGGGCCAGCGCGACGACACCAAGTACGCCTTGGGAAGCGTGCTCAACCACGTGCTCATGCACCAGACCGTGGTCGGCCAGGAGGCCATCGAGCAGATGGAGATGGCCGACGCCTATCCCGATATCCTGATCGGCTGCACCGGCGGGGGGAGCAACTTCGCCGGCCTCGTCTTCCCCTTCATCGGCGCGAAGCTGAGGGGCGGCAAGGACGTCCGTGTCATCGCCGTCGAGCCCGCCGCCTGTCCCTCGTTGACGCGCGGCCAGTATGCCTACGACTTCGGCGACACCGGCCACCTCACGCCGCTGGTCAAGATGCACACCCTGGGCTCGACCTTCGTGCCCCCCGGTTTCCATGCCGGCGGACTGCGCTATCATGGCATGGCGCCCTTGGTGAGCCAGCTCCACCAGCTCGGCCTCATCGAGGCCCGCGCCTACCACCAGACCGGCTGTTTCGCGGCCGGGGTCGAGTTCGCCCGCGCCGAGGGCATCCTGCCGGCGCCCGAGGCCAACCACGCGGTCAAGGCGGCGCTCGACGAGGCCTTGCGCTGCAAGGAGGAGGGCCAAGCCAAGACCATCCTGTTCAACCTCTGCGGCCACGGCCACTTCGACATGTCGGCCTACATGGACTACTTCAGCGGTAACTTGAAGGATGAGGACTACGACGAGGGCGAGCTGGCGATGGCCCTCGCCGGCCTCCCCGCGGTGGCCGCGGAATAGGCCGGGGTCAAGTCATGACTCTTATCTCTTTTGTGCCCTCTTGCCGTCGACCGTGGGCCAAACGGCCGGCACAGAGATAAGAGTCACGACTTGACCCCTATTTCTAGGCCGTTGCCCTTGCGCTTGGGCTTGGCCTTCTTCCTGGCGCCGCCGCGGGTGGGTGGTCGCGGCGTCTGGCGCTGCGCCGCGTGACGGTCGCGCACCGCTTCCCAGAAGGCGTCGATGCGCGCTTCGACCTCGACCGGGGCCGCTTGGGGCTTCGCCGCGGCGCGCCCGGGCTTCATATGGCTTGCCTGGACCGCCTTCCAGAAGCTCTCGATGTCGGTCGCCGACTTCGCCGCCGCGGCCAACGCCGTCGATGCGGCGGCCACCGGGATCTGCTCGCCGAGGTTGGGCGATTGGATCTCGGGCAGCACCATCTTGAGGCCGTCCAGGGACATCTGCTTGTAGGACGCCCGCTCGTACTCGTCGCTGAAGGGGAAGGCGCGGGTGGCGTCGAAGCCGACCTTGGCGCCGAGGTAGTCGGGGAAGCTCGGGTTGAGGCCATGGCCGAAGACCTTGTCGATGACGACGATGTCCGCGCTCGGATCGAGCCTGGTGGCCATCGCCCATTCGACGTCGCTGGCGTCGCGGATGTCGACGTCGTCGTCGACCACGGTCACCATCTTGAGCGGCGGGAAGGCGGCGAAGGCGGCCAGGATGGCCTGCTTGGACCAGCCCGTGCGCTTCTGGTTGAGCTGCACGATGGCGTGGTAGAAGCCGGCGCCGCCGTGGCTGAAGTAGACGTCGCTCACGCCCGGCACCTGGCGCTGAAGAAGCGTCAGCACGTTGGCCTCGCCCAATAGGCCGACCGAGTTCCACACCTCCTTGCCCGAGAGGATGGTCTGGAACACCGGCTCGCGGCGGCGGTGGATCGCCTTGACGTGGACCACCGGGCGCGGCTCGCGCTTGGCGTAATAGCCGGTGACCTCGGCGAACGGCCCCTCGTCCTCGACCTCGCCCGGGACGATCTCGCACTCGAGCGCGTACATGGCGTGGGCCACCATCTCGACCTCCGAGGTGGTGCCTGCCACCAGCTCCAGCGGCGCGCCGTGGAACTCACTGGCGATGCCCAGTTCGTCGCTCTCGGCCGGCGCCGCCTCGGCCGGGGTGGCGGCGGCGAAGTGGAGGCCCGGACCGACGCCCACGTTGAGCGTGAAGGGCAGCGTCGTGCCCCGCTCGGCGGCCTTTTCGAGGTAGAGCTCGAGGTGGCGGCCGGCGTCGATGTTGACCCGCATGGTGTTCTTGTCGAAGACCAGGAAGCGCTGGATCGACGCGTTGCGCACTCCCGTCTCCGGGTCCTTGGCGATCACCACCGCGGCGTCGAAGTAGCGGCCGGCGTCCTTGAGCGCATGGGTGGGGAGCGGCAGCTTGTCGAGGTCGACCTGGTTCTCGCTGACCTCCATCACGGGACCTGAATCGACCACCACCGGGTCGATCGGGCTCGCCTGCCAGCGCTTGATGCACTCCGAGACGTAGCCGGGCAGGCTCCGCTCCGGGCGCCGCAAGAGGTCGGCCAAGAGCTCGCGCGACCAATAGAGGCCGGTGAAGACCGGGTGCGCGTGCCCCTTGACCTTCTCGAACAGGAGCGCCCGCGGGCCGCCCTCGAACTCGGCCGCGATGCCGGCCAGGTCGTGGACCGGATCGACCTCGGAGGCGACGCGCGCGAGCCGCCCCATGGCGTCGAGGTCGTCGATGATCTCAGCCAGATCGCGGATGTGCTCCGCCGCCATCCTTGTGCTCCCTTGCCGGGGCCGCCGCCGGCGGGCGACCAGTTTCTTAACGAATCAGTCTAAAGCATTCTCGCGCCAATGCAAAATCGCCTCGAACGAGAGGGCCGTCGGCTTTTTTGCCGCTCATTTCTTGCGCCGCGACGGGCCCACCGGCTCGGCGCCGTCCGATCCCGCCTCGCCCCAGCGCCGCACCAGCCCGACATCGATATCGAAGAGGTCGAGGACCCGCCCGATGGTGTGATCGACGATGTCCTCGAGCGATTGCGGGTTGGCGTAGAAGGCGGGCACCGGCGGCATGATCACGGCGCCCAGCTCCGAGGCCGCGGTCATGGTCCTGAGGTGGCCGGTGTGGAGCGGCGATTCGCGCACCAGCAGGGCCAGCCGGCGGCGCTCCTTGAGCGCCACGTCGGCGGCGCGGGTGAGCAGGCTCGAGGTGATGCCATGGGCGATCTCGGAAAGGCTGCGGATCGAGCACGGGGCGACGATCATGCCCGCGGTCTTGAACGAGCCGCTGGCGATGGCGGCGCCGATGTCCTGGTTGGGGTAGACGACGTCCGCCAACGCCTTGACCTCGGCCACCTTGTGGCTGGTCTCGTAGGCCAGCGTCAGCTCCGCCGCCTTGCTCATCACCAGGTGGCTCTCGAACGCCGTCCCCTGCAGCACCTCGAGCAGGCGCACGCCGTAGACCACGCCCGAGGCGCCACTGATGCCGATCACCAACCGTTGCGCCTGGCTCATGGCTGCTCCCTCGTCGCCGCGCCTAGTATTGCGTCGGCCCCCGCGCTTGGCTAGCGTCGTGTGGGTGCCCGTCGGGCGGGGCTTGGGCCCGGCGTGGCCCGATCAGGAATGGGCTCCATGGAAACCGCGCTCCGCGTCGCCGTTGGCATGATCGCCATCTACGCCCTGCTGGTGGCGGCGATGTACCTGTTTCAGCGCGCCGTCATGTACTTCCCGGACCGCACCTCGCCGCGGCTCGATTTCGCCGGCCTCGACGACATGGACGAGGTCAGGCTCGACACCGCGGACGGTCTCTCGCTGCTCTCGTGGTACAAGCCGGCGACGCCGCCGCGGGGTGCCACCCTGGTCTACTTCCACGGCAACGCCGGCAACATCGGCGATCGCGGCTACAAGGTGCGGCCGCTGCTCGACGCCGGCCACGGGGTGCTGCTGGTGGGCTACCGCGGCTACGGCGGCAATCCGGGCCGTCCCCACGAGGCCGGGTTCTACCAGGATGGGCGCGCGGCGCTCTCCTTCCTGGCCGAGGAGGGGGTGGCGGACGAGCGCATCGTCGTTTACGGCGAGTCTTTGGGCGGCGGCGTGGCGGTGCAATTGGCCACCGAGCGCGGCCTCGGGGCGGTGGTGCTGGAGGCGCCCTTCACCTCGGCCGGGGACGTGGGCGCGGCCGCCTATCCGATCCTGCCGGTGCGCCGCCTGATCAAGGACCGCTTCGCCTCGGTGGACAAGATCGCCGCCATCGGGGCGCCGCTCCTGATCGTCCACGGCGAGGCCGACCGCACCGTGCCGACGCGCCACGGCCGGGCGCTTCTGGAGGCCGCGGAAGAGCCCAAGCAAGGCGTGTTCCTGCCCGGCGCCGGCCACAACGACGTCTTCGAGCGCGGCGGCGCGGTGGTCGTGCTCGACTTCCTGGAGCGCACCTTCGGCACCTGAGCACGGCGGGCGGCTCAGCCCGGCGGCGCGCCGAGGGCGGCGCCCAGGGCCTGGAAGGGAAGCAACACGCAGCCGTGGCGAATCGGGTGCGGCGCCACGGCGGCGAAGATCTCGAGCGCTTTCCAGGCTCCGGCGGGCGCGGTGCGCGGCTCGCCCAGCAGCGCCGCCAGGGCGGCCAGGGCCCCGGCCACCTCCCGCGCGTCCTTGCCGATGGCGTTCTCGGCCATCACCGAGGCCGCGGCCTGGCACAACAGGCAGCCCCGCACCTGGTGGGCGAGGGCGGCGATCCTGCCCCCGGCGAGCCGCACCTCGACGCGCGCCCGGTCGCCGCACAGCGGGCTGTCGAGGGTGGCGGCGGCGTCAGGCGCCTCGAGGCGGCCGCCGCCGACCCCCGCGCGCGCCGCGCCGATGATCGCTTCGCGGTAGACCTCGGCGATCACGTCGGCCGGCCGCTGGCGCCCCCGACCCCGTTCAACGAGGCCTCGGCGCCGGCGCTCATTGCCGGGCCCCGGGATCGAGCGCGATCAAGGCCTCGGGGGTGTCGACGTCGACCAGCACCGCCTCGTCGTCCATAGCCACCTCGTGGAGCGCCTCGGGGTGCTCGCCGATCAGGTGGCGGGCGCCCACGTCCCCGGCCACCTCCTTCATCTCGGCGAAAAACTCGGCTCCCCAGAGCACCGGATTGCCGCGCTTGCCGTCCTTCGTCGGGACGCAAATGGCGCGCCCCTCGGCCGGGCCGAAGGCGGCGATCAGGCGCTCGAGGTGGGCCGGCGCCACCCGCGGCATGTCGCCGAGACAGACCAGCACGCCGTCGACCTCGGGCCCCAGCGCCGCCACCCCGCGCTTGAGCGAGGTGCTGAGGCCCTCGGCGTAGTCTGGGTTGTGGACGAAGCGGACCTCGCGCCCCTCGAGCACGTCGCGCACCTTGGCCTCCTGGTGGCCGGTCACCACGATCACCGGCCGCGCCGGCGAGGCCAGCACCGCGTCGACCACGCGCGCCACCATCGGCCGCCCCTCGATCTCGGCCAGGAGCTTATTCGAGCCGCCCATGCGCCGCGACTGTCCGGCGGCCAGCACCAGGGCGGCGACGAGGGGCGGTGCCTCGGCCTCTGGCGGGGCTTCCGTTCTGGGCCGCTCGCGCGGTTGCGGCCGCCCCGGCATCTCCTTCAGGAGCCCGCCGGTGCCGAGCCGCATGAGGTCGCGGCCCGAGACCTCGAGGCCGGCCAGGAGGCGCTGCAAGACCCAGTCGAAGCCGCTCATCCGCGGCGAGCGTGCCGAGCCCGGGAGCCCCAGCACCGGGGTCTCGCCGCAGCGGGCGAGCAGCAACAGGTTGCCCGGGTCGACCGGCATGCCGAAGTGCTCGACCCGGCCGCCGGCGCGCTCGATGGCCGCCGGCACCACGTCGCGGCGGTCGATGATCGCCGAGGCGCCGAAGATCAGAATCGGCGCGCAGCCCCGGCGCAGCAGCCCCAGCACCGCCTCGGCCACCGAGGCTTCGTCGTGGCCGCAGCGGACCTCGGCGGCGAGACGGCTGCCCAGGGCCTCGAGGCGGGCGCGCACGGTATCGACGGTCTTGTCGAGGACGCGCTCCTTGAGGCCGGGGAGGCGCGTCAGCACCAGGCCCGCGGCGTGCTCGGCCAAGGGCGCGACGCGCAGCAGCGGACCCTCGCCGCCGGTCCCGGCCCCGCCCCCGCCCCCTGTGGAGGCCACCCGGGCCGCCGCCTCGACCACCGCCGCCGGCGCCGCCAACGGGTTCACCTTGACCGTCGCCAGCAGTTGCCCTTCGCCCACCAGCGCGAAGGGGGGCACGGTGGCGATGGTCAAGGTCTCGTCGATGAGGTTGAGCCGGTCGACCCGCTCGCGCTCGATCACCGCCACGCCGCGCGCCGAGGCGTGGATGTTGCAGCGCCCGGTGAAGGGCGCGCCGATGCGGCACCCCGGCCCGGCGGCGGCCCGCGCCACGCGCTCGGCGGCCTCGTTCTCGGCCACGTCGCCGTCCTCGAGCCGCGCCGCGACGACCTCGGCGAGGCCGGCGGCGCGCAAGCTCTCGATATCCTCCGCCGTGAGCGTGTGGCCCTTCCTCAAGGTCCGGGGGGGCAGGCGCAGGCTGTGCGCCAGGATCGCGCCCTCGGCGGCCTCGAGGGAGAGGGGGCCGAACCTCATGACGCCGATCGGCGCAGGGTCTCGGTCACCTGGGCCATGATCGCCAGCGCGATCTCGGCCGGCGATTTGGCGCCGACGTTCAAGCCCGCGGGGCCGTTGATGCGTGCCAGCGCCTCCTCGGTGCAGCCCTCGCGGCGCAGCCGCTCGAGCCGGGCGCCGTGGGTCTTGGGGCTGCCCAGCGAGCCGATGTAGAAGGCCTCGGAGGCCAGCGCCGCGATCAGCGCCGGGTCGTCGAGCTTGGGGTCGTGGGTGAGGGTGACGATGGCGCTGCGGCGGTCGGGCTCGAGCGCCTCGAGCGCCTCGTCGGGCCACTCGGTGCTGAGCTCGACCCCGGGGAAGCGTTCCGCGGTGGCGAAGGCGCGTCGCGGGTCGATCACCACCACGTCGTAGCCCACCACCGCCGCCATCTGGCTCAAGGGCTGGGCGATGTGTACGGCGCCGACGATGAGCATCCGCAAGGGGGCGTTGTAGACGTGCAGGAAAAGCTCGCCGCGGGGTCCCTCGATGGTCCGGCTGCGGTCCGAGTAGACGGCCTCGCGGGCGGCCTTCAGAACCGCAATGCCGAGGTCCGATTCTCCTTTGTCTTCAGTGGGATATATCAGAACCTCAAAGCCGGTTCTCAAGTCCGTGGCGAGCACCACCGGGCGCTTGGCGGCGCGGTCGGCGAGGAGCTGCTCGAGGGTCTCCCGCTTCATTCCAGGCGCTCGATGAAGACCCGGATCTCGCCGCCGCAGGCGAGGCCGACCTCCCAGGCCTCGTCGTTGGTGACGCCGTACTCGAAGAGCCGCGGCTTGCCCTTGGCGATGATCTCGAGGGCCTCCGTGACCACGGCGCCCTCGATGCAGCCGCCCGACACCGAACCGACGATCTCGCCGCCGTCGCCGACCACAAGCTGGCTTCCCACCGGCCGCGGCGACGAGCCCCAGGTGCTGATCACGGTGGCCAGCGCCACCCCCTTGCCGTCGGCCCGCCAGGCCGCGGCTTGGCTTAAGACTTCGTCCTGTTCCGCGCTCATGCCGCCTCCTTGCTCAGCCGGCCCACCGCCTCCTCGCTGCGCGGCCAGTCGCGGCCGAGCGCCTGGGCGAGATCGCTCAGGCTGGTGAGGTTGTGCACCGGGCGAAAGTCGTCGACGTGGGGAAGGATCGCCTTCACCCCCATCGATTTGGCCTCGAAGCCCTCGTAGCGCAGCAACGGGTTGAGCCACACCAGCCGCCGGCACGACTTGTGGAGGCGCTCGATCTCGACCTCCAGGCCGGCGCCGGCGTCGCGGTCGAGGCCGTCCGAGATCAACAGCACCAGGGCGCCTTGGCCCAGCACCCGGCGCGACCACAAGGTGTTGAAGGCCTTCAAGCAAGCGCCGATGCGGGTGCCGCCGTCCCAGTCCTCGACCGCCTGGCCGATCTTGTCGAGGGCCACGTCGACGTCCTTGTGGCGCAGGTGGCGGGTGATGTTGGTGAGCCGGGTGGCGAACAGGAAGGTGTGGACCCGGTCGCGGTCGTTGGTGACGGCGTGCACGAAGTGCAGGAAGATGCGCGCGTAGTGGCTCATCGAGCCCGAGACGTCGCACAGCACCACCAGGGGCGGCGGCCGCCGCACCCGGCTGCGACGCTTGAGCAGGATGACCGCGCCGCCGCCCCTCAGCCCGGCCCTCAAGGTCGCCCGCATGTCGACCCGCGGGCCCCGCGGGTCGGAAGCGAAGCGCCGCGTGACGGCGCGCATGACGGGGAGCCGCAATCGCGCGATGGCCTCGCGGACCTCGGCCAGCTCGGCCGAGCTCATCGACTCGAAGTCCTTGGTCTGCAAGCGCTCGCGGTCCGAGTAGGTGAGGGTGGCGTCGAACTCGATCTCGCGCTCCCGCTCGCTCTCCTCGCCTTGGCTCGGCCCGGCGCCGGCGGCGAAGGCCTCGGCCAGGCGCTGGCTCAGCTTGGGCGGCTCGAGCTCGCCGCCCAGATTGGGGGTCTGGGGCAGCAGCAGCGACATCATCCGCTCCAGCAGCTGGGGGTCGCGCCAGAAGATGTGGAAGGCCTGGTCGAAGAGCTCGCGCTGGTCGTGGCGGTTGACGAAGACGGCGTGCAGCGTCCAGTAGAAGTCGTCGCGGCGCTCGAGCCCCGCCACCTCGACGGCGCGGAAGGCGTCGATTACCCGGCCCGGCCCGATCGGGAGGCCGGCCGCCCGGAGGGTGCGCGCGAAATGCATGATGTTGGCGGCGAGCTTGCCGCCGGCGCCTTGAGCTTCGTGCCGGTCCATCTCACACCGCCGCCGCCAGATCGCCTTTGACCTGCTCCAGGATCCGCGCCGCCTCGCTGCCCTGCACCTTGAGGATGTCGTCCTGGTACTTGAGCAGGGCGCCCAGCGTGTCGTTGATGGTCTCGGGGTCGAGCTCGAGGCGATCGAGCTGGGTCAGCGCCGTGGTCCAGTCGATGGTCTCGGCGATGCCGGGGAGCTTGAAGAGGTCCATGCGGCGGAGCTCCTGGACGAAGGCGACGACCTGGCGCGACAGCCGCTGCTCGGCGCCCGGCGCCTTGAGGCCGAGGATGGTGAGCTCGCGCTCGGCGTCCGGGTAGTCGACCCAGTGATAGAGGCAGCGGCGCTTCAAGGCGTCGTGGATCTCGCGGGTGCGGTTCGAGGTGATGACGACGATCGGCGGCTCGGCGGCGCGCACCGTACCGATCTCGGGGATGGTGATCTGAAAGTCCGAGAGGATCTCGAGGAGATAGGCCTCGAAGGGCTCGTCGGCGCGGTCGAGCTCGTCGATCAGCAGCACCGGGGCGCCGGCGCCATCCGCCTCCAGCGCCCGCAACAGCGGCCGCTTGATCAGGAAGCGCTCGGAGAACACGTCGTCGCTGATGCGCGAGCGTTCCGAGATCCCTTCGGCCTCGGCGAGACGGATCTCGATCATCTGGGCCGAGTAGTTCCACTCGTAGACCGCCGCGGCGACGTCGAGGCCCTCGTAGCATTGCAGGCGCTCGAGGCGGCGCCCCAGGACCTCGGCCAGCACCTTGGCGATCTCGGTCTTGCCGACCCCGGCCTCGCCCTCGAGGAACAGCGGCCGGCCCATCTTGAGGCTCAAGAAGACGGTGGTGGCGAGGCTGCGGTCGGCGACGTAATCGCCCGCTTCGAGGAGCTCGGCGGCATCGTCGATCGACTGGGGCAGGGGGCGTGTCATGGCCGGACGCTAATCGAGATTGCGGCTGCAAACAAGAAATGAGGGGAGGCGGACCTCCCCTCGATTTAGATGGCTCCGATAGCGATGCTGTCAACGCGTCACCAAGAACGGTTCCGCATCGATCGGAACCGCTCTCGATTCCTATCGCTCACGGCAGCGGACCTGAAGGTCCGCGCCTGCGCGGGCGCGCCGGAGGGCCGGCGGGCCCGAGGGTCCGCGCCGGCGCGGCCTGAGAGCGACTGGAATCGCTCTGGACGCTGACAGCTCCGGCGCTGTTCTCAGCCCGCGGCGGCGACCGCCCGCTTGGCCATTACCGTGATCAGGTGGGCGCGGTACTCGGCGCTGGCGTGGATGTCCGAGTTGAGGCCGTCGGCCGAGACGCTGACGCCGTCGAGCGCGGCGGCCGAGAAGTTGCCGGCCAGCGCCGCTTCGATGTCTCTGGCGCGGAACACGCAAGGACCGGCGCCGACCACGGCCACCCGCACCCCGCCCCCGGTCTGGGCCGCCATAACGCCGACGATGGGATAGCGCGAGGCGGGGTTGGGGAACCTGGCGTAGCCCGCCTTGGTGGGTACCGGGAAGCTCACCGCGGTGACGATCTCGCCGTCGTCGAGCGCGGTCTCGAAGAGGCCGGTGAAGAAGTCGGCGGCGGCGATCTCGCGGCTGTTGGTGTGGACCGTGGCGCCCAAGGCGATCACCGCGGCGGGGTAGTCGGCCGCCGGGTCGTTGTTGGCGACCGAGCCGCCGATGGTCCCGGCGTTGCGCACGTGGGGATCGCCGATGCCGCCGGCGAGGGCGGCGAGCGCCGGGATGGCGCCCGCTACCTCGGACGACGAAGCGACCTCGGCATGGCTGGTCATGGCGCCGATGCGGACGCTGCCGCCGTCGGCGCTGATGCCCTTGAGCTCGGCGATCCCTGAGAGATCGATGACGTCCGAGGGCGAGGCCAGGCGCTGCTTCAAGGTCGGGATCAGGGTCTGACCGCCGGCCAGCAAGGTGCCGTCCGAGGCCCCCGAAAGTGCCGCCGCGGCGTCGGCCACGGTGGCGGGGCGTTGGTAGTTGAAGTCGTGCATGATTGGTCCTCCCTGCTCCGTGGCCTAGTTCGCGCCTTGGATCGCCCGCCACACGGCTTCGGGTGTGGCCGGCATGTCGACGTTGGCGCCGATGGCGTTGATCACCGCATTGATCACCGCCGGGGGCGAGGCGATGGCGCCGGCCTCGCCGCAGCCCTTGACGCCCAATGGGTTGTGGGGCGCATCGGTCGGGGCGTAATCGACCGTGAAGCTCGGCACATTGTCGGCCCGGGGCAGGCAGTAATCCATGAACGAGCCGGTGACGAGCTGCCCGCTGTCATCGTCGTAGACGCAGTTCTCGAGCAGCGCTTGGCCGACACCATGGACGATGCCGCCATGGACCTGGCCCTCGACGATCATCGGGTTGATGAGGGTGCCGAAGTCGTCCACCGCCGTGTAAGTGACGATCTCGACGGAACCGGTATCGGGATCGATCTCGACCTCGCAGATGTGGGCGCCGGCGGGGAACGAGAAGTTCATGGGATCGAAGAACGCGTTCTCGTCGAGCCCCGGCTCCACCCCCTCGGGGTAGCTGTGGGGGACGTAGGCGTTGAACGCCACCGCGGCGATGTTCACCGACTTGTCGGTGCCGGCCACGGTGAAGTCGCCGCCCGCGAACTCGATGTCCTCCTCGGCCGCCTCGAGGGTGTGGGCGGCGATCTTCTTGCCCTTGGCGACGATCTTGTCGCAGGCGTTGGCGATCGCCACGCCGCCGACGGCAAGCGAGCGCGAGGCGTAGGTCCCCATGCCGAAGGGCACGATAGCGGTGTCGCCGTGCACGATCTCGACGTTGTCCAGCGGCACCCCGAGTCGCTCCGAGACGATCTGGGCGAAGGCCGTCTCGTGACCCTGGCCGTGGGAATGGGCGCCGGTGAAGACCGATACGTTGCCGGTCGGGTTGAAGCGGACCTCGGCCGATTCATAGAGCCCGACGCCGACGCCGAGCGAGCCCACCGCCGCCGACGGGGCCAGCCCGCAGGCCTCGATGTAGGTCGAAAGCCCGATGCCGCGCAGCTTGCCACGGCCCTTGGCCTCGTCGCGCCGCGCGGCGAAGCCGGCATAGTCGGCGAGCCCTATGGCCTTGTCGAGCGCGGCGCCGTAATCGCCCGAATCGTAAAGATGAACCATCGGCGTCTGATAGGGGAAGGCGTCCGCCGGGATGAAGTTGCGGCGCCGGATCTCGGCCGCATCCAGCCCCATCTCGCGCGCCGCCTCGTCGACCACGCGCTCGAGCAGATAGGTCGCCTCGGGCCGCCCCGCGCCGCGCGAGGCGTCCACCGGCGCGGTATTGGTGAAAACCAACTTGATCTCACAATAGATCGCCGGCGTGGTGTACTGGCCGGTCAGGACGAAGCCGTGGAACAGGGTCGGGATGGTGACCGAGAAGACCTGGAGGTAGGCGCCCATGTTGGCCTTGGAGCTGACGCGCAGGGCCAGGAACTTGCCGTTCTCGTCGAGCGCCATCTCGACCGTGGTCACGTGGTCGCGGCCGTGGGCGTCCGAGAGGAAGGCCTCCGAGCGGTCGGCCGTCCATTTGACCGGCCGGTCGACCTTGGGCGCCGCCCAGGCGCACACCACCTCCTCGTTGTAGGTGAAGATCTTGGAGCCGAAGCCGCCGCCGACGTCGGGCGCGACGACCCGGAACTTATGCTCGGGCGCCACCTGGACGAAGGCCGACATCACCAGGCGGTGGACGTGAGGGTTCTGGCTGGTGACGTAGAGCGTGGTCTCGCCGGTGCCTGAGTTGTACTCGCCGATCGCCGCCCGGGGCTCCATCGGGTTGGTCACCATGCGGTTGTTGACGAGCTCGACCTTGGCCACCTTGTGGGCCTTGGCGAAGCCCTCGTCGACCGCCGCCCGGTCGCCCCACTCCCAATCGAGACAGACGTTGTTGGGCACGTCGTCGTGGACCTGCGGCGCGCCCTCCTTGTCGGCGTCGGCGGTGGAGACCACGGCCGGCAGCACCTCGTAATCGACCGCCACCTTGTCGGCGCCGTCCTTGGCCTGGGCCAGGGTCTCGGCGATGACCACGGCGACATGGTCGCCGACATGGCGCACCTTGCCCTGGGCCAGCACCGGATGGGGCGGCGCCTTGTTGACCTCGCCGTCCTTGCCGGGGATCGAGGCGCCGCAGATCAGCGTGCCGAGGCCCGAGGCGGCGATATCCTCGCCGGTGAACACCGCGACCACGCCGGCCGACGAGGCCGCGGCCCCGGTGTCGATCGAGCGGATGTTGGCGTGGGCGTGGGGCGAGCGCACGAAAGCGGCATAGGTCTGGCCGGGACGGTTGATGTCGTCGACGTAGGTGCCCTTGCCGGTGAGGAAGCGGAAGTCTTCCTTGCGCACCACGCGGGCGCCGATTCCTGTCTCTGACATGTCAGCCTCCCATTGCCTTGGCGCCGGCGAGCACCGCCTTGACGATGTTGTGATAGCCCGTGCAGCGACACAGGTTGCCCTCGAGCCCCTTGCGCACCGCGGCCTCGTCGAGGTCGGGATTGCCCTGGGCGAGGTCGACCGCGGCCATCACCATGCCCGGCGTGCAAAAGCCGCACTGCAGGCCGTGGTTGTCGCGGAAGGCCTCTTGCATGGGATGGAGCTGGCCATTGGTGGCGAGGCCCTCGATGGTGGCCACCTGGGCGCCCTCGGCCTGTACCGCGAGGATGGTGCAGGACTTGATCGCCCGGCCGTCGACGTGGACCACGCAGGCGCCGCACTGGCTGGTGTCGCAGCCGACGTGGGTCCCGGTCAGTCGCAGATTTTCGCGGAGATATTGAACGAGCAAGGTGCGCGACTCGACCTCGGCCGAGACAGCCTTGCCGTTCACCGTCATGGAAACGGTGGGCATGCGCGTCCTCCCTAGAGTCTCTCCGAAAGGCCCCCCGATCGAGGGCGCCGCCGGAGCCGGTTTGTTATCGTGGCAATCCTCCAGCAGCCTTCAGTTTCGTGCCATGCAACCGGCAGGTCAAGGGATGAAGTGCCGAGCCCCGGGAGTTTTTCAAGCCAGCCCATAGAACAGCAGGATCACCACCACCACCGCGATCAGCCCCCAGACCCAGACCCGGGGGCTCAAGCCCGCCGCCGCTGCCTCGGGTGCCGGGGCGGGCGCGACCTCGGCCTCGGCCTCGGGCGGCTCGGCCGCGGGCGCTACCACCTCGGCGAAGGCGGCGAAGAAATCGTCGGCGCGCTTGCGGGCGGTGGCATCGATCAGCCGCGAGCCGATCTGGGCCAGCTTGCCGCCGACGCTGGCCTTGACCGAGTAGCGCAGCAGCGTCGCGCCGCCCTCGTCGGCGAGCGTCACCCGGGCCTCGCCGCGGGCGAAGCCGGCGGCGCCTCCCTGGCCCTCGCCGGCGATGGTGTAGCCGTTGGGCGGGTCGAGATCGGAGAGCGTGACCTTGCCCTTGAAGCGCGCCTTGACCGGCCCGACCTTGAACATCACGGTGGCGGTGAGCTCGCTCTCGGAGATCCTCTCGAGCGCCTCGCAGCCGTCGATGCTGGCCTTCAGCACCTCGGTGTCGTTGAGCGCCGCCCACACCGCCTCGCGCGGCGCGGCGATGCGGTACTCGCCGGTCATCTCCATGGTCGGACCTCCCAACGCCGCGGTTCGAGCCCGAGCCTATCGCTCCGCCCGCGGCGCGGCAAGGGAAGGGCGGGGCCGGATTGCCCGCCGCCCGCCGCTCGGGCACAATCGCCGGCCTGCTGGTCGCCGCGCGAAAGAGACCGAGACGTACGGTCCATGACGGGCCGGCCGGCCATGGTATGCTCGGCGGTTGAAACCGTCCGGGGGTAGAATGCGTGTCGGGGTGCGCGAAATCGGGTGGGTTGTCGGGGCGCTGCTGGTCGCGGGCCTCCCGGCCGGGTCCGTGCGTGGTCAGGAAGAGGAAGGATGTCCGAACCCACCCCGGCACGAATTCAGCGAGCTCGAACTCAGGGATGTGTGTCCAAACCCACCCTTGCACGAGTTCAGCGAGGACGAACTCAGGGCCAAGCTCAAGGCTCACGAGGAGTGGGTCAACCGAGGCAGTAAGGGCTCCGGCCGCGCTATCTTGTGCGACGCCAACTTGCGCGGGGCCGACCTTAGGATGGCCAACCTGATCGGCGCCGACCTGAGCGGTGCCTATCTGAGGGACGCCGACCTAATCGATGCCGACCTAATCGATGCCGACCTGAGCGGGGCCGACCTGCGCGGGGCCGTCCTAAGCGGGGCGGACCTGCGCAAGGCCAACCTGGTCCTGGCCGACCTGATCGGGGCCAACCTGGGCGTGGCCGACCTGAGCGGAGCCGACTTGCGCTTCGCCGACTTAAGCCGGGGCAAGCTCGTCCAAACCAACGTCAAGGAGGCAATTCTGAGTGGCGTCACCTTGACCGACGCGCAGTACGAGCCGAGTACCGCGCCGGCGAAAGGGTCCGTATCGGGACTGGTGGGGCTCACCACGGGGCGTTTCCGGTACGGGGAGGAAAGCGGCCTCGTGCTGCTGCGCGAGGTGCTCCGGGAGTCGGGGGTGAGAAACCTCGAGCGCCAGGCGACCTTCGCCATCGAGCACGGTCGGACACGTTACGCGCTCGCGGGCCACGGCGAGCGTACCGAATACGGCGACTCTGGGCTCATTGTGAAGAAAGACGTCGGCGCCCAGATCGAAGGCGTGCTCAAGCTGGTGTTCTTCGAGTGGACCACGGATTATGGGCTTCACTATGGCAAACCGATAATCACTCTATTGCTGATCGTATTCGCCATCGGGCCCGCCTTTTACTTTTGGCCAATTTGGATTGCGCATGGGCCAGGGTACAAACACGGCATCTATCGGACATGGCCGAAAGGAAGGCTGGAAACCGAGCACGGCTGGGATCGACTCGCGGCTCGGGAATCGATAGATCGTGTAACGCGACCACTGCTGCGGGCAATTCTCTTTGCCGTGTACTTCAGTATTTTGTCGTCGTTCTGGATCGGCTGGCGGGACCTCAACGTCGGCTCGTGGCTGACCCGGCTGCAGTTCCGCGAATATGATCTTCGCGGGAGAGGGTGGGTGCGGTTCGTCTCCGGATTGCAGTCCCTGGTGAGCGTGTACTTGCTCGCCATTTGGTCGCTGACGTACTTCGGGCGGCCGTTCCAATAACGTGGGGCCGCGGGGCGCCGCTGTCCCGAACCGAGATCTGACGCGAGCGCGGTCGATGGCCGCGCTCTTCGTTTGTGGAACCAACGCAAAGGGAACGAACCCATGGCGCTATTCACGATCCGAAAGAGTATCGAAGCGCGCGCCGTGGCTTGGTCCATGGCCTCGGCGAGATCGACCGAGGCCGCGAACAGGGACCTTCGCAGGTTCGCTCGGTCGTTCGCGGCTCGGCTCGCCGCCAGCGCAGCGAGGGTGCCGCCACCCTCTCTTGTCTCGAAGCCGTCACTCCTGGCTCGTCGCCTTCTCGTGGCGCTTGCGCAGGCGCTCGCAGGGGTCCTCGTCGTCGACCCGCGGGGTGAACCAGACCGCGTCGAAGGGCAGGGCGCCGGCGCCGTAGGCCGCGGCGTAGGCCGAGATGTCGTCGAGGCCGGGCTCGACCTCGAGGAAGGCGAGGCTGAAGCGCCGCGCGCCGGGCCGCAGCCGGGCGATGGCGGCGGGCACGCCGCGGTCGCCGCGGGCGTGGCCGTTGCCGGTGATCAGCACCCCGCCGTCGCCTGCGCCCGCCTCGGCCGCCCGCACCAGGTTGTCGGCCATCACCGCGTCGCGCGCCCGCTGCACCATCACCATCCCCGGGATCAGCGCTTCGGGGAGCTCGTTGCAGTGGGCGCGGCGCAGCTCCTCGGCCATGGCCTTGGCTGTGGCGGCGGCGAGCGGCGCCTCGAGACCGAGGCGCGCCCGGCGTTCGGGCTCCAGCACGCCGAGGCCGTCCGTGACCATGCGGCGCGACAGGGCCCGCGGCAGGCCGGCGGCGACCAGCGCCAGGCCGCCGTCGAGGGCGGCCTGGGCGATGGGCCGGTAGCTCTCCCAGTCGGGCCAGCCGCTCATGCCCCACGCCACCGCCTCGGCGATGCCTTGGGCGTCGCCGGGCCGCGCCTCGAGGTGGGCGGCGAGCGCCGCCGCCTGGTCGCTGGTGAGCATCTCGAACCCGGTCGCCGGGCGCCGCCCCGCGGCCACCATCGCCCGCAGCATGCGTGCCTGGAGGCGATGATGGTCCAGGTTGTCGTGCTTCTCGCCGAGCATCACGTACTCGGCCGCGGTGAGGCGGCGGACCACCTCGGCCTCGGCGATGAAGCGGCCCCCCGCCACCTCCCAGATGCGCCCGACCAGGGCATGGTCGCGGGAGAGTTGGTGGCGCCAGGGCTCGGGCCGGGGCGCCGCGCAGGCCGCCAGCACCAGCAGCGCGGCACTGCTGAGGACGAGCCAGAGCACGCGCCGGCTCACGCCACCAGGGAGAGGAAGGTGGCCAGCAGGATGACCAGCAGCGCCAGGTTGACGATCACGCTGATGCGGTGGAGGCGGGCGAAGGCGCGGGCGGCGTCGGCGTCACCGGCCGTCTTGGCGTCGCGGTAGCGGTTGACGCGGGGCAGGAAGACCAGCCACAGGTAGACCAGGACGGCGCACACGACGATGAGCGGCAGCGCCTCGGGGTGGCCCCAGCCGAGCACCGCCGCGGCGCCGGTGAGGGCCGCCATCAGCTGGTAATAGAGCGGGAAGGCGGCGCGCATGAAGGCCGCGGCGCTGTCGCGCTCGAGGGTACGGAACACCAGCGGCGCCATGGCGAAGCTGAAGAAGGTCATGCCGCCCAGGGCGAGCGCGGTGGCCAGCGCCGCCAGCGCTTGGGTGCCGAGCCAGGCGCTCATGGCGTCCCCCCGGGGCTCAGGTCGCTGAGAAATGCTTCAGGCATAATAGAACACCAGATAAGCGGCGAGCAGCACCGCCACCCACAGCACCATGCTGCCGGTGGGCCAAGTGCGGGCCAGGATACCCTGCGGGCCGTGGTGACGGAACAGCCCATCGATGACCTGTCCGGCGCGCGCCAGGGCGGCCCGTCGCAGCGCCGCGTCCAAGGGCGCGCAGCGCGCCAGGGTGGCGCGGGCGGTGCGCGGCAGCAGCCAGCGATAGCTCCACTCGGCGTCGATGTTCAGCGACTTGAGCTCCGGCGGGTAGAGGCCGCTGATCTTGAGCCAGGCGAAGGCCAGCGCCGAGAAGAACAGGAGCTGGAGCTGCGCCACCACGTGGGTGGAGGCGTAGGGAATGTACTCCACGGGGAAGGGCAGCAGGCTGTAGAGCAGCCAGGGGTAGGAGCCGTTGAAGACGCAGAGCGCCGCCGCCACGCCCATCGCCGCAAGCATGTTGAGCGGCGGGTCGGAGACCCGGATGCCGGAATCGTGGGCGAAGAAGGCGAAGAACGGGATCTTGATGCCGGCGTGGTGGAAGACCCCGGCCGAGGCGAACAAGAGCGCGACCCAGACCCAGGGGTGACCCTCCTCGAGCGCCGCCGCCATCACCATCGACTTCGACACGAAGCCGCTGAACAGGGGGAAGGCCGAGATCGAGGCGGCGCCGACGATGCACAGCACGGTGGTGATCGGCATGGTCTTGTAAAGCCCGCCCAGCTCCGAGCCCTTGATGCGCCCGGTCATGTGCAGCACCGCGCCCATCGACATGAACAGGAGCGACTTGAAGATGATGTCGTTGAAGGCGTGGCTGACGGCGCCGTTGATGGCGAGCTGGGTGCCGATGCCGATGCCGGTGACCATGAAGCCGATCTGGTTGATCATGCTGTAGCCCAGCACCCTTCTCAGGTCGTTCTCGATCACCGCGTAGAAGATCGGGAACACCGTCATCAGGGTGCCGATGTAAATCAGAAGCTCGGTCCCCGGATAGCCGCGGGCCAGGGCGTAGACCGCGATCTTGGTGGTGAAGGCGCTCAAGAACACCGTGCCCGTGGGCGTGGCCTCGGGGTAGGCGTCGGTGAGCCAGTTGTGAAGCAGCGGGAAGGCGCACTTGATGCCGAAGGCGAGGAAGATCAGCCACCCGCCGAGCCCGTCGAGGCCGATGTAGGTGAAGGCGAGCGAGCCGGTCTCGTGCACGCGAACCAGCACACCGGCGAGCAGGATCAGGCCCGAGGCGACCTGGACCAGGAGGTAGCGCATCCCGGCGGCGGTGGCGCGTTCCGTGCGTCGCGCCCAGATCAGGAACACCGAGCTCAGCGCCAGAAGCTCCCAGAACACAAACAGCGTGATGAGGTCGCCGGCGAAGGCCGCGCCCAGCGCGCTGCCGGCGTAGAGCAGCGCCGCCAGGTGCTGGCCGGTGTCGCGCACGTGGAGCGCGTAGACCACGCCGATCAGGGCGGCGATGTGGAAGGCGTAGCCGAACAAGAGACTCAAGGTGTCGACCCGGAAGGGGGTGAGCTGGTAGTCGAAGAGGGCGAGGCCGAAGCTGGTGCCGGCCTCGAGCCCGAGCAGGTTGATCCCGCCCACCACCGGCGTCAGCACCAAGAGCACCTGGCGCAGACGCCCCCGGCTCAGCCCCACCAAGAGGGCGCCCAGGAAGAAGATGGCGAAGGGGGGCAGGCTAGCGATCATCGTAATAGTCTTCGTCGCGCATCACCGCCTTGCGCATCTCCTTGGCGCCCAGCACCAGCAGCACGCAGGCGACGAAGCCGAAAAGGGCGTAGAAGCCCCACAAGTTCTCCCACTCGTGGATGACGTGGCGCTGGTGCACGAAGTCGAGCGCCAGGAGCGCGGCGCAGACCGCGAAGAAGACGCGCAACACCCGCTTCACGTTGCCGGGCTTGTCGAGGAAGTATTTCTTTTCCGGCGTCATGGCAGGCTCCGCTCAGGGGACGATCAGGGTGAGCAGCCTATAGATGGGCTGCGGATAGAAGAACAGCGCCAGGCAGCCGCACGCGGTCAACACCAGGGCGGTGACGCAGGTGAGCGGCGCCTCGTGGATGCCGGCGGGCGGCGCCTCGCCTTGGGGCGCGCTGAGGAAGCCGCGGATCGGGATCGGCAAGAGATAGGCGATGTTCAGCAGCGAGCTCAGCATCAGCACCCCGACCAGCACCACCTGGTCGGCCTCGAGCGCCGCCATGGCCAGGAACCACTTGCTCCACAAGCCGCCCATGGGGGGCAGGCCGATGATGCTGAGGCTGGCGACGAAGAAGGCGCCCATCGTCAGCGGCATGGTGCGGCCCAGGCCGCGCATCTGGCTGACCTCGGTCTTGTGGCTGGCGACGGCGATGGCGCCGGCGCAGAAGAACAGGGTGATCTTGCCGAAGGCGTGCGTGGCGATGTGCATGCCGCCGCCGATGATGCCGAGGCCGTTGGCCATCAGCGCCCCCATCAGCACGTAGGAGAGCTGGCTGATGGTCGAGTAGGCGAGCCGCGCCTTGAGGTTGTCCTTGGTCATCGCCACCAGCGAGGCGATCAGCACCGTGGCCGCGGCGAGATAAAGCAGCCAGCGGCTGGTGGCGAGCTCGGCCAGGAGCTCGGGCCCGAACAGGTAGACCGAGATCTTGAGCACGGTGAAGACCCCGGCCTTGACCACCGCCACCGCGTGAAGGAGCGCGCTGACCGGGGTCGGCGCCACCATCGCCGCCGGCAGCCAGCGGTGGAGGGGCATCAACGCCGCCTTGCCGGTGCCCAGCACGTAGAGCACCAAGAGCGCCCCGAGCACCCCCGCCGGCGCCTTGTCGCGCAGGATCCCGCCCGGCGTGAAGTCGAGGGTGCCGGCGAGCTCCCAGGTCCAGACGATGGCCAGCAGCTGCAGCCCGATCGAGGTGCCGAGCAGGATCCCGAGATAGAGCCGGCCGGCGCGCTTGGCCGCGGCGTCGCCGTGGTGGGTGACCAAGGGGTAGGTCGACAAGGTGAGCGCTTCGTAGAACACGAAGAGAGTCACCATGTTGGCGGCGAAGGCGACGCCGATGGCCGCCGCCAGGGCGATCGCGAAGTAGACGTAGAAGCGGGTCTGGTGGGCCTCGCCGTGGCCCCGCATGTAGCCGATCGAATAGAGCGAGGTGACGATCCAGAGGGCGCTGGCGATCAGCGCGAAGAGCATGCCCAGCGGCTCGACCTCGAGTGCCAGGGGCAGCCCGGGGATGGGCTCGGCGAGCAGCGCCCGGGGCCGGGCGCCCGCCAGCACCTCGGGCAGCAGCGAAAGCACCAGGAGGAACAGGATCCCCGCGGTGATGAGCGTCACCGCCTCGCGCTGGTTGGGACGGTGGCGGGAGAGCGCGATCAGGACCGCGCCCAGCAGCGGCGTCAGCACCGCCAACTGGGCCACCAGCGCCGGGCTCACGGGGTGCCCCCGATGAGATAGGCGGCGGCGCTGGCGGCGACGCCGAGGGTGCGCTCGGTGTCGACGCCGAAGTAGAGGTTGGCGGCGATCAGCGTCCAGGTCGGAATGAGCATCGAGAGCGGGGCCTCGGCCGGCGCCGCGCGGCCTTGCGGTAGGGCCTGGAAGTAAGCCGCCTCGACCACCCGCCAGACGTAGACCACGGCCAGCAGCGAGCCCAGAAGCACCAGCGCCGCCGCCCACCACCAGCCGCGCTCGAGCGCCGCCAGCACCAGGTACCACTTGCTGATGAAGCCGACGGTGAGGGGAATGCCGATCAGGCTCAGGCCGCCGACCACGAAGGCGCCCATGGTCAGTGGCATGGCGCGTCCCAGGCCCCGGAAGTCCTCGATGTCGACCGAGCGCAGGCGCAGGAAGACCGCGCCCATGACCATGAATAGGGCCCCCTTCATGAGGGCGTGGTTGAAGAGGTGGACGATGGTGGCGGTGAGCCCGGTGACGCTGGCGAAGCTCACGCCGAGGATCATGTAGCCAAGCTGGGCGAGGCTCGAGTAGGCCAGCATGCGCTTGATGTTGTCCTGGAAGATGGCCACCGTCGAGGTGGTGAAGATGGCGATCAGGGCCAAGGGCAGGAGGATGGCGCCGAGCGGCGTGGCCTCGAAGGCGAAGGCGCTGCCGAAGACCGTGAAGACGAAGCGCAGCAGCATGTAGACCGCCACTTTGGTGGCGGTGGCGGCGAGGAAGACGGTGACCGTGGAAGGGGCGTAGGCATAGGCGTTCGGGAGCCACAAATGGAGCGGAAAGAGGGCCAGCTTGAGGCTGATGCCGACGGTGATGAAGGCGAACGCCGCCAGCACCGGCCGGGTGCCGCTCACCGCCGTCAGACGCTGGGCGAGGTCGGCCATGTTGAGGGTGCCCGTCATCATGTAGAGCAGGCCGATGCCGATGAGGATGAAGGTGGCCCCGATGGTCCCCATCACCAGGTACTGAAAGGCGGCGGTCAGCGCCCGGCGGTCGTCGCCCAGGCTGATCAGGACGTAGGACGAGAGCGACGAGATCTCGAGGAACACGAAGAGGTTGAAGGCGTCGCCGGTGATGGTGATGCCCAAGAGCCCGGTGAGGCAGAGGAGATAGCTGGTGTAGAACAGGTGGTGCTGCTCGGCCGGCACCTCGGCCGCGATGCTGACCCGGGCGTAGGGCAGCACCAGGGCGCTGATCGCGCTCACCAGCACCAGCACGAAGGCGTTGACCGTGTCGACCCGGTACTCGATGCCCCAGGGCGCCGGCCAGCCGCCGAGGGCGTAACTCAAGACCCCGGTGTCGAGCACGCGGGCGAGCAGCGCGATGGCGATGCCCAGGCAGAGCCAGCTCACCGCCAGCGCCAAAGCCCAGGCCAGCGCGCCGCGGCGCAGGATCACGCAGAGCGGCGCGGCGATGAGGGGGATGACTACCTGCAGCGCCGGCAAGTGGGCGGCGATCACGTCTCCTTGTCCCGCGCCTGTATCTCGTCTTCCTCGACGCTGCCGTAGGCCTCGTTGATGCGCACCACCAGCGCCAGCCCGAGCGCCGAGGTGGCGACGCCGACGACGATGGCGGTGAGGATAAGGACGTGGGGGAGCGGGTTGGAGTAGACCGAGATGCCTTCGCTAAGGATCGGCGCGCTGCCGCCCGACACCTTGCCGATGCTGATGTAGAGAAGGAACACCGAGGCCTGGAAGATGTTGAGCCCGACCAGCTTCTTCACCAGGTTGCCGCGCGCGATGACGATGTAGAACCCCACCATCATCAACAGGATGGCGATCCAGTAGTTGTAATGCCCGAGCACCAGCACCTTCAGCGGCCCCGGCCGGCGAAGGCGAAGAAGACGGTGATCATCACCGCCGCCACGGTGACGCCGACGCCGAACTCGATGAGCAGGATGCCGAGGTGCTGTCCGGCCACCGGGTCCGCGCGCAGCACGCCGTAGTCGAGGTAGTTGCCGCCGAGCAGCAGGCCGGCGACGCCGACCAGGGCGTAGAGCAGGACGCCGAAGGCGACGAAGAACGAGACCACCTGGGGCGGCGCCACCTTGCGCGCCGTCTCGACCCCATAGATGAGGGCGTAGAGGATGAAGGCCGAGGCGAAGATGACGCCGGCCTGGAAGCCGCCTCCGGGGCCGAAGTCGCCGTGGAACTGCACGTAGAGAGCGAACAGCATGATGAAGGGGATGAGCAGCTTGGCGGTGACCCGGAGGACGACTTGGCGCTTCATCGCCGCTCCCCCTTCCTGCGCCGCCGCCCGCCCAAGAGCAGCATGACGCCGATGCCGGCGGTGAAGATCACCGTCACCTCGCCCAGGGTGTCGTAGCCGCGATAGCTCGCCAGCACCGAGGTGACCACGTTGGGAAGGCCGACCTCGCGCGGAGAGTCCTCGAGGTAGCGGGGCACGACGTGGAGGTTGGCCGGCGCTTGGGCGTCGCCGAACTCGGGCATCTCAGGGGTCGCGTAAATCAGCGCCCCGCCGGTCACCAGCACCACCACCAAGGGGAGCAGCGGCGTGTGCACGGGGATCTTCTCGCGGCTGGTGGTCAGCGCCAGGGTGGCCAGCATCAGCACGGTGGTGATGCCGGCGCCCACCGCGGCCTCGGTGAAGGCGACGTCGACCGCGTCCAGGATGACGAAAACGCCGGCCATGACGAGACTGTAGATGCCCGACAGCATGGCCACCGCGAACAGGCTTCGGAGCCGTACGATGGCGATCGCGGTGGCGGCCAGGAAGGTGAGCAGGACGATGTCGACCAGGCCTACGATGTCGGCTCCTCCTGCCGCTCGCGGCGAGCCGCGCCCAACAGCGGCTTGGGTCCGTGCAGGTAAGCGGCCTTGGCCAGCGCATGGGTCGCGGCGGGGCTGGTGTAGATCATGAACACCAGGATCAGCGCCAACTTGATGGTGTCTTGGCTGAGGCCGGCCTGGAGACCGAGCCCCGACATGATCAGACCGGCGCCCAGCGTGTCGGTGATGCCGGCGGCGTGCATGCGGGCGTAGACGTCGGGGAGGCGCAACAGACCGAGGCCGCCGATCAGCGCGAAGAGGCCGCCCGAAAGCAGCAGCAGCCAGCTCAGGCCGTCGACCACCATCGCCATCAGGCTTCGCCCCCGCCGCCTGCCTCGTCGGCCCGATCGACGGCGCCGAGGTCGCCGAAGCGGAAGAACTTGAGCACCGCGATGGTGCCGATGAAGTTGATCAGCGCGTAGACCATCGCGATGTCGAGAAAATCCGGCCGCCCGGTGAGGAAACCGATCACCGCGATCAGGAGCACGGTCTTGGTCCCGAAAGAGTTCACGGCCAGGATCCGGTCGTAGACCGTGGGTCCCAGAAAGGCCCTCGTGAGCGCCATGGTCATGGTCGCCAGGAGCGCCACCGCGGCCGCGGTGAACATCAGCCAAGCCCCTCCATCGCGGTGACGCGGCGGTCCATCTCGCCGCTTTCGAGCGCTTGCGCGGGCTGGAGTGCGATGGCGTGGACCGTGATCTCGTCGCCGACGACGTCGATCGATACCGTGCCCGGCGTGAGGGTGATCGAGTTGGCGTAGATCACCTGGCCGAGTTCGCTCTTCTGGCTCGTCTTGACCTTTATCACCGTGGGGCTGATCGGCAGGCTCGGGTCGACGATGCGGCGCGCCACGTCGAGGTTGGCCTTGATGATCTCGCCGGCCAGCCAGGGCCAGTAGCCGAGCGCCTTCCACCCCAGATGGATGGGGTGGCCCTCATGGTCGATCACCGCCATGCGATGGGCGATGGCGACCACGGCGAGGCACGAGAGCAGCCCCAAAGCGAGCAGCAAGGGCTCGAATATACCCGATAGAAGCAGCCAGACCAGGTAGAGGACGATGGCTAAACTGACGGTGTGCGGCACTGCGGTCTCCGAAGTCCCCCGATCCGGCCGACCCGGGCCGCGGAGCGCGAAAACGGCGCGCCCTGGGCGCCCGAGGCGCCAGCAAAATAGTATGGCTCAGTAGACCTTTCCAGCAATTTTCGAGCCTCGACCGGGCTCGGTTTCAGGCTCGGGCAGGGCGCCCCGGGCGAGCGCTCGGCGCTGCGCGCCGGCGCCCCGGAGAGCCGTATTTGTCCGAGTGCTTGACTTGTGTTAAAATTTTTGATTGCCCAAAAGTGGAGGACTCGTCGGGCGGCTATGGACGACAGTACACAGGATTCTGACGGAGATGAAGCAGAGTCCTTTGAGTTAACTGGCAGAGTAAAGTGGTTTAACACCGTCAAAGGCTTTGGCTTCATTACTCCGGAGCAAGGCGGAGGCGACGTCTTTCTTCATCTCTCGGCCCTGCGAGAGGCGGGTTACGAGGCGGTAGACGAAGGGGTCACCGTGGTTTGCGAGGTGGTGCGGCGGCCCAAGGGGCTGCAGGCCGTGCGCATCGTCGACCTCGACGCCAGCACCGCCGAGCCGAGCGAGCGGCCGCCTTCGCAGCCCGTGAGCGGCGAGCCCGAGCGTCACCCCCCGCTGGTGGCCGAGGGCGAGTTCCTCGGCGCCACCGTGAAGTGGTTCAACCCGAGCAAGGGTTACGGCTTCATCACCCTGGGTGAAGGCACCCAGGACATCTTCATCCACATGGAGACCCTGCGCCGCATCGGCATCGACCACCTGCGGCGCGGACAGCCGGTGCGAATCCGCATCGGCCAGGGACCCAAGGGGCCGCAGGTGGCCGAGATCGAGGTCGAGGCCGAGATCGAATAATCAGCTGTCGGCAGGCCCCCGACGCCGCCCCAATCTCACTTCAGCTCGACGGCATAGTCGGCCACCGGCCTTGCCTTGGTGATCAACCCCATCTCCTCGAGGAAAGCCGCGAAGCGGGCATAGCGCCGGCTGTCGAGCGCCGCCGGGCGCAAGGCGAAGCGCGGCAGGGTGTCGCGCCAGGCGCGCCGGTTGATCTCGTCGTCGAGCTCCTTGCGGCCGCGCACGAACAGCTTCCAGCTCGCTTCGGGATGGTTGATCAGGTAGCGGACGCCGTCCTCGAGGGCGTCGAGGAATGGGCGCAGGCGAGGATCGTCGAGGCGCTTGGCATGGGCGACGAGGATCAGCTCGTCGTAGGTCGGCACCCCTTCCTCCTCGACGAAGAAGGCCCGTCCCGGCCGCCCCACGATGTCCATCTGGTTGAGCTCGAAGTTGCGGAAGGCGCCGATGACGGCGTCGACTTGGCCGGCGATCAGCGCCGGCGAGAGCGCGAAGTTGACGTTGACCAGGGTGACGTCGTCGAGGCTCAGCCCGTGCCGCGCCAGGATCGCCTTGAGGAGCGCGTCCTCGAAGCCGCCGACCGAAAAGCCGATCCTGCGCCCCTTGAGGTCGGCGATCTCGCGCACCGGCCCGTCCGCCAGCACCACCAACGAGTTGAGGGGCGTCGCCACCAGCGTGCCGATGCGCTTGAGCGGCAGCCCGGCGTCTACCTGGATGTGGAGCTGGGGCTGGTAGGTAACCGCGACCTCGGCCTTGCCGGCGGCCACCAGCTTGGGCGGGTCGTTGGGATTGGCCGGGGCGATGAGCTCGACCTCGAGGCCGCGGTCGCCGAAGAAGCCCTTCTCCTGGGCCACCACCAGGGGGGCGTGATCGGGGTTGACGAACCAGTCGAGCAGCACCGTGAGGCGCTCGGCCGCGGCGGCGGCCGGGGCCGTCAGCAGCATCAGCGCCAACAGTGAGAGCCGCGGGATCAAGGTCATCGGCTGTTACTCCCTCTCGGTGGGGAAGGGTTCTTCCTCGGGCAGGGTTTCCGGCTGCCACGCCAGCACCCGGCGCAGCAGCCCATCGAGGCCGAAGTACAAGAGCACTGCGAACAGCGCCAGCGTGAGCAGGGCCGCGAACATGAGGTCGGTCTGCATGCGCCCGTTGGCGTGCAGCATGAGGTAGCCGAGGCCGGCGCTGGCACCCACCCACTCGCCGACGATGGCGCCGATGGGGGCTACCGCGGCGGCCACCCTGAGCCCCGAGGCGAAGGCCGGCAGCGCCGCCGGGATGCGAATGTGGTAGAGCGTCGCCCAGCGCGCCCGCTCCGAGCCCGCGGTCATGGTGCGGGCGAGGTCGAGCCAGCCCGGCTCGGTGCGGCCCAGACCGTCGAAGAGGCTGGCGGTGACCGGGAAATAGATGATCAGCGTCGCCATCGCCACCTTGGACGCTATGCCGTAGCCCACCCACAGCACCAAGAGCGGAGCGATGGCGAACACCGGCACCGCCTGGCTCACCACCAGAAGCGGCAGCAGCCAGCGCCGCGCCGGGCGGAAGTAGCTCATCGAGATCGCGCTCAGGGCGCCGAGCAGGGTGCCGAAGAAGAGGCCGAGAAGGATCTCGGCGAAGGTCACCAGGGCGTGGCCCAGGATGACGTCGGCCTGGGCCAGCCAGGCGCCGCCGACCCGCAGCGGCCCGGGCAGGATGTAGGGCGGCACGCCGCTCAAGCCGACCACCGCCTGCCACAGGAGCAAGAGGCCGGCGGCGGTGATCAAGGGGCGCGAAAGCTTCACGGCGCCGCCTCGTCGGCCGCGGCGAGGCGCCGCAAGAGGTCGCCGTGGAGCGCCGTCAGCTCGGCCGACGCCGGGTTGCGGGGGGGCTCGTGGGGCGGCGCCAGCGCCTGGTCGAGCCGCGCCGGGCGCCCCGCCATGACGTGGATGCGGTGGCCCAGCCGCAGCGCCTCGAAGGGGTCGTGGGTGACCAGCAGCACGGTGCGCTCGGCCAAGAGCCCGGCGGCCAGGGCCTGGATGCGGAAGCGGCTGATGGCGTCGAGCGCCGAGAAGGGCTCGTCCATCAGCACCACCGGGCGGTCCTCCATCAGGGTCCTGGCCAGGGCCACCCGCTGGCGCATGCCGCCCGAGAGCGAGGCCGGCGGGTCGTTGGCCTGGGCCCCGAGACCGACCCGTTCGAGCAGCGTCCGCGCCCGCTCGCGATCCGCGCGCTCGCCGCGCAGGCGGCTGCCCACGGTGACGTTGTCGATGACCGAGAGCCAGGGGAGCAGGAGGTCGCGCTGGTCCATGTAGGCCAGGCGGCCGGCCAGGGGGCGGCCATCGCTGCACCGGAAGCGGTCGCTCGAGTCGCCCGAGTTGGTACCGACGAGGCCCGCGAGCATGCGCAAGAGGCTGCTCTTGCCGACCCCGCTGGGGCCCAGCAGGCAGGTGATCGCCCCTCCTTCGAGGGTGATGTCGAGATCCTCGAACAGGATTTCGCCGCCATAGACCAGGCGCGCGGCGTGGACGCTGACCGAGATCGGCGCCGCTGCCGTCGGCCCGGCGGCTGCTTGCTTAGCTGAGATCGAGTCGCCGGGATCGGTCATGAACCCACTAGTCCCTACGCCGGTACGAACCGGATCAGGTTCGAGGGGTCGTCCTTTTCCAGGACCTCTCAGCCAATCACTCGGCTCCCCCCAGTGTTGCCAGCAATATGCTCCCGCCCGCCGCCGCTGACAAGAGCGCGCGACCTGCCGCCGGCCGCGCGAGGCCGTTGACCGCTACCCGGCGCGCCGCCTAACTTCCCCGGTGATGCTTTCCGAGCCCCACTTCATCGGCAGCGAGATCTATCGCAGCACCCGCCTCGGCGCCAAGCATCCGCTGGCGATCCCGCGGGTCTCGACCACCATCGACCTGGCCCGGGCGATGGGCTGGCTCCCCCACCGGGTCTACGTCGAGAGCCCGCGCGCCACGCCCGAACAGCTGGCCCGCTTCCACGCCCCCGACTACATCGCCGCGGTGATGCGCGCCGAGGCCGAGGGGCGGGTGGCGCCCGAGGTGGCCGAGCGCTACAACATCGGGCGCGGCGGCAACCCGGTGTTCGGCCAGGTCTTCAGCCGCCCCGCCACCGCCTGCGGCGGCACCCTCGAGGCGGTCGAGCTGTTGCGCGAGGGCGGCATCGTCCACAGCCCCGCCGGCGGCACCCATCACGGGCGCCGCGACCGCGCCAGCGGCTTCTGCTACTTCAACGATCCGGTGCTCGGCATCCTCGCCTTCCTCGACCAGGGGCTGGAGCGGGTCTATTACGTCGACGTCGACGCCCACCACGGCGACGGCGTCGAGGACGCCTTCGCCGACGATGCCCGGGTGCTGACCCTCTCGGTGCACGAGGCCCGGCGCTGGCCCGGCTCGGGCGCGGTCCACGACCGGGCCGGCGGCGCGGCGCGCAACCTGCCGGTGCCGGCGGGCTTCAACGATGCTGAGATGGCGTTCCTGGTCGAGCGCGTGATCGTGCCGCTGGGCCGTGCCTTTGGCCCTCAGGCCGTGGTCCTGCAATGCGGCGCCGACGCCCTATTCGAGGACCCGCTCAGCAATCTCGAGCTCTCGAACCTTGCGCTGTGGCACGTGGTGCAGAGCGTCATGGGGCTCGGCCCCCGGCTCCTGGTGCTGGGTGGGGGCGGCTACAATCCGTGGGCGGTGACGCGCTGCTGGGCCGGGGTGTGGGCGACCCTCAATGGCCTGGCGATCCTGGCCGAGCTCGGCGCGGCGGCGCGCGGGGTCTTAAGCTCGATCACCTGGTCGCGCGCCGCCGGCCGCAACCCGCCGGGGCACTGGCTCACAGCGATCGCCGATGGGCCGCGCCCGGGGCCGGTGCGGCCCGAGATAAGGGCGCTGGCGACCGAGGTCCTGCGCCAGGAGCCCGAAACCCAGGAGCCGGCGTTGCGGGCGCGGGCGGGTTAGGTTATCGAAGGGGTATGCGTTTGAGTCGTTTGTTCGCAGTGCTCTTGCTGGTCGTCGTGGTCTGGGGCGCCGCACCTGCCACTCCGGCCTGGGCCGAGTCGCTCGAGACCTCGGAGCTCACCATCGCCAGCGGCGAGAAGGAGCATGCCTTCACGGTCGAGCTGGCGGTGACCTCGGAGGAGCAGGCCCAGGGCCTGATGTATCGGCGCAAGCTCGCGGCCGACGCCGGCATGCTGTTTCCCTTCGCCCCGGATCAAGAGGCCGCGTTCTGGATGAAGAACACCTACATCCCGCTCGACATGCTGTTCGTCGCGGCGGATGGCCGCATCGTCAACATCGCCGAGCGCACGGTGCCGCTCTCGCTCACGGCGCTCTACTCCGAGGAGCCGGTGCGGGCGGTGCTCGAGCTCAACGGCGGCACCAGCGCCCGCCTCGGCATCCACCCCGGAGACCGGGTCATCCATCCGATCTTCGACGGCGCCCATTAGGGCACGGGGGCCCGCCGCGCGGCCGGCCGCGTGCCAGGCGAAAATGTCCGAGTCCGACGAGACCGAGCCTCTCGATGTGCCTGAGGGCTTCCAGCCGATCCGCTCGACCCAGCCCTTCGGCACGCTGGTGGGGCCGATCTTCGAGAAGCCCGGCGACGAGGCGGTGCGGCGCGGCTTCCGGGTGCTCGAGCGCCATTGCAACCAAGGCGGCATCGCCCACGGCGGCATGATGATGACCTTCATCGACGTGATCCTGGGCACCGTGGTGTGGCGGGTCACCGGCCGTCCGGCGCTCACCGTCAGCATGAAGGTCGACTTCCTGGCCCCGGCGCGGCGCGGCGACTGGGTCGAGGGCACGGCCGAGGTGGTGCGCGAGACCAAGTCGCTGAGCTTCGTCGAGGGCGTGCTCAGCGTCGCCGGCCGCCCGGTGCTCACGGCTTCCGCGGTGTTCAAGACGCTGGCGCCGCGCGCGCCTTAGGCGGAAACGGGGGCTTTATTTTTTCATTGACATTGTCAGATTTTTTCTATATTACACCTGACATTAGAGGATCGTTATGAGCGACGGACCACACAGAAGCCTGACTATGAGGCGAGGATGGACACGGCTCGCAGACCGTGCTGACAACAGTGCATTCGCGCCTGAGGAGATTCGTGATGCGCTACTGCCAGCTCTGGAACAGGACTGGCGCGCGGAAGTGTCAGAGGGGCAACTGCGGCAGATTCGGCACGTATTTGCAGACGAGCAAGGTTCTCTCTTCGACGATGATAGAATCCGACAGCTAGAAACCCTCAAGAGAAATGCTGCGGGTTACGAATTTGCCGGCTTGGTCGCGGAGTGCGCCCTTCAGGCTGCGTCCAATGGCCTTGTGGGAGATGACGCGCTGGTTGAAATGGCGACGGACGCACTTTTTGATCGCGCATCACGTGGAGCTCGCCAAGTTGAGGAGCACTATTATCGAAAGTCTGCGCCGGACCGCGCGCTGAATGTGCGGGCGCGAATTGAGAACGCCATCGCGCGGTTAGATGTTGCAACTCTTGCCCGGCAACTAGTGGGCGTTGATCCGACTCGGCCGCGGCGGACCCTGGTTATGCAAAAGGGTCTTGATGATGGAGTTCAGATCTGATGTCAGGAGTCAGTGCCAGCCCGGTGCCGTTGCCTTCGATCCATGTCGATGTTGTTGAACCTGGCGTGCGCGCCCACCACGGGTGGTTAAGGTGTGAAATTGGACAACATCTGCGATTCGAGTCTGCGCGTCTAGAAGCCTACTGCCTTGCCTCATGGGAGCCAATCGTATTTGACGCATTCCTATTGGCTGCAGCCATCCAGTTCTGCGATCAAACGAAAAGGCGACCAGCAAGTGGCTGGGGCAGGGAGATCAGGCTTCGGATTCCTGTCCACGACCCTAACCACTGGAACTCTTGCGATGTTAATTTGCCCCTACATGATACGCTCGATTTCCTGACGGGCGACTGTTGGACGATTTCCTTCACCGATCGAAAAGAGCCAATTTCACGTCCCCGCCAGGGACATTTCAGTATTCCCGACGGATCGTGCGCGATTATATCTTTTAGCGATGGTCTGGACTCTCGCGCCGTTGCAGGATTGATGGAGAAGAAACTCGGCGACAGACTGATCCGAGTACGGCTTGGGTCTAAGGGCCTCGATCAGCCGCGGGGCCGAGGTCAACGGCACCCGTTCGCATCAGTTCCCTTTCGCGTACGGCAAGGCGAAAAGCGTTTCGTTGAAACGAGCGCGCGATCACGCGGATTCAAATTCACGCTTTTGAGTGGGGTGGCGGCTTATCTGATGCGAGCCGAACAGGTCGTCGTACCTGAAAGCGGGCAAGGCGCGCTGGGTTCATCGCTTGTTCCGGTGGGTCAAGGTTATGCGGACTACCGAAATCATCCGCTGTTTACGGAACGCATGGAAGTGTTCTTATTGGCTCTGTTGCGGCATCAGGTCCGCTTTACCTTTCCCCGTCTCTGGCACACCAAGGGCGAAACTCTTGCCGAATTTGTAGCGGAGTGCCCGGACGGCGTAAACTGGGCGAACACTTGGTCCTGTTGGCAATCAAGCAGACAGGTTTCCATTTCTGGACGGAAACGCCAGTGTGGCGTGTGCGCCGCTTGCATGCTCAGAAGGCTGACAGTTCACGCGGCCGGCCTTACGGAAAACAATGAAACTTATGTCTGGGAAGATTTGCACGTAGAAAGATTCGAAGCAGGAGCAGCGCCTGAATTCCACAAGGTGACAGACGCGCTTCGTCAGTACGCGATCGCAGGTGTGCTACACCTCGATCACCTTGCCGATCTCAGGCATTCATCGGCGAATGCGCGGGGGCTTGGCCGCAAAGTTTTCCAATTAAGTCGATCACTCAACCTACCAAAAGCGGAAACCCAGTCAAAGATGGATCGGCTATTGGAGCAACATGAGCGCGAATGGAAGAGCTTTATACTTTCTCTTGGAGCAAATTCTTTCATAGCCCACTGGGCGTTGCGGGCTCAATGACTATGGGATTCGATGAACCGAATCCTGTTGATGTTGGCGAACGGCTCCGGGGCGCCCGAGAAACAGCCAGAATTACTCAGGCCGATGCTGCGTTGAGCATCGAGGTCGCCCGAACGACGCTGATCGCTATAGAGAAAGGCCAGCGACGCATAAGAATCGATGAGCTACAGAGATTGGCGCGGCTTTATGGCACCTCTGTAAATGCCATATTGCGCCGCGAAGCAATTCACGTGGATCTTGTTCCCCGTTTCAGGAAACTCATTGGGAGCGGCGAGGACGCATCGGACGCAGCGGCCCGGCTATTGGCAAACTTGGCCAGGGCTGAAGTAGAGCTTGAGAACCTTCTGGGGATTAACCGCACTCGTAATTATCCTCCGGAACGACCGCTCCTTGCGGGCGACGTGCGCGCACAGGCTGAGAACGATGCACTAGAAATTCGGAAATGGCTTGGCCTGGGCTTAGGACCAGTACGTGAACTGGTGACCTTGCTGGAACTTGAACTTGGAATTCGTGTCTACGTGCGACGACTCGACGCCCGAATTTCTGGGTTATACGCCTATGACGACGAGCTTGGTGCATTCATGCTATTGAACGCAAATCACCCGCGTGATCGACGGACCCAAAGCGCCGTACACGAATTTGGACATTTTGTTTCGAGCCGTCGGACGCCCGAAATCCTGCATGTCGATGACACCGAGACATCACGTGAAGAACGTTACGCTAACGCCTTTGGGCGGGCCTTTCTGACGCCGGTCAGAGCGGTCTTGCAGAAGTTCCATGAGGTAACGGCGGGTTCGTCGCAGTTTACCCGACGACATGTGATCGTACTTGCTCATGCATTTGGCGTGTCCCGTGAGGCCATGGTTCGGCGAGCGGAAGAGCTTGCACTGACCAAACGGGGTACTTGGGATTGGTATCAAGCGAACGGCGGAATTACCGATGATCAGGCGCGGCAGGTTCTTGGCGACTTAGCCATCGTTGATACTGACAAAGCCGAGGCAGACCGGCCGACTACAATCCGCCTTAACCTGCTGGCCGCAGAAGCATGGCGGCAAGAACTACTCAGTGAGGGACAACTGGCCCGCCTTCTGCGCCTCGATCGTGTTGAGTTGCGCGAGAGTTTGGGGAACCTGGAGACAGAAGGGAGCGAGGCCAGTGGAGAGCCGAAGCTGCTTGAGTGATCCAACGGCTCTAATAGTAGCTGATGCGAGTATTGTGATTAATCTCACCGCGACAGGGTACTCCGAAGCGATACTTGATGCGTTACCAAACCGGGTTCTGGTAGTAGAGGAAGTATTGATTGAGCTTGAAAGCAGGGGGCGCAATAGGCGTAATTATACAGATGGCCTATCTGAACTGGTTGCCGGAAATCGTATTGAGATAGTGCGACTTGGTGAGGTCGCTCTGCAACATTTCGGCAGCCTTGTCAGCGGTCATGCGTCGGAGACACTGGACGATGGCGAAGCTGCAACAATTGCGTACGCGGTAGAACACGATGCAACGGTTCTCATTGACGAGCGAAAAGCGAACAGGATTTGCGGCGAACGCTTTTATAAACTTCAAACTGGATGCACGGTGGACTTATTCGTACATTCAACGGTCCAAGCGTCCCTCGGGCGCGAAAAGCTCGCCGATGCTGTCTTCAACGCACTTTATTACGGCCGGATGCGGGTGTTGCCACATCACGCCGAGTGGGCTGTAGAGCTTATCGGTATAGATCGCGCCGCGCACTGCGACAGCCTTCCAAGATCATTGCGGCAAGCTCAACGGGTAGCGCATAGGGGCGGAGGGTAAGGTTTGCCATGTGGCGCACCACATTAGCCCGATTCACGCAAGGGGCGACCTTGTCGCCCTGGCGCGCTTCGTGTATGTGAGGGCCGAAGCGAGCCCGGCGGGGCGTAGCGCAGCCTGGTAGCGCAGCTGCTTTGGGAGCAGCAGGTCGCTGGTTCAAATCCAGTCGCCCCGACCAGCTTTTAGGCCTGAGTTCTCGCCCCTATTCAAGCGCTTGGCTGCGGCCGATCTCGCCCTATCGCGCTCGGCAACGCGGCGTCCTCGGGCGCCGCGCCCGCACGCCTGCGGCGTCCGAGGGCAGGTTCTTGGTCGGCGTCTCCGGATCCCGGTCAACCGGCCACGGCCATGAGCTCCGATGCGGTATCCGTCAACTCGCGAAAGGCGGCGATCTTGCCGTCTCTGAAGGTGAAGACGTGGGCCCAGTCCGCCTCGTAGGCATTGCCCGTCGCCTTGACCAGATTCTTGTCACGACCAAGGACGATGACGGTGTCTCCCTGGGCGACGAATTTCGGCGGCTCGGAACTCACGGGCTCGAGCTGTTGGTCGAGGACACCGAAGAATTCGATGACCCCTGCGTGTCCGCGATAGGTGCCGGCCCACGGTATCAGCTCGGGCGGCCCGGCGTGCTGCCACTCGCAGTCCTCGGCAAGGCAAGCCACCAGGCCATCGAGGTCGCCGGTCTCGAAACACTCGTAGAGGCGCTCGATGATCGCGACGTTGTCTGCGGTGCCAGCCATGCCTTGGCACTCCCGAGTCGGTTATAGAAACCTAGTCACCGCGGGCACCATCGACGCGGGCGAGCGGGCTGTCAAGGTGCCCGCGCCAGGCCGCACCGATCAAGGCCGAGGCCAATGTCCACGCGGAGTGGAGGGCGAACGAGCACGGCGTCAGAACGGGCCTGGCGTGAAACGCTGCGAGCAGAGGCGTGAAATCATATACTCTCTAGAGGATAATGATTCCGAGACCGAACCGGAGCTCGAGGAGATCTAGGAGGCTGAGGTGGTAGATGAAGTCGAGGCAGCCGTATCGGCGGAAACCCCGGAGGCGGAACGCCCCGCGGAACTCGATCAAGCCGTGACGCTGCTGAATCAGTTCCGCGATCAGTTCGATCAGCTCGATGTCGAGGCCCTCGAGCCCAAGGCGCTGGATGGCCTAATCGCCCAGCTTGGCAAGATACGCGAGCTTGCCGAGGTCCTGAAACATCGGCGCCAGATAGCGCCCTTGCTGGCGCGTATCAATGAGAGCTCGGCGAGGTATGTGAAGACGATCGCCCAGGTCGGAGCGGAGACGGCGATCGAGGCACAGCGCGTGCGCCTCGCCGATCCCGGCGTGGTTGTCGCCGAGGTCGAGGCCTGGCTTGAGGGAATGGTCGGGCGGCTGGCGATAATCGAGGGACACGACGAAGAGATCCAAGGCCTGATGCGTCAGATCGCGGCGGCGGCGGCCGAGAACGATTTGGCCACGATCCAGCAACATACCGGGGCGGCACACGAACGAAAGGCCAAGCGCGAGGAAGCGGTAAACGACCTCCGCAGCCACCTTGGCTAGAGCGCCGTGCCGGGCGCCCCGACCTCATCCGTTGTCGCGAGGTCGGTTTACGCCGAGCGCCCGCCGGCGGTGATGCGGCGCGTCGCCAAGCCCTCGAAGAAGGCGTCGATGCGGTTGCGCATCTGTGCCTCCGAGACCACCCGGCTATCGAGCATGTCGGACTCGAGGTAGAGGCTGAGCACGCCGCTGGCCTCGGTGAGGACGCGGCGGGAGTCGGCGAGGCCGGTCGAGATGGTGCGGCAGGACTTGATCGGGTGGTAGACGACGCCGTCGATGGCGTAGGGCTCGAGCCGCTCGAGGGTCCAGTCGTCGGTGTGGTAGATGCCGTCCATGCAGCTCTGGGTGGTCCGCAACAGCCCGTCGGCCAAGCTCTCGAGCGGGTGCTCGAGGTCGTATTGGAAGTCGAGGTCGGTGCCGCCCGAGGCGAACGAGGTGTAGGCCGAGACCACGAAGATGCCGCCGTGGTCGGCGAACATCTCGTTGAAGCGGCGAAAGATCGGATAGCAAGGGACGCCGATGAAGACCAGCCGATAGGCTTCTTCCGCCAGGGCGGCGAAGCCGCTGTCGCGCTTGTACTCGAGCTCCTCGACCAACTCCTCGAGGTAGCGCGCGCCAGCCGCGTGGCCCTTGAAGGCGTTGGCGACGCCGAGGAACACGGTGCCGTCGGTGATCGCGTTGTAGAGCGCGGGGACGTTCCGGTTGAGCTCGTGCACCCGGATCCAGGCCCGGGTCTGAGCGTTGGCGTGGCCCAGCGCCTCGCGCAGCCGGTCGATATCGAAGCTCTTGCCGGTCACCTCCTCGCAGACGGTGATCAGCTCGCGCAACTGCTGCTCGACGTAGGCAAGGTCGTTGCGGTAGTCCTCGTCGCGCCGCCCCGAGAGGTAACCGGCGGCGCGCGGCGCCGGCACGTCGACGGCGACGACGGGGACGCGGTAGAGCCGGTCCCAGATCTCGGCCCACTTGACATAGGTACTGCAGGCGTTGGTGAAGACCGCCATCGAGGGCGGCGGGATGGTGCCCATGGGGTGCGCGCCGCCGCGCGTTTGCAGGGTGAAGTCGGCCTTCACGTAGGCGCAGATATCGGGCGAGTAGCCGTGCTCCTCGGCCTCGGCGATGTACTCGTCGGCGACCCCGCGCACCGCCGTCTGGAGGCTGGTGATCTCGGGAAACACGGTGTGGAGGTCGAACACCGAGAGCAGCTCGGTGAGACTTCCCATGACGAAGACGTAGGCGGTCTGCTCGCCGCGCGCGGGCGCCTCGGTGAGGCGCTCGAACCAGCCGCGGAAGAGCTGGGCTCCGTCCCGCTTGCCGCGACCGAGGATGTCCTCGGCCCGTGGCTCGTCCATGAGTACGCTCATATCGTGGTCTCGTCCGCCAACAGCATCTGCGCCGCGCGGCCCGTTTCAGCGCCCGCGGCGCGCCGATTGAATACGAGAAGCAGGGCCCTGGCAAGGGCGCGCCAGCCGGGTGCCGGTGGCGGCCGAACCCAGAGCGCGGCGGCGTTCAGCTTTCTCGCGCCTTGCGCGGCCGCCCCGGCCCCTTGAAGAACATCAGCACCAGGCGGCTGTCGTCCGCCGCGGTGACGTCGTGGGGCACGGTGGCGGGGACGAAGACGGTGCTGCCGGCCCCGACCTCGATAACCTCTTCGCCCACCGACATGATGCCCCGGCCCTCGATGACGTAGAAGATTTCGTCCTGCCTCGGGTGGTGGTGGACCGGGGTGCCCTGACCCGGTTCGTAGCACACCAACTCGGAGACCAGGTCGTCGGACAGGAAGACCCGCTTGCGGACCCTCTTTTGGTCCGAATACGCCACCATCTCGTCGATCTTGGCATGTTCCATCCCGGGCTTCTCCAGGTTGCCTTGGGGCCGCTCGCGCGGGCCGCCGGCGCCGTTCCCGGGCGCGGCGTTATTCCTGCTTGCCGAACATCCTGAGCACCACGAGCATGATCAGGCCGATGCCAAGGCCCAGGAATACCGCGGCGGCCCAGAATGGCCCGGTGCTGACAGCGTAGGCGCTGTAGCTGCCGCCAAAAGTTTGGCTGGCGAACGCCGCAATGGCGCCGAAGGCGCCGCCCGCCGGGATCAACAGCCAATAGATGAAGCGGCTGGCGATAAGCAAGATGGCGATGAGCACCGCCCAGAATATGGGATCGACGAGCATCTTGCCGCCATATCGCGTCATCGCGCCCATGGATCCCGGCTGGCCGAAGCCCGGCCTAGGTATGTCCTGCGCAAAGGCAAGCGACGACAGCACCACCATCACGGCGGCGAGGGTCAAGAACAGCCTCATTGCGTGCGTCTCCTCTCCCCGCAAGGTCCTCCGGGGGCAAATCTAACCATTCGCAGGCCCGCCTTCAACCGGTGCGTCGGTCCGCCGAAGGCGCGCGAATCGCGCTTGCGCCGGCCATCTCCGGTCCGTACAGTTCGCCCGCGATCATGGTCGCGTCGATTCGGGAACCGCTGGTCATGGAGGCGCGCATCTACCGGCCGGCCAGGACGGCCATGCAGTCGGGCCGCGCCAATACCCGGCGCTGGCGGCTTGAGTTCGAGCCCGATTCCGCGCGGCATCTCGATGCGCTCATGGGCTGGACCGGGTCATCCGACATGAACGGTCAGGTCAGCCTCGATTTCGAGAGCCGTGAGGCGGCGATCGCCTATTGCGAACGGCACGCCATTCCCTATCGGGTGCGGATGCCGCAGGAACCCAAGCCGAGAACGAAGTCCTACGCCGACAACTTTCGCCACGATAAGGTCGAGTAAACGCGCCGCGCCCTTAGCTCAGGTGGATAGAGCAACGGCCTTCTAAGCCGTAGGTCCCAGGTTCGAGTCCTGGAGGGCGCGCCAATCCTTTCAAAGATTTAGCAGGCCAACGCGTTTCATCAGGTCACTGGTTCGCGACTTTGCGTTTGCCAGTCGAGGGCCATTGGGTGACTGACCGGCGCCCCGATGCTGCCCCCCGAGAGCCGCGTGGGTGCGCGAAAGACCCCTACCAGATCGGCCTACCCAGCTCACCTATCGGCGCTGTAGGGGGCTTATTCTCGAAATCGGCAAGCCCATCGGCGAGCTCGCGATGCACGCCCAGCGCAAGGGATGGGCCAGGCGTGAGGTCTGCGATCTGCTGGAGCCCCAGGGCCAAAAAAGGCCCCCGCCGAAGCGGGGGTAAGGCATAAGGCAATAGGACGTAATAAGCGCCGATGGCCCGGGGAGGGCCGCCTCCGACGCTCGAGTGTCTGTATGCGCCATGTCGCGAGACACCGCATTGATTCCAATCAATTCGCCTCATAAGGCAATCTATTGGCCTCATAAGGACCTCGCCGACACAGCCCAAGGCCACCGTCGACGGCCCCGCGCGCCGCCTCGGGCGCTGTCCCGTGCGCTGCCGAAAGGCGCGGGCTCAAGTCGCACCAAGTGTGATGGTGGTCACGGCGCCAGAGTGACGCCAGTCACCGACAAGACCTCGCGGCGCCTTTATAAGCGACGGTGCGGATTAGTTCATGACCGGCGCGCAGTCGCCAGTAACGGGCGATTTGCGATCCAAAGAAATTGGAGGTGCGCCATGTTACGAGGTCTTACCGCAGCACTTCTAAGCGCCTTCGTCGTCTTGCCGGCGGCGGCACAGACCGTGTGCGGCGAACGCAACGACTTCCTCAGTCATCTAAAACGTCATTATCACGAGGCGCCCGCCGCCATGGGCCTGGCCTCGAACGGTGCCCTGCTCGAGGTCCTGACCTCGAAGACGGGCTCGTGGACGGTCATCGTCACGCGGCCCGACGGCACCAGCTGCGTGGTCGCGGCCGGCGAGTCCTGGGAACAGCTGCCCAAGCTGGTGGCCGGCCCCCAGGCCTAGGCGCGGAACGCCTACCCTTCCAAGTCCCTTAACCCAAGTCCCTTAGCCCAAGTCCCTTAGTCTGTCCCAGCGAGCCGCCGATCGGTGCGATAGGCGGTGGCGGTGAAGGCGGCGACGATGTCGCCGTCGCGGCGCACGTCGGCGCGATAGGTGGCGATGCGCTTGGTGCGGGCGATCTCGTGCGCCGTCGCCACGATCACGTCGCCGGGCCACACCGGCGCGGTATAGGTGACCAGCGCGTCGAGCGCCGGGGTGAGCATGCCGTCGGCGTTGCAGGCGAGGCCGAAGGCCGAGTCGGCGATGGCGAAGATGACGGCGCCGTGACAGGTGCCGCCGAAGTTGACGTGCTCGTCGCGCACCGCGAGGCGCAGCACGACAGGCCCCGGGGGACCGTCGACGTACTCGATGCCGAGCTCCGAGGCGAAGCGGTTGCGGGCGGCCAGGGCCCGCAGGTCGATGGGCGAGGGGGCGTCGTCGGCCATTCCAGAACACCTTTTCGCTGGAGGTGAGCGCTTCTAGCCGCTGCCGGCGGCGCGGGCAAGGGGCGCGGGCGGGGCCTCAAGCGGCCGCCAGCTGGTGGCGGAAGAAGGCGACGTTCACCGTCAGCCCCGGGATCAGGTAGGCGAACAGCCGGCAGCTCTGGATCAGCTCGTCGAGGGGTGCGTCGGCCGTCGCAGCCTCGCGCAGCGTCGCCGCGCTCAGGCCAGCGGGGTTGGGCAGGGTCGCGATGAGCTCGAGGCAGCGCTCGTGGTAGGCCTGACAGATGGCCTCGTGGGCGGGGCCGCCGGCGATCTGCTTAAGGTCGGACCAGGCCATCGCGAAGTAGCTCGGCCAGCGCGCCAGGGCGCGGTAGTCGGTGTTGACGAAGGGCAACGCCAGGCTCGCCTTGAGGTCCTCGTAGACGGCGCGGGTGGGGGCGTCGGCGTGGTGCGCCTCCATCAGCAGGAAGGGCTGCTCGACGGCCGGCGCGTGACGGCCCTCGAACGGCGCCGCGGCGGCGGCCGTGGTGGTGGTGCCGAACGCGCCGCCTTCGAGCAGCAGCCGGGTAATGAGCGCCAGGGGGAAGTAGACGTGGTTGCCGTGGCAGAAGATTTCGATCATGGCGCGGATCTCGTCGAGCTCGCGGGCCCCGTAACCGGCGGCGCTGAGGCGAGCCGCGAGCGGCGGCGGCGCGAGCGCGCCGACCCGGGCCTCGACGAGCGAGCGCAGCTCGCGCGATGCCGCGACGTAGGCGCGCGACAGGCAGAGCTCGCGCAGGCCCGCCCACAGCACCCCGAAGAAGCTCGGGTAGTGGGCGTAGGCCATCGTCACCACCCCCATCCACGGCACCTGCAGGACCTCCTTGACGTCGGCGTAGCGCGCCCTTAGCTCGCCCTTCGCGCGGTACTCGGGCAGCGGATGGATCTCGGGTATGGGCTCGGGCCTGAGGCGCGCGAGTGCGCTCATGGTCGGGTTCCTCGTTCTGCCGCTCGGGCCCATACTGTAGGCTGGCAGCGCGCCACGGGGGAAGGGCGATAGGGGAGTGGCCTGGCGATGTACGACCTGCTGATCAGGGGCGCCCTTATCGCCGCCGGCGCCTGGGCCGACCTCATGCTCTTCGACCCGGCCCGCGTCGGCGTCTCGGCGCCCAAGCGGCGCCACGACCTGCCGGGCGGTGCCTCCCGGCTGGTGCGCGAGGCCCGGGGCCTTCACGGGCTGTGGGTGAACGGCGTGCAGGTGTTCGACGGCCGGGATTACCTGCCGCTCGACCCTCCGCCCGGGAGGGTGCTCGACTCGTTCCTGGCGTGAGCGCCGAGCGGCCGCCTCCTCGAAGCTTCAACCGCCACTTGTGGATAAATCGGGGGATAGGCCGTGGACAACTTGGACGCGAACAGTTTGTGATGAGCTCTTATGTAATTGCTCAAATTCCGACTTGCAATATAGGTCATAATCGCTATTGTCTCGCCGGGCACCTTGGCCAAAACGTAGCTGATTCATCGCGTTAGCCGTAAATCGCCGAGGCGCGCGGGGTAGTCCGAGAGAGTGGTTGGCGTCCTGCGCTCAATCAAAAGAAGAATTTTTATTCGGCGATAGACCCGGGGGGGGCGAGCGGTGGCAACGCAAGATAATAGCCTCGAGAGCGTGGACGACATCGACCTCGAGCGCGTGGTGAATGACGGCGTGTATCGGCGGCGCGTGATCGCCCTTCTCAACCGAGTCGACGCGGCGCCCGCCGATGGCGATAGCACCGAGACCCCCGACCCCGGTCCCTCGCGCTAGTCCGGAAGCGCGGCGCGGCGGCGCGCGACCCTCTCACTCCTCCGCGAGGCGGCTTTCCGCGCCCTTCAGGCCCAGGCTGTAGCGGTCGAAGGCGATCGCCTTCACTAGGGCGTAGACCGCGGTCCCCGGGGCCAATCCGAGGTCGCGGGCCGAGCGCCGGGTGATGCGCGCCCACAGCCGGCTCTCGCCGCCGCCGGCGGCGGGATCGCCGAGCCGCAGCAGGACGTCGACCTGGGGGCCGTGGTCGCCCTCGATCTCGGCCACGGTGCCCGCGATCGCGTTGAGGAAGCTGATGTCCTTGGGCCGGGTCAGCGCCAGGGTGACGTCGCGGGCGCGCACCCGCACGCGCAGCCGCGCGCCCTCGGGCAGCGGCAGGCGCGAGACCTTGAGCTCGCCGCCGGCGAAGGTGAGGCGGGTGAGCTCGAACTCCTCGTCGTGGCCGGCCACCGTCACCCCCAGCACCGCGCCGGCCTCGTAGCGCCCGGTCATGGGTCTGAGATCGAGGCGGCTCATCACCTCCTCGACCGGTCCCGCCGCCGCGGCCTCGCCGTCAGACAGCAGCACCACCCAATCGGCGAGCCGGATGATCTCCTCCATGTTGTGGCTGACGTAGACCACCGGCATCTCGAGGTCGTCGCGCAGGCTCTCGATGAAGGGCAGGATCTCGGCCCGTCGCGCCGCGTCGAGATTGGCCAGGGGCTCGTCCATCAACAGCATCCTGGGGCTCGCCAGCAGCGCCCGGCCGATCGCCACGCGCTGCTTCTCGCCGCCCGAGAGGCGTCGCGGCCGCCGCTCCAGAAGGTGGCCGATGCCGAGCAGATCGACCACCTGGTCGTAATCGATGCGCCGCTCGGCGGGCGGCACCAGGCGCATGCCGTAGACCAGGTTGGCGTGCACGCTGAGATGGGGGAACAGCCGATCCTCCTGGAACACGTAGCCCAATCGACGGCGCTCGGGCGGCACGTCGATGCCGGCCTCGGCGTCGAACATGACCTCGCCGCCCAGGACGATGCGTCCCGAATCGGGACGATCTAGGCCGGCGAGCAGATTCACCAGGGTCGTCTTGCCGGCGCCGGAACGCCCGAACAGGGCGGTGATGCCGCCGGGCCCGGCCTCGAAGCGGACCTCGAGCCGGAACTCGGGGAAGGCGCGCCTGACGTCGACCTGAAGCATGGTCAACCGTGGAGCCGGGCGCTGATGCGGCGGGCCAGGAACTCCGACGCCAGCAGGGCGAGGATCGCCAGCGCCAGGGAGATCGCCATCAGCCGCGCCGCGCCGGCCTCGCCACCGGGGCTCTGAATCAGGGTGTAGAGGGCGATGGGCAGGGTTCGCGTCTCGCCGGCGATATTCGAGACGAAGGTGATGGTGGCGCCGAACTCGCCCAGCGAGCGGGCGAAGGCGAGCACCACGCCGGTGAGGATGCCGGGTGTCGCCAGCGGCAGCGTGATGGTGGCGAAGACCCGGGCGCGCGGCGCGCCGAGGGTGCGGGCGGCGGTCTCGAGGCGGTTGTCGATGGCCTCGAGCGAGAGCCGGATGGAGCGCACCATGAGGGGAAAGGCCATCACCGCCGAGGCCACCGCGGCGCCCTGCCAGGTGAAGATCAGGGTGATGCCGAAGCTGTCGTAGAGCCAGCCGCCCAGCGGCCCCCGGCGCCCCAACAGCACCAGCAACAGGTAGCCCACCGCCACCGGCGGCACCACCATCGGCAAGTGCACCAGGCCGTCGACCAGGGTCTTGCCGACGAACTCGTGCCGCGCCAGGAGCCACGCCGTGGCCAAGCCCAGCGGCAGGCTCACCAGCACCGCCCACAGCGCCACTCGCAGCGACAGGCTGAGCGCTTCGAGCTCGAGGGGCGTGAGCGGAAACACTTGCTCAGCCGCCGTTTACCAGGAAGCCGTGGCGGGCGAAGATCTCCGCCGCGCCCGAACGGAGATAGGCGAGAAAGCGGGCCGCGGCCGGCCCCGCGGCGCCGGCGACGATCGCCGCCTCGTAGCTCACCATGGGGTGGCTGCCGGGCGGGAAGGCGCCGACGACGCGGACCTTGGCGCTGATCAAGGCGTCGGTGGCATAGGTGATGCCGGCCGCCGCTTCGCCTCGCGCCACCAGGGCCAGCGCCGCCCGCACGTCGGCCGTGCGCGCCACCCGAGGCGCCACCTCCGACCATACGCCGAGGGCTTCGAGGGCCTGGCGACCGTAGACCCCCGCCGGCACGTGGTCGGGATCGCCCATCGCCAGCCACGCCGAGCCAAGCGCCTCGGCGAGCGGGAAGGAGGGCGCGATGGCGATCGCGAGCGAGCTGTCCCGGGGCACGATCAGCACCAGGCGATTGCTGAACAAATGGATGCGGGAGCCGGCCTCGAGGTAGCCCTGGGACTCGAGATAGTCGATCCACTCGGGGCTTGCCGAGACGAAGACTTGGGCCGGCGCCCCGTTCTCGATTTGCCGCGCCAAGGTCGAGCTCGAAGCGAAGGAAAGGCGCACCGTGATACCGGATCGCTTTTCGAAGCCGTCAACCGCCTCGGTCATGGCGTCGGCGGTGCTGGCGGCCGCGAACACCGTCAGGCTCTCGGCGCGGGGCGCCGCGGCGGGGACGAGGGCGGCGAGCGCTACCGCGTACAGCCCCACCAACAGCCCCGCGGCGGTCCCCCGGCATACCTGATCCATTTTCCTAAAAACTGGTCCTAACATATTGATATTGCGAAATTATATTCTATTTCGGATGGGTCTGTCGCGGCCGGCTGGGGCGGCCCTCGTCAGTCCGGATAGAGCGCCGTCGGGTCGACCACGACCTCGGCGATGACCTCGATCTTGCCTTCGCGCACGGCGTTGAAGAAACAGCTCCGACGCCCGGTGTGGCAGGCCACGCCGTGCTGCTCGACCAGCAGCAGAAGGGTGTCGCCGTCGCAATCGAGGCGCATCTCGATGAGCGCCTGGGTCTGGCCCGAGGTCTCACCCTTGCGCCACAGGCGCTGCCGCGAGCGCGACCAATAGCAGACCCGGCCGCTGGTGAGGCTCTCGGCCACCGCCTCGCGGTTCATCCAGGCCAGCATCAGGACCTCGCCGCTGTCGTGCTGCTGGGCCACCGCCGGGACCAGCCCCGCGGCATCGAAGACGATGGCGTCGAGGACGGCGGCCAGGGCCGACTCTCGGGCCTGGTGGGAAGCAGGATTGTCTTTGGGCACGGCGCTGCGCTCCCTGGGCCGCCCCGTCGGGGTGCGGCGGGCGCCCATCATAGCCTGAGTAGGGGGGGTCAGCCACTGTCGCCGAGACAGGCGATCAAGGCGCGGGCATTGGCCCGCATCAGCTCGAACCAGGCCTCGGGGCCCGCCGCCAGCGCGGCGCCCAAGGCGTCGAGGGTCGCGGTGCGAAGGCCGCGGTCGCGGATCAGGGCCTTGGCCACGGCGGGCTCGAACTGGGGTTCCCCCAGGAGGCAGGAGACGCCGAGGCGCTCGATGAGGCGGCCAAGCTCGGCCAGGCGCCGCGCCCCCGGCGGGTGCCCCGGCAGCAGCGCCAGCGCCGCCACGCCGTTGAGCGCGAAGTGCCGGGTGAAGTAACGGTAGGCGTCGTGAGCCACGAGGAAGGGAACCCGCGACAGCGCTGCGAGTTGGCCCCGCAGCTCGCCGTCGAGGGCCTCGATCCGCGCCGTCAGCGCCGCCCGGTTGGCCTCGTAGGCGGCCCGGTTGGCCGGGTCCAGCGCGCTCAGGGCGGCCGCGGCGGCGGCGGCGATGGCGGCCGCGTTGTCGGGATCGAGCCAGAGGTGGGGATCGTGCCGGCCTGCCCGGTGGGCGCCCTCGTGCCGCTCCTCGCCGGCCTCCTCGAGCCCCCGGCCATAGGCCAGCAGCTCCAGCCCCGGGACCTCGATGAGGGTCACCACCCGCGCCCCCGCCGCCAGGGTCGCCAGCGGGCGCTCGAGGAAGCGCTCGAGCTCGGGACCGACCCAGAACACCAGCTGGGCCGCGCTTAGCGCCCGGGCGTCGGAGGGCCTGAGGGCGTAGCCGTGGGGCGAGGCCGCGCCCTCGATCAAGAGCCCGGGGCGTCCCAGCCCGGCCATCACCGCGGCCACCAGGGCGTGCACCGGCTTGATCGTGACCACCACCCGGGGCGCCTCGGCCAACGCCGGGACGGCCGCGCTCAGGGCCGCGGCCAGGGTCAGCATGGCGGCGCCCCGCGCACCACGCCGCGCGTTACCATGGCAACCACCTCGAGGCACCGAGAAGGGGATCAAACGCGCCTCCATGGGGTCTTGTGCGGCCTTGTGCCACCGGAGTTGGTAACGTTATAATGTAACAAATTCGCGATCAAGCCAGAGCCCCGACCGGAGCCGAGGGCGCGATCAAACCGGGGCAGAATTCGATGAGCCGTTCCCCGCCCTCGAGCCGGCGATCGATCCCGCTCTTTACCGGGCGTCCCCACGATCACGGCCGCTGCGTCAGCCGCGCCGTGGCGGCGGCAGCGAAGCTCTGCAAGGAGCGCGGCGTGCGGCTCACGGCGCTACGGCGCCGGGTGCTCGAGCTGGTGTGGCGCGGCCATCGCCCGGTGGGTGCCTACGAGATCCTGAACCGGCTGGGCGGGGCGGGGCGCGCGGCGGCGCCGCCGACGGTCTATCGGGCGCTCGACTTCCTGTTGGGGCAGGGGCTGGTGCATCGCATCGAGTCGCGCAACGCCTTCATCGGCTGCGCCGACCCCGGCGCCTCCCACAGCGGCCAGTTCCTGATCTGCGATCGTTGCGGCAACACCCTCGAGCTCGACGACGACGACATCGCCGGCAGCGTACGCCGTTCGGCCGAGCAGCTCGGCTTCCGGGTGGCGGGGCAACTGGTCGAGGTCCGGGGCCTGTGTCCGGCCTGCGGCTAGGGGCGGCGCGATGACGGCGCGCGAGATAGTTTCCGCCACAGAATCCGACACTGGGCTCGATACCGCCGGCGCCGGCGAGGTCCTGCTCGAGGCCGCCGCGGTCGATCTCCGCCTCGGCGCTCTGCAGGTGCTCCAAGACGTCGACCTGACGGTGCGGCGGGGCGAGATCGTCACCCTGATCGGCCCCAACGGGGCCGGCAAGACGACCCTGGTGCGGGTGGTGCTGGGGCTGGTGCGGCCCGACCGTGGGCGGGTGACGCTGGCTCCCGATCTCGTCATCGGTTACGTGCCGCAGCGGCTCCATGTCGACCCCGTGCTGCCCCTCGACGTGCGCCGCTTCCTCGCCCTCGGCGGGTCGGCGGCGCGCGAGCGCTGCCAGCGCGCGCTCGACGAGGTGGGGGTGAGCGGGCTCCTCGAGGCGGCGCTCCATGAGCTCTCGGGCGGCGAGCTGCGCCGCGTCGTGCTGGCCCGGGCGCTGCTGCGCGATCCCGATTTGTTGGTGCTCGACGAGCCCGTCCAGGGCGTCGACCTGGGTGGCCAGATCGAGCTCTACGAGCTGATCTCGCGGCTCCGCAAGCGCCGCGCATGCGGTGTCCTAATGGTCTCCCACGACCTCCACCTGGTGATGGCGGCGACCGACCGCGTGGTCTGCCTCAACCATCACGTCTGCTGTGCCGGCCGCCCCGAGACGGTGAGCCGGGATCCCGAGTACATCACCCTGTTCGGGCCCCGGGCGGCCGAGGCCCTGGCGCTCTACAGCCACGCCCACGACCACCGCCACGATGCCCACGGCAACGTGGTGCCGCTCGAGGACGGGGTCGCGGAGCCCGGGGCCGCGGAGCCCGGGGGCGGGGAGCGCTGAGCGTGGAGGCGCTGCCCGACTTCATCCTGCGGGCGCTGGTGGCGGGCGTTGGCGTCGCCGTGGTGACCGGCCCCTTGGGCGCCTTCGTGGTGTGGCGCCGCATGGCCTACTTCGGCGACACCCTGGCCCACTCGGCGCTCTTGGGCGTCGCGCTGGGCTTCCTCGCCGACCTCGACCTCACCCTCGGCATCATCCTCACCTGCCTGGCGCTGGCGCTCCTGCTGGCCGCCTTCGAGCGCCAGCGGACGCTGGCCAGCGACACCCTGCTGGGCTTGATGGCCCATTCCTCGCTCGCCTTCGGGCTGGTGGTGATCGCGCTGCTGCCCGGGCTCAGGGTCGACCTCATGGGCTATCTCTTCGGCGACCTCCTCGCGGTGGGCCGGGCCGATCTCTACTGGATCTATGGCGGCGGGGCGCTCTCGCTGGCGGTCCTGGCGCTGATCTGGCGGCCCCTGCTCAGCGCCACCGTGCACGAGGAGCTGGCCCGCGTCGAGGGGGTGCCGGCGGCCCGGGTGCAGCTCGTGCTGACCCTGCTGATCGCGGTGGTGATCGCGGTGGCGATGAAGGTGGTCGGAATCCTTCTGGTCACCGCACTTCTGATCATCCCCGCCGCCGCCGCGCGCAGACTCGCCGCGACGCCCGAGGGCATGGCCGTGGGCGCTGCCGTGATCGGCTGCCTGGCGGTGAGCGGCGGGCTCTCGGGCTCGCTCGCCTGGGACACCCCCTCGGGCCCCTCGGTGGTGGTCGCGGCGGCGCTCATCTTCGTCCTCACCCGGGCCTGGCCGAGGCGGCGGCTGGATCGCTCCGGCGCCTCCGGCTAGCATCGTCGCGAGCTCAACGATCGGGGCAAGGGCCATGGCCGAGGGGCGGGAGAAAAGGCGGCTGGCGGCGATCCTGGTGGCCGACGTGGTCGGCTACAGCCGCCTGATGGCGGCCGACGAGTCCGGCACGCTGGCGCGCCTCAAGGCGCTGCGGTCGGAGGTGCTCGACCCCAGGGTCGGCGACCACGACGGCCGCATCGTCAAGACCACGGGCGACGGCTTCCTGATCGAGTTCGCCAGCGTGGTGGATGCCGTGCACTGCGCCGTCGCGGTCCAGCGCGGCCTCGCGGAGCGCGCGGCCGGGGTTGCCGAAGACCGACGGATGCTGCTTCGCGTCGGCATAAACCTCGGCGACGTGATCGCCGAGGACGACGACATCTACGGCGACGGCGTCAATGTCGCGGCGCGGCTCGAGGCCCTGGCGCCGCCGGGCGGCATCTGCATCTCGCGGGCGGCGCGCGATCAGGTGCGCGACCGGATCGATCACGAGCTCCGCGATCTCGGCGAGGTCGAGGTCAAGAACATCCCGAGACCGATCCGGGTGTTCCAGGTCGACCTGGGCGAAGCCGCGCCGGCGCCCCCCGCGACAGCCTCCGCCGTCCCCGACGAGCCGTCGATCGTCGTCCTGCCGTTCGACAACATGAGCCGGGACCCCGAGCAGGAATATTTCAGCGACGGCATCACCGAGGATATCATCACCGACCTCAGCAAGGCCTCGGGCCTGTTCGTGATCGCCCGCAACTCGGCCTTCGTCTACAAGGGCAAGACCTTCAACGTGCCCGACGTCTGTCGCCAGCTCGGCGTCAGGTTCGCCCTCGAGGGCAGCGTTCGCAAGGCCGGGAACCGGGTTCGCATCACCGCCCAGCTGATCGACGGCTCCAGCGGCGGCCATCTCTGGGCCGAGCGCTACGATCGCGACCTCACCGACATCTTCGCGGTCCAGGACGACGTCACGCGACAGATCGTCGCCGCCCTCGAGGTCACCCTGAGCGCGGCCGAGAAGGCCCTGATCGGCGACAGCGGCACCAAGAACGTGGACGCCCACGACCTTTTCCTGAAGGGTCGCGAGTTGATGTTTGGGCTTAAACGAGATCGCGAGATGTTCGATCGATCGACGGCCTGTTATCACCGCGCCATCGAGCTCGATCCGAACTATGGCGCCCCCTACGCCGGCCTGGGCATGGCCTACATGCTGGACCATCAGAACCGCTGGAGCGATACGCCCGAGACCTCACTTGACCAGGCCGAGCGCTTCGTGGCCGAGGCGATCGCCAAGGACGACAAGGATCCATTCGCCCATTACGTCGCCGCCCTGGTCGCCATGTGGAAGAAGGATTATGAGCGATGGGCCGATGAGGCCGAAAGGGCCTTGTCGCTCAACCCCAACTACGCGCCCGCGCTCAATGCTCGGGGCGTAGTGCACATCTATACGGGAGAGCCGGCCAAGGCGATCCCCTACATCGAACGCGCCATGCGTCTCGACCCGG
>CBDUZE010000012.1:0-104132 GCA_965371625.1 uncultured Alphaproteobacteria bacterium
CCGCGAGGGCAAGCTCGACCCGGTGATCGGCCGCGACGAGGAGATCCGCCGCACCGTCCAGGTGCTCTCCCGGCGGACCAAGAACAACCCGGTCCTGATCGGCGAGCCCGGGGTCGGCAAGACCGCCATCGTCGAGGGCCTGGCGCTGCGCATCGTCAACGGCGACGTGCCGGAATCGTTGCGCGACAAGCGGCTCCTGCTCTTGGACCTGGGCGCCATGATCGCCGGCGCCAAGTTCCGCGGCGAGTTCGAGGAGCGGCTCAAGGCGGTGCTGGCCGAGGTCACCGCGGCCGCAGGCCAGATCGTGCTCTTCATCGACGAGATGCATACCCTCGTCGGCGCCGGTCAGGCCGAGGGGGCGATGGACGCGTCGAACCTCTTGAAGCCCGAGCTCGCCCGCGGCGAGCTCCACTGCGTCGGCGCCACCACCCTCGACGAGTACCGCAAGCACGTCGAGAAGGACGCCGCCCTGGCGCGCCGCTTCCAGACCATCTACATCGCCCCGCCCTCGGTCGAGGACACGATCTCGATCCTGCGCGGGCTCAAGGAGAAGTACGAGCTCCACCACGGGGTGCGCATCACCGACAGCGCCCTGGTGGCTGCGGCGACGCTTTCGAACCGCTACATCTCCGACCGCTTCCTCCCCGACAAGGCCATCGACCTGATGGACGAGGCGGCAAGCCGGCTGCGCATGGAGGTCGACTCCAAGCCCGAGGAGATCGACGAGCTCGACCGCCGCATCATCCAGCTCAAGATCGAGCGCGAGGCGCTCAAGAAGGAGGGCGACGCGGCCTCCGCCGAGCGCCTCGAGCGGCTCGAGACCGAGCTCGTCGGGCTCGAGGAGCGCTCGGCCGAGCTCACCGCCCAATGGCGCGCCGAGAAGGACAGGCTCGCGGCCGCCCACAAGCTCAAGGAGGAGCTCGAGGCGGCCCGCGGCGAGCTCGAGATCGTCGAGCGCCGCGGCGACCTGGCGCGCGCCGGCGAGCTTACCTACGGCGTCATGCCGGTGCTCGAGCGCAAGCTCGCCGAAGCGGAATCGGCGGGCGAGCAGCGCATGCTGCGCGAGGCGGTCTCGGAGGAGGACATCGCCGCCGTGGTCTCGCGCTGGACCGGCGTTCCGGTGGAGAAGATGCTGGCCGGCGAGCGCGAGAAGCTCTTGGCCATGGAGCAGGCCCTGGGCCGCCGGGTGGTGGGCCAGGAGGAGGCGCTCACCGCGGTCTCGAACGCCGTGCGCCGCGCCCGCGCCGGCCTCCAGGAGGCGGGCCAGCCGGTGGGCTCGTTCCTCTTCCTGGGCCCCACCGGGGTCGGCAAGACCGAGCTCTCGAAGGCGTTGGCCGAGTTCCTGTTCGACGACGAGGCGGCGCTGGTGCGCATCGACATGTCCGAGTACATGGAGAAGCACGCGGTGGCGCGCCTGATTGGCGCCCCGCCCGGCTACGTCGGCTACGAGGAGGGCGGGGCGCTCACCGAAGCGGTGCGCCGGCGGCCCTACCAGGTGGTGCTGTTCGACGAGATCGAGAAGGCCCACCCGGAAGTCTTCAACGTGCTCCTCCAGGTGCTCGACGACGGCCGCCTCACCGATGGCCAGGGCCACACCGTCGACTTCCGCAACACCCTCATCATCCTGACCTCGAACCTGGGCGGCGAGGTGCTGGCGGCGCAAGGTCCGGGCGCCGACGTGGACGAGGTGCGCGACCAGGTGATGGCGGCGGTGCGCGCCGCCTTCCGGCCCGAGTTCCTCAACCGCCTCGACGAGACCATCCTCTTCCACCGCCTCTCGCGCCAGCACATGGGCGACATCGTCGAGATCCAGCTGCGCGCGCTCGCCCGGCTCCTGGCCGAGCGCAAGATCGAGCTCGAGCTCGACGAGGCGGCGCGGGCCTGGCTCGCCGAGGCCGGCTACGACCCGGTCTACGGCGCCCGGCCCCTGAAGCGGGTGATCCGCCACCAGCTCCAGAACCCGCTGGCGAGCCGCATCCTCGAGGGCCAGGTCGGGGACGGCGAGACCGTCAAGGTCTCGGCCGCCGAGGGCGGGCTGGTGATTAACGGCGAGCTGGTTGAGGCGGCCTGAGGGCCGCGCCGGGGCCTCGGCTCAGTTCCCGGGAGCGGCGTTCGCGGCGACCACGGTGTCGGGCGGGCGGGCCGTGGCGATGCTGGTCTCGAGCTTCGCCAGCGAGGCCTCGAACCCGGCCAGCTCCTTGCCTTTGAGCTGGCGGCCGGTGGGCAGCTTGACGCTCATCGGGTTCTTGCGGCGGCCCTTGACCAGGACCTCGTAATGGAGGTGGGGCCCGGTCGAGAGCCCGGTCGAGCCGACGTAGCCGATGACCTGACCCTGGCGCACCCGCTTGCCCCGTCGCACCCCCTTGGCGATCCGGGTCATGTGGGCATAGGCGGTCTTGAGCTCGCGGTTGTGGCGCAGGCGGACGTAGCGGCCGTAGTTGCCTTCCCAGCCCGCGGCCTCGACCTTGCCGTCGCCGGCGGCGTAGATCGGCGTCCCCTTCGGCGCCCCGAAGTCGACCCCCGGGTGGTGGCGGGTGTAGCCCAGGATGGGGTGCTTGCGCTTGCCATAGCGCGAGGTCAGCCGGGCGCCGTCGATGGGGGTCCGCAGCAGGGCCTTGCGCACGCTGCGCCCCTTGGCGTCGAAGTAGTCGGCGATCTCGTCGTCCGAGGGGGTGAAGCGGTAGTAGGTGAGACCGACCCTGCTCAGGGTGAGCGAGGCGCGCAGCACCTTGCCCGCCCGCACCGGACCGCCGTGGTCGTCGAAGAGGCGCTCGTACACCACGTCGAAGCGGTCGCCCGGCTGGATGTCGCGCTGGAAGTCGACGTCCCAACTGAAGATGCGGATCATCTCCATGAGCACGTTCACCGGCAGCTTCGCCCGCGTCGCCGCGACGTAGAGGCTGTACTTGATGGTGCCGCTGGAGCGCACGATGCGGCGCTCGAATTCCCGTCTCAGCTCCTCGGGTTCGAACTTGCCGTCGTCGCCGCGCCGCGCCAACAGCTCGCGCTCGTCGCTGGCGGCGACGCCCACGCCGATGAGCTCGGGCGCCGCCCCATCGTCCTCCGGCATGCGGAAGGTCAGGGTCACCTCCTGGCCGGCCTTGAGCTTGCGCGGATTGAAGACCTTGCTGAGCGCGCCGATGGCGTCGTAGGCTTGGCGTCGCTCGGCGCCCGCCTTGACCAACACCTTCATCAGCGTATCGCCCTTGTCGACGGCGATGATCCTGGCCTTCGTAAGCGGTCGGGCGGGCAGTGGCGGTTGGGGCGGCGGTTGGGGCGGCTCGATCGCCGCGGGCTCGGGCATCGGCGGCGCCGCGAGGCCGCCTTCGGCCTGCGAGATCTCGAGCGCGGCGAGGGTGGCGACGCTGCTCCCGTTGGCCACCGGGGTCGGCGCTTCGGCGTCGCTCCGCGGCGCCTCGCCGAGGACCATGACCTCGGGCTGATCGGGCGCCGCGCGCTCCTCGGAGGCGAGGGTCATCAGCCTTTGCGCCAACATCGCGGCGTTCTGCGAGGGATCGGCGGATGGCGAGGGACCGAACAACGAAAGCAGTCCGAGACCCAACAGCGCCCCGGATATGGCCCCATAGCCTGTCATCTTGACGGCGTCATGGTCCGCGCCGCCTGCCCCCCTTCTAAACCTGAACCCCACCTTGACTCCCTACTCCGGGACCGAATCTCGACGCCCCCATTTACTCGCGCGATTTATGGTTAACGAATCGCTAAGGCGGCGCACAGGATGCGGATTGGCCCACCGCTTGTCAACAAAGGGATCGATGATTCAGGTCGTGCCGACCCCATCCTGCCCCTATCGGGCGGCCGTGTCGGCGCCAAATCCGCTTGAACTTCGGCGCGCCTTGGGGCTTTCATACGGCCGCGAACCGAAAGGGCGCCGGCGTCGGTTTTCCAGGCCTCGGCGCCCCGATATCGGAGCTGGCGCGGGCCCACGAAGGTGGAGCGGCAAGAGCAAACAGCGGTCGAGAGCGGCCCGATCGGCGACGAGCTGCGGCGCCGCCATGGCGCCATGAAGTGCGCCTCGGCCCTGCGCGAGGCTCCGTCGAGCGCCGGCCAGGCGTGACCACGAGGCCGCGGAGTGACGTGATCCAAGCCATAGCGCGTGGTCGGGCGAGGGAGGCGGATTGGTGACCTCGATCCTCATTTACATCGGCGCGGCGGTGACCGAGATCGCCGGCTGTTTCGCCTTCTGGGCTTGGCTGCGGCTCGACAAGCCGGCCTGGCTGCTGATCCCCGGCGTGGCCTCGCTGGCGCTCTTCGCCTACCTCTTGACCTTGGTCGCGAGCGCCGCCGCCGGGCGCGCCTATGCCTCTTACGGCGGCGTCTACATCGTCGCCTCGCTGCTCTGGCTCTGGGCCATGGAGGGCGTGCGTCCCGATCGCTGGGATCTCATCGGCGCCGTCGCCTGCCTCGCCGGCGCGGCCATAATCCTGTTCGGCCCAAGAACGGCTTAGTTTTTCAAGAACAACGTCGCTGCCGTGACCACGCCCTGCCCCGAGCCCTTCATCGCCTTCGCCGAGGAGCTCGCCGAGGCCGCCGGCGCCGTGGTCCGGCGCTACTTCCGCGCCCCCCTCGCCGTTGCCGACAAGGCCGACCGCAGCCCGGTGACCGTGGCCGACCGCGAGGCCGAGGCCGCCATGCGGGCGCTCATCGAGCGCCGCTGGCCCGAGCACGGCATCATCGGCGAGGAACTGCCGCCGCTGCGCCCCGCTGCCGATTACGTCTGGCTCCTCGATCCCATCGACGGCACCAAGTCGTTCATCACCGGCCGGCCGCTGTTCGGCACCCTGGTCGCCCTCGGCTTTAAGGGCGCGCCCATCCTCGGCGTCATCGACCACGTCATGATGGGCGAGCGCTGGATCGGCGCCCGGGGCCGCGGCACCACGCTCAACGGGCGCCCGGCGCGGGTGCGGGCCTGCGCCGGGCTCGAATCGGCGGCGCTCTACGCGAGCTCGCCCGACATCTTCGAGGGCGCCGACGCCGAGGCCTTCGCCCGGCTCAGCGGTCGCGTCAAGCTGCCGCTCTATGGCGGCGACTGCTACGCCTATGGCCTGCTCGCGAGCGGCTACGTCGACCTGGTGGTCGAGGCCACCCTGGGTGCCGACGATTTCTTCGCTCTCGTGGCGGTGGTCGAGGAGGCGGGCGGGGTGATGACCGACTGGGCCGGCGGCGCCCTCGGCCTCCACTCGGACGGCCGCGTCGTCGCCGCCGGCGATCGCCGGGTGCACGCCCAGGCCCTGGCGCTGTTAGGGGTCAAGTCTTGACATTTATCATTTTCCAGAGGCTGCGGCCGATGGCGCGGGGAAAATGATAAATGTCAAGACTTGACCCCTAATCTAGCGGACTCGAAGGCCGCGGGCGAGCTCGCCTACCTGCCGGGCGAGGCCGAGCTCGAGGCCACCGCCGAGGAGATCCGCTTGCGCGGGGTGGCGGCGCTGGCCTCGGGCCTCGACGTCACCTCAGCCGAGTCCGTGGCCGCCTTCCACGCCGCCACGCTGGAGCGTTTCGGCACCGTCGACATCCTGGCCAACGCCGCCGGCGTGAGCGCCGAGCAGACCGTCTCGGGCCACGACGACGGGCTCTGGAACAAGGTCATCGAGGTCAACCTCACCGGCACCTACCGCACCATCAAGCTCTGTCTCCCCGGCATGATCGAGCGAAGCTGGGGCCGCATCATCAACATCGCCTCCACCGCCGCCTCGGTGGGCGCCGCGACCTCGGCCGCCTACTGCGCCTCGAAGGCGGGGGTGGTGGGCTTGAGCCGCTGCGTGGCGCTCGAGGGGGCGGCGCACGGCGTCTCGTGCAACGCCATCAGCCCGACCTGGGTCGAGACCAGCTTCGGCAAGGACTGGATGGGCGACATCGCCGAGCGCCAGGAGGGCCGCTCCGGCGCCGACTACATCGCCGACGTCAGGGCCGCGAACCCGCAAGGGCGGCTGGTGCAGCCCGGGGAGATCGGGGCGCTGGCGCTGTTCCTGTGCCGCGACGACGCCTTCGGCATCACCATGCAGGAGCTCACCGTCTCGGCGGGCTCGCTGTGGTGAGGGCGGCGCCGTAAGCGCCCTCAGAGCCAAGCTCGACCAGGGCCGCACCATCCTCGGCTCGCCAATCACCCTGCCGAGCGTTTAGCTGCTGCGGATCCGCGCCGGCGGCCGCCGTGCCGGATGGGATCCGCCGCCGAGCGCGGCCCCGGCCGGGTGCTGTCTCGTCCCGTCGCATCGCCCATGCCATTTGTCGCGGCGGGGACAGAGCGCTCGCTGCCGTGGTGCCAAACGGGCTTGCGGGCGGTGCTTGCGCGCAGGCCCAGAAGCCGGTTGCCGGTCGGGGAGCCAATTCCCATACTGCGGCCGGACGACGACGGGCGGCCGAGTGCGGCAGCTTGGCAGTCCGGGAGCTTAAAGGCGCGAGATGGCGAAGTACTCGATCTTCAGCCTGGCGCGGAACGCGCTCACCCAGCACCGGGGCTGGCCCCGGGCCTGGCGTAGCCCTGAGCCCAAGCCGGCCTATCAGGTGGTGATCATCGGCGGCGGCGGCCATGGCCTGGCCACCGCCTACTATCTGGCCAAGGAGCACGGCATCACCGACGTCGCGGTGCTCGAGAAGGGCTGGCTCGGCGGCGGCAACACCGGGCGCAACACCACCATCGTCCGCTCCAACTACCTCTGGGACGAGAGCGCCCACCTCTACGAGAAGTCGCTCGTCCTCTACGAGCGACTGACCCAAGAGCTCAACTTCAACATCATGTTGAGCCAGCGGGGGGTCTTGAACCTGGCCCACAATCAGCACGACCTGCACGAGCTCTCGCGCCGGGTCAACGCCATCCGCCTCAACGGCATCGACTCCGAGATCCTGAGCCCGGCCGAGGTCAAGGCCATGGTGCCGATCCTCAACATCTCGCCCCAAGCCCGCTATCCGGTGCTGGGGGCGTCGCTGCAGCGCCGCGGCGGGGTCGCCCGCCATGACGCCGTGGCCTGGGGCTTGGCGCGGGCGGCGGACGGGCGCGGCGTCGACATCATCCAGAACTGCGAGGTCACGGGCATCTTGAGAAAGCGCGGCCGGGTCGAGGGCGTGGCCACCACCAGGGGCGAGATCCGGGCGCCGAAGGTGGGCATCGTCGTCGCCGGCCACACCAGCGTCATCGCGGCGCTGGCGGGCCTCCGGCTGCCGATCGAGAGCCACCCCCTGCAGGCGCTGGTCTCGGAACCGGTCAAGCCCGTGCTCCACACCGTCGTGATGTCGAACACGGTCCACGTCTACGTGAGCCAGTCGGACCGCGGCGAGATCCTGGTGGGCGCCGGCATCGACCCCCACCTCTCCTATTCTCAGCGCGGCGGGCTGGCCATCATCGAGCACCAGATCGCGGCCGTGCTCGAGCTCTTCCCCATCTTCAGCCGTCTGCGGATGATGCGCCAATGGGGCGGCATCGTCGACGTCTGCCCCGACGCCAGCCCGATCATCTCCAAGACCCCGATCGAGGGCCTCTACATCAACGGCGGCTGGGGCACCGGCGGCTTCAAGGCCACCCCGGGCTCGGGCTGGGTCTTCGCCCATACCATCGCGCGGGACGAGCCCCACGCGCTCAACGCCCCGTTCGGCCTCGAGCGCTTCACCAGCGGCGCCCTCATCGACGAGCATGGCGCCGCCGCCGTGGCCCACTGAGGGCCGGCCATGCTCCTGATCCCCTGTCCCTGGTGCGGCCCCCGCGAGGCCAGCGAGTTCTCGTACGGCGGCGAGGCCCACATCGCCCGGCCCCGGGATCCGGACGCGCTCTCGGACGCCGACTGGGCGGACTATCTCTTCATGCGCAAGAACCCCAAGGGCCGCCACGCCGAGCGCTGGGTCCACAGCCAGGGCTGCCGGCGCTGGTTCAACGCCGTCCGCGACACCGCCAGCGACGACATCGTCGCGGTCTATCGCATGGGCCAGAAGCCGCCGAGGAAGGCGCGGTGAAGGGCGAGCCCAATCGCTTGCCCGAGGGCGGGCGCCTCGACCGCGGACGTCGCCTCGGCTTCACCTTCAACGGCCGGCGCTATCACGGCTACGCCGGCGATACGCTGGCCTCGGCGCTGCTCGCCAACGGCGTCACGCTGGTCGGCCGCAGCTTCAAGTACCACCGCCCGCGCGGCATCCTGGCGGCCGGCGCCGAGGAGCCCAACGCCATCGTCCAGCTCGAGAGCGGCGCCCGCACGCTGCCCAACCTGAGGGCCACCCAGGTCGAGCTCTACGACGGTCTTGTGGCGGCGAGCGTCAACTGCTGGCCGAGCGTGGGCTTCGACCTGGGCGCGATCAGCGACCGCGCGGCGGCGCTCCTGCCCGTCGGCTTCTACTACAAGACCTTCATGCGGCCCAGGCGCCTGTGGCGCACTTACGAGCATCTCATTCGCCACGCCGCCGGGCTGGGGCGCGCCCCCGCCGAGCCCGACCCCGACCGCTACGACAAGATCAACGTCCATTGCGACGTTCTGGTGGCGGGGGGCGGCCCGGCCGGACTGGCCGCGGCGCTGGCCGCCGGCCGCGCCGGCGCCCGCGTCATCCTCGCCGACGAGCAGAACGAGTTCGGCGGCAGTCTGCTCGGCGCCGACGCGGTGATCGACGGGGCGCCGGCTCTGGATTGGGTGGCGACCGCGGTGGCCGAGCTCGAGGCGCTCGAGGAGGTGCGGCTGCTTCATCGCACCACCGTGTTCGGCTACTACGACCACAACTTCCTCGGGCTCTTGCAGCGGGTCACCGACCACCTCGGCGCGGAGGCGCCCGCCGCCCTGCCGCGCCAGCGCCTGTGGCGGGTGCGGGCGCGCCAGGTGGTGCTGGCGACGGGCGCCATCGAGCGCCACCTGGTCTTTGCCAACAACGACCGGCCGGGCGTCATGCTGGCCTCGGCGGCGCAGGCCTACCTCAAGCGCTACGCCGTCAAGCCGGGGCGACGGGCGGTGGTGTTCACCACCGGCGACGGCGCCTACCGCGCCGCGCTCGACCTCCACGCCGCCGGCGTCGAGGTGGCGGCGGTGGTGGATCCGCGGCCCGGGCCCGGCGCCGAGGTCGCCGCCCGCGCCGCCGAGGCGGGCCTCGAGGTCCTCGGCGGCCGGGCGATCGTCGCCGTCCACGGCCGCCGCCGCGTCGAGGCGGTGGAGGTCATGGAGCTCGATGAGGGGGGCGAGGCCGTGCGCGGCGAGGCGCGGCGCCTCGAATGCGACCTGGTGTGCCTGTCGGGGGGCTGGGACCCGGCCGCCCACCTCTTCTCGCAATCGGGCGGCAAGCTCCGCTACGACGCGGCGCGGGCCTGCTTCGTGCCCGGCGTCTCGAAACAGGCCGAGCGCTCGGTGGGGGCCGCCAACGGCGCCTTCGGGCTCGCCCACTGCCTCGCCGAAGGCGCCAGGGACGGCACCCAGGCGGCCGCTCAAGCCGGCCGCCGGCGCCGCGGGCGGGGGCCCCGCGGGCCCGCCACCAAGGTCTTCCAAGAGGCGCCGTCGATGCCGCTGTGGCTGGTGCCCGGCCGCGCGACCAAGGGCGGCGCGGGGAAGCGGTTCGTCGACTTCCAGCACGACGTCACCGCCGACGACATCGCCCTCGCCGCGCGCGAGGGCTACCGCTCGGTCGAGCACGTCAAGCGCTACACCACCCTGGGCATGGGCACCGATCAGGGCAAGACCGGCAACGTCTCGGGCCTGGCGCTGCTCGCGCGCGAGCTCGGCGCCGCGATCGCCGAGGTTGGCACCACCACCTTCCGGCCGCCTTATACGGCGGTGACCTTCGGCGCCCTCGCCGGCCGCGACGGCGGCGCCCTCGCCGATCCCGTGCGCAAGACGCCGATGCACTCCTGGCACCAGCGCTTCGGCGCGGTCTTCGAGGACGTCGGCCAATGGCAGCGCCCCTGGTACTACCCGCGCCGCGGCGAGGGCATGCGCGAGGCGGTCGACCGCGAGTGCCTGGCGACGCGCAACGCGGTCGGCGTGCTCGACGCCACCACCCTGGGCAAGATCGACATCCAGGGGCGGGACGCGGTGAAGCTCCTGAACCGGGTCTACACCAACGCCTGGGACAAGCTCGAGGTCGGCCGCTGCCGTTACGGCCTGATGCTGGGTGAGGACGGCATGGTGATCGACGACGGGGTCACCTGCCGCCTCGGCGAGCACCACTACCTGATGACCACCACCACCGGCAACGCCGCCCGGGTTCTGGGCTGGCTCGAGGAGTGGCTGCAGACCGAGTGGCCCGAGCTCGAGGTCTACCTCACCTCGGTCACCGAGCAGTGGGCGACGGTGACCATCGCCGGGCCCCGGGCGCGACGGCTGCTGGCCGAGCTGGCCCCCGATCTCGACCTGCGCTCAAGTTCGTTCCCCTTCATGTCGCTGCGCGAGGGCCGGGTGGCGGGGATCGCGGCGCGGCTCTTCCGGGTCAGTTTCACCGGTGAGCTCTCCTACGAGATCAACGTGCCGGCGAATCAGGGCATGGCGCTGTGGACGGCGGTGATGACGGCGGGCGAGACCTACGGCGCCACCCCCTTCGGCACCGAGGCCATGCACGTGCTCCGGGCCGAGAAGGGATTCATCATCGTTGGCCAGGAGAGCGACGGCACGGTGACGCCGGTCGACCTCGGCATGGCGTGGATCTTGAGCAAGAACAAGGACTTCCTCGGTCGCCGCAGCCTGAGCCGGCCCGATCTGCTGCGCCACGATCGCAAGCAGCTCGTCGGGCTCGAAACCGTGGACCCCGCCGAGGTGCTGCCCGAGGGGGCGCAGATCGTGGCCCGGCCCGGCGCCGCGCCGCCCTTGCAGATGATCGGCCACGTCACCTCGAGCTACCCGAGCGCCGCGCTCGGCCGCTCGATCGCCCTGGCGCTGATCGAGGGCGGCCGCGAGCGTCACGGCGAGCAGGTCCACGTGCCGCTGCCGCTCGAGGGCCGCGGCGTCGACGCGGTGGTCTGTGACCCCCGCTTCCTTGATCCCGAGGGACTGAGATTCGATGGTTGAGAGCGCCCTGCGCCAAAGCGCGCTGGCCCACCTCCAACTCGCCGCGCGCGCCGTCGCCGGCGCGAGCGAGGCCGGGGTGCGGCTCTCGGAGCGGCCCTTTCGCGGCCACATAAACCTGCGCTTCGATGGCGCCGACGCGGCTCTCGCCTCGGCGCTGGAGGGGGCGCTCGGCTTCGCCCTCCCGGCCAAGCCCAACACCAGCGCCGCCGCCGGCGGGGTGAGCGCGCTGTGGCTCGGGCCCGACGAATGGCTGGTGGTCACCGCCAAGGGGCGCGAGGCCCGAGTCGCGGCGGCGCTGCGCCAGGCGCTCGCCGGCGCCGGCGCGGTGACCGAGGTGGGCGACGCCCGCACCGTGATCGCGCTCGCCGGCCCCAGGGCGCGGGAGGTGCTGATGAAGGGCTGCAGCCTCGATCTGCACGCCTCTGTCTTCACCCCCGGAGGCTGCGCCCAGAGCGCCGTTGCCCGGGCCCAGGCGATCCTGCATCTGGTCGACGAGAGGCCCGAGTTCGAGCTCTATGTCCAGCGCAGCTTCGCCGAGTACCTGTGGCGGTGGCTCGAGGACGCGGCCGCCGAGTACGGCATGGCAGTGGTCGAGGAGTGAGATGAGGCAAGCGATCGAGAACGACAGCGCGGGCGCGGCGCGCCGCTCGGAGGGGCGGCTCGAGGCGGTCTTGAAGGCCGGCCACTTCGCCGTCACCGCCGAGACCACGCCCCCCGACGCCGCCGACGCCGGGGCGGTGCTGGCGCGCGTCGGCGAGTTCAAGGGCGTGGTCGACGCCGTCAACGTCACCGACGGCGCCGGCGCCCGGGCCCACATGTCGGCGCTGGCGGCGGCGGCGATATTGGCGCGCGACGGCATCGAGCCCACGCTCCAGCTCACCACCCGCGACCGCAACCGGCTGGCGCTCCAGGCCGACCTCTTGGGCGCCGCCGCCCTCGGCATCCCCAACGTGCTCTGCTTGCGCGGCGACGACCTCTCGGTCGGCGACCAGCCCGAGGCGATGCCGGTCCACGACCTCGACAGCCGGGCCCTCATCGCCACCGCGCGTCAGATGCGTGACGAGGGCACGCTGCCCTGCGGCCGCCGGCTCGCCACGCCACCCCGGCTCTTCCTGGGCGCCGCCGACGCGCCCCTCGATCCGCCGCCCGAGTGGCGTCCCGAGGCGCTCGCCGCCAAGGTCGAGGCCGGCGCCGACTTCGTGCAGACCCAGTACTGCTTCGACATGGGCCTGCTGCGCCGCTATCTCGCGCGCCTCGAGGAGCACGGTCTCATCGGCCGCTTCCATATCCTGGTCGGCATCGCGCCCCTGGCCTCGGCGCGCTCGGCGCGCTGGATGAACGGCAACCTGCCGGGGGTGAGCATCCCCGAGGCCGTCGTCGACCGCCTCGAGGGCGCCCGGAACCAGGCCGCCGAGGGGGTCCGCATCTGCGCCGAGCTCTTGCAGGAGCTGCGAGAGATCGAGGGCGTCGCCGGTGCCCACCTGATGGCGCCGCGGCAAGAGCAGGCGATCGCCCAGGCGGTGATCGAATCGGGCGTGCTCGGCGCGCGGCGGGCGCCGGAGTAAGGCGCGGGCCGTGGTCAGCCTGCGCCACTGGTCGGTGCGCCACGCGGGCTTCCTCGACCGGGCCTATGCGCGGCTCTGGCGCCTGGCCATGGTTTTCGAACCGGCCTGGCGGCGGCTCGGCTATGGCCGCCTGGAGGCGCCGGTGGCGGCGCTCGAACGGGGGCTCAAGGGGCTCTTTTTCGAGTGCCGAATGTGCGGGCGATGCATCCTCGGCGCGACCGGCATGGCGTGCCCGATGAACTGTCCCAAGGAGCTCCGCAACGGGCCCTGCGGCGGGGTCCGCCGGGACGGCGGCTGCGAGGTCGAGCCGGCGATGCGCTGCGTCTGGGTCGAGGCCTGGGAGGGCAGCCGGCGCATCGCCGGCAGTGGCGCCAGGCTCGAGCTGCAGGGCCCGCTGGACCACAGCCTGGTCGGCACCTCGGCGTGGCTGCGCGAGGCCCGCGAGGAGGCTGCCGCCAGGGCCGACACGGAGCCCGCGCCGTGACCTCGGACGACCTCCTCTACGACCCCGGCGCACCGCTGCCGCCGCGCCCGGGGCACAGCTCGAACGGGCGCCTCGAGCGCGTGCTGCGCGATCGCCGCTTTGCCGTGACCGCCGAGCTCAACCCGCCCGATTCGGCCGATCCGCGCGATGTCTACGACCGCGCCCTGGTGCTGGCCGAGGTCTGCGACGCCATCAACGCCACCGATGCCTCGGGCGCCAACACCCATATGTCGAGCGTCGGCGTCTGCGCGCTTCTGTCCCGCATCGGCTACTCGATGGTGATGCAGATCTCGTGCCGCGACCGCAACCGCATCGCCATCCAGGGCGACGTGCTGGGGGCCGCCGCCATGGGGGTCTCGAACCTGCTCTGCCTCACCGGCGACGGCGTCCAGGTGGGCGACCAGCCGGGCGCCAAGCCGGTCTTCGACCTCGACAGCCTGTCGCTCTTGAAGGCCATCCGCGGGATGCGCGACCAGGGCCGCTTCCTCTCGGGCCGCGAGCTCAAGGTGCCGCCCAAGGTGTTTCTGGGCGCCGCCGTCAACCCCTTCGCGCCGCCCTACGACTACCGCCCCTTGAGGCTTGAGATGAAGATCGCCGCGGGGGCCCAGTTCGTGCAGAGCCAGTACTGCTTCGATATCCCGAGGCTCGAGACCTACATGGCCCGGGTGCGCGACCTTGGCCTCGACAAGAAGTGCTTCATCATCGTCGGCGTCGGCCCGCTGGCCTCGGCGCGCGCCGCCCGGTGGCTGCGCTCGAACGTGCCCGGCGTGCACATTCCCGACGAGATCGTGCGCCGCCTCGAGGCTGCGAGCGACCAGCGCCAGGAGGGCCGGCTGATCTGCATCGAGCTGATTCAGCGCATACGCGAGATCGCCGGGATCGCCGGCATCCACGTCATGGCCTACCGCCAGGAGGAGCTGGTGGCCGAGATCATCACCCAGTCGGGGGTGCTCAAGGGGCGCCGCGGCGCCCGCGCCGGCGCCCGCCGGCGGCGCCGCGGGGAGGGCGCGTAGAACCCTTGAAATCAAGGGGTTAAGCGTCGATCATCGGTTCGATCGCAGCCAAGGGGTAGAACATGCGGCGCTCGGAATCAGGCAGCTCGATGAAGCCGAAGTGCTCGTAGAAGCGGTGCGCGCGCGCGTCCTTGGCGTCGACCACCAACGCATAGACGGCGAGCGCCGCGCTCGCCCGGACGACCCTTCCGCAAGCGTCGGCGAGCAGTGCCGAGCCGAGCCCCTGGCCGGACCAGCGCCGGTCCACCGCGAGCCGCCCGATGAGGGCGACCGGCAGCGGATAGTGGGGCAGGCGCCGGGCCGTCTCCGGCGGCAGTGTCGCGCGCTCGAGGCTTCCCGCGCTGAGCGTGTAAAAGCCCGCGATCTCATGGCTCCCGTCGGGAACGGCGACGAAGACCCGGGCCACCCGGCGTCGCGAATCCTGCGATGCGTGTTGGCGGAGGTAGCGGTCGAGCGGCTCGGAGCCACTATCGAAGCGAGAGCGATCGTGATGCCCGGCGAGTGCCTCGATAGCGAACGTCACCCGCCGACCGTTCGGGCCACGAGACGGTCATGGCGGGCGAACGCCCTGCGCAAGGCCGCGTTGGGCTCGGGCGGGGTGATCAGGGCGTCAAGGAAGAGATTCCAGTCCCGCTCGCTCAGGACGAGCTGCTCGCGCTCTCGAATCAGGTGGCCCGCGGCGTCAAGAGCACTGTTCACGACAAAGGCGGAAACCGTCGTGTTGGCGAGCGCCGCCGCCCGCTCCAGCATGCGCTTGGCGTTCGGGTCGACCCGAACCTGGACCCGTTCGGTCTTGGTTATTCGCCCGGTCGGCATGGCTCGTCTCCAGTCCTTGCCTTCACATGTAAGCCAATTTGGCGTACAAAACAAGAGCGGGTCGGGCTGCGGGCGGTACCTCGGTGGCAAAGGCCCGCTCGCGCCGGCGCGGCGGCGCCGGTGAGCGGTCGCGAGCCGGTACCAAAGGAGTTGATTGGTGTTAGAGACCCCCAGCGCGATGGGCGGCATGGTCGTCGCCCCCCACCACCTGGCGGCCCAGGCCGGGCTCCGCGTCCTGCGCGAGGGCGGCAACGCCATCGAGGCCATGGTCGCGGCGGCCAGCACCATCGCCGTCGTCTACCCCCACATGAACGGCCTCGGCGGCGACAACTTCTGGCTCATCGACGCGGGCTCGGGCGCGCCGCTGGGCATCGACGCCTGCGGGCCCACGGGCGCCGCGGTGGACGCCGACTATTACCGCGCCCGCGGGCACCAGGCGATCCCCGCGCGGGGGCCGGCGGCCGCCAACACGGTGGCCGGCGCGGTCGCGGGCTGGATCGAGGCGCTCGAGCTCAGCGCCAAATGGGGCGGCCGCATGACCCTCGCGCGTCTCCTCGAGGACGCCATCCGCTATGCCCGCGAGGGCTTCCCGGTGAGCGCCAGCCAGCATCTCAACACCGCCGCGAAGCTGGACGAGCTGCGCGACGTGCCCGGTTTCGCCGCCACCTTCCTGGCCCACGGCGAGGCGCCCGCCGTGGCCGCGCCGTTCCGCCTGCCGGCGCTTGCCGCGACCCTCGAGCGCCTCGCCGCCAACGGCCTCGACGACTTCTATCGCGGCGCGGTGGCGGCGGCGCTCGGTGCCGACCTGGAAGCGGCCGGGAGCCCGCTCGGCGGCGACGACCTCGCCGCCTACCGGGCGCGGGTGGTGGCGCCGCTCAGCGCCGCCCTCGCCGAGGGCACGCTCTACAACCTGCCGCCGCCGACCCAGGGCCTGGCCTCGCTGATCACCTTGGCCCTGTTCGAACGCGTCGCCTGCGCCGAGGCCGAGGGCTTCGACTACGTCCACCGCCTGGTCGAGGCCAGCAAGTGCGCCTTTCGGGTGCGCGACGCCGTCATCACCGATCCCGCCTACCTGGCGGTCGAGCCCGGCGACTACCTGGCGCCCGCGCGGCTCGACGCCATGGCCGCCGAGATCGATCTCGCCCGGGCCGCGCCCTGGGGCTCGGGCGTCGCGGCCGGCGATACCGTGTGGCTCGGCGCGATCGACGGCAAGGGGCGCGCCGTCAGCTTCATCCAGAGCCTCTACTGGGAGTTCGGCTCGGGCCTCGTGCTGCCCGAGACCGGCATCCAATGGCAGAACCGGGGCGCCAGCTTCAGCCTCTCCGAGCGCGCCCTCAACGTGCTTCGCCCCGGGCGCAAGCCGTTCCACACCATCCAGCCGGCGCTGGCCCGCCTCGGCGACGGCCGGGTCATGGTCTACGGCACCATGGGGGGCGAGGGGCAGCCCCAGACCCAGGCCGCCATCTTCACCCGCCACCTCCGCTTCGGCCAGGGTCTGCAACGGGCGGTGACGGCGCCGCGCTGGCTCCTGGGCCGGACCTGGGGCAGCGAGACCACCAAGCTGCGCATCGAAAGCCGTTTCGCCTCGGAAGTTATTGCGGCGCTCGCCGCCGCCGGCCACGAGGTCGAGGTGGTGGGCCCGTTCGAGGCCTTCATGGGCCACGCCGGGGCGCTGGTGCGCGACCCGGCCGGGGTCATCCTCGGCGCCGCCGATCCACGCGGCGAGGGCGTGGTGGCGGCGTTCTGAGCCCCTCGTCCCTAGCACCACCGTCTCAAGTCTTTCTGAACCAGGTCAGCGCCTTGGCGATCAGGCGGGCGCCGCGCTCACGAGGCGCGCCGGCGGCCGTGCGCGGCGGCGAGCGTGAGCTGGGGCGCCGGGATCCCGGGCATCCGCCGCTCTAACGGATCAGGCGGCGTTCCTCGCGCGGCGTGCGCCCGAAGTGCTCGCGGTAGCACTTCGAGAAGTGGGAGGCCGAGACGAAGCCCGAGGCCACCGCCACGCTGAGCACCGAGAGCGCGGTCTGCAACAGCAGGTGGCGGGCCCGGCTCAGCCTCAGCTCCAAATAGTAGCGCGTCGGCGTACGGTCGAGGTACTTGCGGAAGACGCGCTCGAGCTGGCGCCTCGACAGGCCCACCGCGTCGGCCAGCTGGCCCAGCGCCAGCGGCGCCTCCAGGGTCTCCTCCATGCGTGAGATCACGGCCAGCAGCTTGGGGTGGCTGATGCCCAGGTGCAGGCGCCGGGCCCGGCGCTGGGGGTCGCGGCGGTCGCGGATGTGGTCGTGCATGAGCTCGTCCGAGACCGCCACCGCCAGCTCGCGCCCGTACTGGCGGGCGATGAGGTAGAGCATCATGTCGAGCGCCGCGGTGCCGCCCGAACAGGTGAAGCGGTTGCGGTCGATCTCGAAGAGCTCGTTCGAGACCTCGAGGTTGGGGAACTGCTCGGCGAAGGCGGGCAGGTTCTCCCAGTGGATGGTGCAGCGATAGCCGTCCAAGAGACCGGCGCGGGCGAGCACGTGGGCGCCCGTGCACAGGGCGCCGATGTCGGCGCCGCGGCGGGCCAGGCGCCTGAGCCAGGCGAACGCCGCCGGGCTCTCGAAGCGCTGCACCTCGATGCCGCCGCAAACGATGATGTTGGGGCAGAAATCGACCCTCGACACCGCCTCGTCGACGGTGATCGCGATGCCGTTGCTGGCCACCACCGGCTCGCCGCCGTCGGAGAACAGCTGCCAGGCGTAGAGCGCCTCGCCGCTCACCCAGTTGGCCAGCCGCAGCGTCTCGACGGCCGAGGAGAAGGCCACCATCGACAGCTTGGGCACCAGGAAGAAGCCGATGCGTTGCGGCGTCTCGACCGGCGTGGCGCCGAACATGGGCTGGGCTCCCGACGATGCTCCCGACGGCGCGGCCGAGGGCCGCTCACCGCGCGAGTGGAGATTTCAGACTACTCGATGTCGGGTTTGAAACAAATACGCCCGTCGCGCCGCGGCCGGCGAGGCCCCCTTACCCCTCCACCGCCGCGAGCAGCAGCTCGGCCACGTCCTTGACCTCGGGGCGCGGGCCGATCACGCCCTCGAGCATCTGGCAGCAGGTCGGGCAGGCCACCGCTATGGTCTCGGCGCCGGTGGCGCGGGCGTCGTCCATGCGCAGGTCGGGGATGCGTCGCGCGCCGGGGATATCGGTGATCGCCGCGCCGCCGCCGCCGCCGCAGCAGCGGCCCTCGAGGCCCGCGAGGGCCATCTCGCGACGCTCGGCGCCGATGGCGTCGAGGATGCGGCGCGGCGCCTCGAGCTCGCCGTCGTAACGCCCCAGATAACAGGGATCGTGATAGGTGAGAGTGGCCTCGAGCCGGCGCGCCGGCTTGAGCCGCCCGCTCTCCAACAGCTCGGCCAGCAAGGTGGTGTGATGAACCACTGAATAGTTGCCGCCCAGCGCCGGGTACTCGTGCTTGAGCGCGTGGCAGACGTGGGGATCGGCGCTGACGATGCGCCGGAAGCGGCGGCGGGCGAGGATCTCGATGTTGCGCCGCGCCAGGTCCTGGAAGGTGGCCTCGTCGCCGAGCCGGCGCGCCAGGTCGCCGCAGTCGAGCTCGGCCTCGCCGAGCACCGCGAACTCGACGCCGGCGGCGCGCAGCAGCCCCACCAGGGCCCTCAGCGTGCGCTGGCCGCGGAGCTCGAAAGCGCCGTGCCCAAGCCACAGCAGGGTGTCGGTGGCGCCGCCCTCGTCGAGGCGGGGAAGCTCCAGATCGCTGGCCCAGGCGAGCCGCGCCGCGGCCTCGAAGCCGCCCGGATTGTCGCTGGCGCGAAGCTCCTCGAGCGCCGCCGCCCCGCGCGCCGGGGTGGCGCCCCGCTCCAGCGTCAGGAAGCGCCGCATCTCGATGAGGACATCGACGTGCTCGATGAACATGGGGCAGACGTGGACGCAGGCGCCGCAGGTGGTGCAGGCCCAGATGGTGTCGGCGGCGATGAGCTCGGGCACGATGGCGAGCGCCGGGCCGCCCCGGGCCGCGCCCGGCGCCCGTCCCGGATGGCCGCGGCCGCGGTAACCGGCGTCGCCGCCCGCGCCCCCGAGCCCCACCACCAGGTCCTGAACCAGCTTCTTGGGGTTGAGCGGCTGGCCCGCGGCGAAGGCCGGGCAGGCCTCCTCGCAGCGCCCGCACTGGACGCAGGCGTCGAAGCCGAGGAGCCGGTTCCAGGCCAAGTCGGCGGGCCTCTCGGCGCCGAGCTTGGCCGCCTCCAGATCGAGCGGCTCGAGGGCGCCCGCCGCGCCGGCCCCCGTGCCGGCCCTCGAGAAGCGTTCGGGCCGGGGGTGAAAGGCGAGGTGGAGGGCGCCGGCGAAGGCGTGCCTCATGGGCCCGCCCCAGGTGGCGCCGATCAGCACCTCGGCCAGGCCCCAGGCGATCAGCGCCGCGAAGAGGAGAGAGGGCGCCGGCGCCCAGGCCCCCTCGGTGCCCAGCCCGGCCGGCGGCAGGGTGGCGCCGACGGCGCCGACGGCGTAGGCCATGAGGCTCGCGGGCAGGCGGTTGAAGGCGCCGCCCGAGAGCCGCGCCGAGAGCCGCGCCGGGCGCCGGCCGAGGCGCCGCAGCGCCGCCAGCGCGGCGCCGGCAATGAGGGCGGCGAGCGCAGCCAAGAGGGCCCAGGCGAGGGCCCGGGTCTCGAGCCCGGGGAAGTGAACGATGGGCAGCAGCACCAGGGAAGCGACCAGGCCGCCCGCCGCCAGCACGTGCATGCGGGCGGCGAAGCGATCGCGGGCGACGACGCCGTGGAGGTCGACCAGGTAACGTTTGGGGAGCGCCGCCAAGCCGCCCAGCACCTCGACCCGGGCGGGACCTCCGACGCCCCAGCGGCGCGCGTGCCGGTAAGCGCCGACCAGCGCGACGGCGAGCGCCGCAGCGACGAGGGCGGGGATCAGCCAGCCTGGGGTCACGCTACGCCTGCCGCCCTGGCCGCTCCCTCAGGCCCTGAGCCGTTCGTTCTCCGGGTCGTGGGGCGATTCGGGAATCACCCGCGCGGGGAACCTCTGGCCCAGGATCTCGATCTCGAGCGCCGTCCCCACCTCGCCCGAATCGGCGGCGACGTAACCCAACGCCAGGCTTTTGCCGACCGTGTGGCCGAAGGCGCCGGCGGTGGCGCGCCCAATCATCTTGCCGTCGCGGTAGAGGGGCTCGTTGCCGAGCGGATCGGCGTCGTCGACCTCGACCTCGAGCGTCACGAAGCGCTGCGGCACGCCCTCCTGCTTCTGGCGCAGAAGCGCCGCGCGGCCCGTGAACTCCCCCTTGTCGAGCTGGACGAAGCGCTCGAGGCCGGCCTCCAGCACCGAGTACTCGCGGGTCAGGTCCTGGCCCCACATGCGGTAGGACTTCTCGATGCGGAGCGAATCCATGGCCCGCATCCCGCACATGCCGAGGCCGAACGCCTCGCCGGCGTCCGTGAGCGCCTCGAAGAGGTGGATCTGGTACTCGATCGGGTGGTGGAGTTCCCAACCCAGCTCGCCCACGAAGTTGATGCGGAGCGCCCGCACCGGGGCCAGGCCGACGTGGATGTGCTGGCCGCTGAGCCAGGGGAAGGCCTGGTTCGAGAGCTCGGCCGGGGTGAGCGTCTGGAGGATGTCGCGGGCGCGCGGGCCGGCCAGCACCAGGACCCCGTGGGCGCTGGTCAGATTGTCGAGCCGCACGCTGCCGTCGTCGGGCAGGCGTTTGGCGAGGAAGTCGTTGTCGAAGCGCTCGGCGGCGCCCGAGCTGACGAGATAGAAGCTCTCGGGCCCATCGCGCATGACGGTGAACTCGCTGCGCACCCCGCCGTTCCGGGTCAAGGCGTGGGAGAGGTTGATGCGCCCCACCTTCCTGGGCAGCCGGCGCGCCACCAGGTGCTCGAGATAGGCCTCGGCGCCGGGGCCCGAGACCAGGTGCTTGGTGAAGCTGGTGATGTCGATGAGCGCCGCCGAGGAGCGCAGGCGCCGGCACTCGTTGCCGACGTGCTCGAAGTAGTTGGAGCGGCGGAAGCTCCACACGTCCTTGGCCGCGACGCCTGGGGGTGCGAACCAATTGGGCCGCTCCCAGCCGTAGCGCTGGCCCCACACCGCGCCGCGCGCCGCCAGGCGGTCGTGGATCGGGCTGGTTTTGGCGGGCCGCGCCGCCGGGCGCTCCTCGTCCGGGTAGTGGATGATGAAGACGTGCTCGTAACACTCCTCGTTCTTGAGCTTGACGTAGGGCTTGGTGGCGTAGGCGCCGAAGCGCCGCGGGTCGACGTCCAGGAGATCGATGCTGGGCTCGCCCTCGGTGATCCACTCCACCAGGAACTTGCCGGCGCCGCCGGCGGCGGTGACGCCGAAGCTGTGGCCCTCCGAGAGCCAGAAGTTCTTCAAGCCCCAGGCCGGCCCGACCAGCGGGCTGCCGTCGGGGGTGTAGGGGATGGGGCCGTTGACGATGTCCTTGATGCCCGCCTTCTCGAAGCTGGGCACCCGCCTGATCGCCGCCTCGACGTGGGGCAGCAGACGCTCCAGGTCGCCCGGGAACAAGCTTTGCGCGAAGTCCTTGGGCACGCCGTCGACGAAGCAGGCCGGCGCCCCCTTCTCGTAGGGCCCGAGGATGTAGCCCTGGCGCTCCTCGCGCAGGTAGTAGGAGGCGTCGCTCTCGCGCAGCACCGCCATCTCGGGCAGCCGCGCCTCGTGGCGCTCGACCAGCTCGGGCACCTCGTCGGTGACGATGTACTGGTGCTCGACCGGGATGGTGGGAATCTCGAGCCCGACCATGGCCAGGGTCTCGCGGGCCTGATTGCCGGTGCAGCTCACCACGTGCTCGGCGCTGATGTCGCCGTGGTCGGTCTTGACCAGCCACTCGCCTCCCGCCTTCAGCTCGATGGCCACGACCTCGGTGTCGCGGTTGATCTCGGCGCCGCCGTTGCGGGCGCCGATGGCCATCGCCTGGGTCACGTCCACGGGCGCGATGTGGCCGTCGTGGGGATGAAACAGCGCGCCCACCAGGCCGTCCGTATTGCAGAGCGGCCACAGCTCCTCGATCTCGGCCGGCCCGATCATCTCGAAAGGCACGCCGATGGTGTTGGCGGTGCCGCAGTAGCGCCGGTACTCGTCCATGCGCTCCTCATTCGTCGCCAGGCGCAGGTTGCCGGTGACGTGGAAGCTCACATCTTGTCCGGTCTCGGCCTCCAGCGCCTTGTAGAGGTCGACGCTGTACTTGTGGAGCTGGCCGACGCTGTAGCTCATGTTGAAGAGCGGCAACAGCCCGGCGGCGTGCCAGGTGGAGCCCGAGGTGAGCTCGTTCTTCTCCACCAGCACCACGTCCGACCAGCCCGCCTTGGCGAGGTGGTAGAGCACGCTCACGCCGACCACGCCGCCGCCGATCACCACCACCCGTGCCTGTGTCTTCATGGCCGTTCTCCCTGGCGCCGCCAAGCGCGCTTAAGCTCCCCACACCCGCTCGAGCAGGCGGAGCCAGTTCTCGCCCATGACCCTGGCGATTCGCTCATCGGTCCAGCCGCGGCGCTCGCACGCGGCCGTCAGGTTGGGGAACTCGGCCAGCCGGCGCAGGCCCTTAGGATAGGTGAGCTCGCCGAAGTCGACGAGCGAGCGGGCGTAGCCCTTGTCGTGGGTGAGCCAGTCGAAGAACTCAGGGCCATGGCCTTGCGTGAAGTCGGTGCCGATGCCGACGTTGTCCTCGCCGGCCACGTCGATGGTGTGCTCGATCGCGGCGAGGTAATCCTCCAGGGTCGAGTCCTTGCCGCGCGGCAGGAAGGGCGGGAACATGGTGACGCCGACGAAGCCGCCGTGCTCGGCGATGAAGCGGAGTTCCTCGTCGCTCTTGTTGCGCGGGTGATCGCGTAGCGCCTTGGGGCAGGTGTGGGAGTAGCACACCGGCTGGGTGGAATGGCGGATGGCGTCCGCGCTGGTCTTCGAGCCGACGTGGGAGAGGTCGACCAGGATGCCGAGCCGGTTCATCTCGTCGACGACCTCGCGGCCGAAGTCGGAGAGCCCGCCGTCCTCGCTCTCGTAACAGCCGCTCCCGACCAGGTTCTGGGTGTTGTAGGCGAGCTGCATGATGCCGACGCCGAGCGCCTTGAACAGCGCCAGGTACTCGATGCGGTCCTCGATGCCGGTGATGTTCTGCCAGCCCAGCACGATCGCCACCTTGCCCTCGCCCTTGGCGCGGCGGATGTCGGCGACGCTCATGGCCTGCAGCAAGAGGTCGTCGTGGTCGCGGAACCAGCCCTTCCAGCGGGCCACGTTTTGCATCGTGGCCTCGAAGCCCTCCCACACCGAGCAGGTGCAGTTGGCCCCGCTGAGCCCGCCTTTCGCCATGTCCTCGAAGACGGCGCGGCTCCAGTTCGAGATCACCAGGCCGTCGAAGACGACGATCCGGTCGTGAAGGTCGCCCGTGTCCATGCTCACGCCCCCCGTGCTCCCATCTCCAGCGCCGCTCACTCCGCTTCCCTACACCAGCGCCACGCGCCCGCCAACCCGCATCGCGACAGCGCCCGGCCCGATTCCGAAACCCGAGGCCGCTGGCGCTCCCCCCCCCCGGGCGCCTCCGCCACGCCGCTTAGCAAACGTTTGTCGTCGCGCCCTCGACAGTTGGCGATATCGTGGGCGCGATAATCACTCTCAGCCGTTTTTCGAGGAGGGCGGGATGAGCGACAGGGCGGACCCGCGGCAAGGGCGTCGCGGCGGGCGTCGCGGCGGTGGCGCCGAAGCCCGGCGGGCCTTGAGGGGCAAGAGCGCGGTCGAGCAGCTGCCCGTTCTGGTGCGCCGGATCCCGAGCTACCAGGCCCTTTCCGAGGAGGGCCTCGAGCTCATCGAAGCGAACGCCGAAACCGTGCTCGAGGAGATCGGCATCGAGTTCCGCGACGACGCCGAGGCGCTCGAGCTGTGGCGCGGGGCCGGCGCCGAATTGGACGGCGAACGGGTGCGCTTCCCCCGCGGGCTCTGCCGCCGGCTCATCGAGAGCGCCCCCGCCGAGTTCGTCCAGCACGCCCGCAACCCCGAGCGCAACGTCACGATCGGCGGCGACAACACGGTGTTCGCGCCGGTCTACGGCCCGCCCTTCGTGCGCGACCTCGATCGGGGGCGGCGCTACGGCACCATCGAGGACTTCGGCAATTTCGTGAAGCTGGCCTACATGTCGCCGGCCCTCCACCACTCCGGCGGCACGGTCTGCGAGCCGGTCGACGTGGCCGTCAACAAGCGCCACCTCGACATGGTCATGAGCCACATCCGCTACTCCGACAAACCGTTCATGGGCTCGGTGACCCATCCCGAACGGGCCGCCGACACGGTCGAGATGGCGCGCCTCGTGTTCGGCGCCGAGTTCGTCGACGAGAACTGCGTCACCTTGAGTCTGATCAACGCCAACTCGCCGCTGGTCTTCGACGCCACCATGCTGGGGGCGCTCAAGGTTTACGCCCGCGCCAACCAGGCGACCATCGTCACGCCCTTCATCCTGGCGGGCGCCATGGCCCCGGTTTCGGCCGTCGGCACCCTGACCCAGACCCTGGCCGAGGCCCTGGCGGGCATTGCCTTCACGCAGCTCGTGCGGCCCGGCGCGCCGGTGGTCTTCGGCAGCTTCGCGAGCTCGCTCTCGATGCAGTCGGGCGCCCCCACCTTCGGCTCGCCGGAGGCCACGCTGGTGCTCTTCGGGGCGGCCCAGCTGGCGCGCCGGCTCAAGCTCCCGTTCCGCAGCGGCGGCTCGCTCTGCGCCTCGAAGGTGGCCGACGCCCAGGCCGCCCACGAGAGCACCCAGACCCTGCTGCCGACCCTGCTCGCGGGCACGAACTTCGTGCTCCACGGCGCCGGCTGGCTCGAGGCCGGGCTCGCCTCGGGCTACGAGAAGTTCGTCATCGACGCCGATCAGCTCGCCATGATGCAGGTGCTGGGCGGCGGCTACGACCTCTCCGAGAACGGCCAGGCGCTCGACGCCATCCGCGAGGTCGGCCCCGGTGGCCATTTCCTGGGCTGTGCCCACACCCAAGCCAACTTCGAGACCGCCTTCTACCGCTCGAGCGTCGCCGACAACAACTCCTTCGAGCAATGGCACGGCGAAGGGGCGCTCGATACCGCCCAGCGCGCCAACAAGCTGTGGAAGCAGATGCTGGCCGACTACGAGGATCAGGCCCCGACCCTCGACCCGGGCCTCGACGAGGCGCTTACGGCCTTCGTGGCCAAGCGCAAAGAATCCCTGCCCGACGCCGACGTTTAAAGATCACGGTGTGGCGCCCGCGAGGCGGGCTCTGAACGCTCCCGAATCTTGACACCCCGCCGTTGTCCGCCATACGGTGCGACTGATAATCGTTAACTCGTCCGGGCGTTTCGGGCGTTTTGGGGGAAGGCCGTGATGGGGCACGTGGTTCGATCGTGCGCGATCTTCGCGCGTTTCTTGATGAGTCGTTGCCCGAGCCGCGAGGATCGGGGCCACGGCCCGCCACGCGGTCCGCGCGGCGCGCGGCTTTGGCGCGGCTCGGTCGTCGTGGCGCTCGGTATGGCCTTGTGGGCTCAGGCCTCGGCGCAGGCGGCGACACTCGGCGAACTCCCCGGTGAGACGGCGCTGCAGTCGCGGGTCGGCAACGCGATCGCGGCCACCTGCGCGCCGCTTGCCGCGGCGGGCACCAACCGCAACGGAACCTCGGCCGTCGAGGATCTGTTCGCGCGCTGCCAGGACATGGTGCACACCGGCAACCAGCTCGCGGGCAGCGGCGCCACCGCCTTCAGCCTCGGGCTCAGCCAGAGCCAGCTCAACGACGCGCTGTTGCAGATCGCCCACGAGGAATCGACGGCCCAGGGCACCAGCAGCACCGAGAGCTCGAACGACCAAACCGGCAACGTCGCCAACCGGCTCGCCAGCCTGCGCGCGGGGGGCCCGGCGCTGGGCGTCAACATCGCCGGTCTCACCACCTTGCGGCGCTCGTTGGACCTGTCCGGCGGCGCCTTTGCCGGGCTCGGTCGGCGGGGCGACGGCGGCGCCGCGAGCGGCCAGGACATCGACCAGTCGAGCCGTCTGGGCGCCTTCCTCAACGGCACCGTGAGCTTCGGCGACAAGGATCCGACCTCCGAGGAGGCCGGTTTCGATTTCCTCACCGGTGGCGCCACCGGCGGCCTCGACTACCGCTTCGGCGACACCCTGATCGGCGGCGTGGCGTTGGGCTACACCACCACCGACAACGACTTCGACGGCGGCGCCGGCAACCTCGACATCGATGCCATCACGGTTTCGATCTACGGCAGCTACTACCCCTTGGCCGAGCTCTACGTCGATGTCATCGCGAGCTTCTCGCTCAAGGACCAGGAGCTCACCCGCAACATCGTCTACCCCAGCGTCAACCGCACCGCGCGCGGCGACACCGACGCCCAGGAGTATGCCGTCAGCGTCGGCGGGGGCTACGATTTCGTCTACCAGGGCTGGACCTTCGGCCCTTACGGGCGGTTGGACTACGTCAACACCGAGATCGACGGCTTCACCGAGAGCGGCGCCTTGGGGCTCAACCTGACCTTCGGCGGCCAGGACATAACCTCGGTGTCGACGCTGCTGGGCGCCCAGGTGACGCGCGCCATCTCGACCGATTTCGGGGTGCTTATCCCTGAGGCGCACGCTGACTGGCAGCATGAGTTCGAGGATGATTCGCGCTTCATCACGGTCCAGTACGCGGCCGATCCCAACGCCAACCGCTTCTCGGTCATCACCGACAGCCCGGACCGCGACTTCGCCAATATCGGCGCCAGCCTCGCGCTCGTGCTGCCGGGCGGGTGGATGGGCTTCGTCGCCTACGAGACGGTGCTCGGGCTCCGCGACATCAGCAACCACGTCTTTACCTTCGGCGGCCGCCTCGAGTTCTGATTCCCGCCCCGGCGGCACGCCCGCGGCGCCGCGTCGCCGGACCCCGGGAGCCCCTACTTCGTGGTCATCACCGAGGCGCCGTCCCACGAGGGCGGCGGCGGCTCCTCGGCGAAGCGGGCGGCGCGGGCGGCCATGATGCGGGCCGGATGGGCGCGCTCGCCGGCGCCGGGAGCGGAGCCCCCGGACACGGTGGGATAGGGATATTCGAGCCGGCGCCAGGCCGAGCAGGCGTTCTCGAACTGCCGCGATCGGTAACGGGCCAGCGCTTCGCCGAAGCCGGCGGCGTAGGCCTTTTGCGCCGCGCTTGCCGAGGCCGACGTGGCCAGCGGCTCGAAGATGGCGAGCGCCTCGCTCATGCCCTTGACCACCACCCGGTCGAGCTCGTAGAGGACAAAGCCGTCGCCGAGGCGCTCGGCCGTGGTCTCGCTGATGACGACGTTGCCGGCATAGGTGCCGGGCAGGCCTTCGAGGCGCGAGGCGATGTTCACGGTCTCGCCCACGGCGGTGTAGTTGTAGCGCTTCTCGGTGCCGACGTTGCCCACCAGCGCGGCGCCCGAGGCGATGCCGATCTTGACGCCGAAGGCGAGCTCGCCCCGGGCCTCGGCCTTCTCCTTCTCCAGCGCCACCCGTTGGGCCGCGCGCAACGCCGTCGTCACGGCGCTCATCGCATGCGCGGGATCGGCCACCGGCGCCCCCCAGATCGCCATCACGGCGTCGCCGATGAACTTGTCGACGTAGCCGCCGGTGGCCTCCACCTCCTCGACGATCAGGCCGAGGTAGCGGTTGGTCTCGCGCATCAACACCTCGGGCGGCACCGTGCCCGAGGCGGCGGTGAAACCGGAAAGGTCGGCGAACATCACGGTGATGTCCCTGCTCTCGCCGCCCAGCTTGAGCTCGAACTCGCTCTCGGCCAGATTGTCGACGATGAAGGGCGAGAGATAGTGGGAGAAGGCGTGCTGGACCCGCCGCCGCCGCCGCTCCTCCAGCAGATAGCGCGCCGCCACCGCGACCACCGCCGCGACGACCAGCGCGACCATGGGCACCGCCACCGGCAGCCACAGGTTGCGCCCCAGGGCGGCGACCTCGGCGCCCCACAACGCAAGCACCAAGCCGCCGAGCACGAGCGCCGCGAACCAGGGCCTGAGCCTGAGGCCCAGGGCCGAGCCGGCAAGCGCCGCCACCATGCTGAGCGCCACCACCGCGAGCACCGGGGCCAGCGCGGTGAGGCGGTCGCCGGCGACGGCGTCGGCCGCCGCGGCGTGGAAGAAGACGCCGGGCACCCGCACCGAGCCGGGCGCCGAGGCGCCGAGCACCCGAAGGCCACAATCGTCGAGCGCGGGCCCGTCGCCGGCCTGCCGGGGCAGGTAGCGGTCCGCCGACATAAAGCGGTCCTCCTCCGCCAGGGTGCTGCCGACGAAGACGATCTTGCCGTCGAGGATCTTGCTCAGCGCCGCGGCCGCGGACTCACCACAGTGCAGCACGTCGACAAGGGCGTAGGTCGGCAGCCGCTCGAGTTGATAGCGGGGCGCGATGACCACGGACTCCGGCATCGGCGGATGTCCCGCGCGCGCCAGCGCCGCCGCCGCCAGCCCCGGCACGCTGTCGCCGCTGTCCGAGGCGAAGCGGCCCGGCACCCGGCGCACGACGCCGTCCCCCTCGGGCACGAGCTCGGCCATACCGAGCGCGCCCGGGTCGAACCTGAGGGCGCCCATGAAGGGGCGCGCCGGCAGCGTGGCGGCGGTGCGGGCGATGACCACGCGCTCGCGGTGCTTGGCAAGCGCGCGCAGGAAGGGCCGGTCGTAGCCCGGGCTGAGCTGGTTGGCGCTGTAGGCGAACAAGAGGTCGAAGGCGACAACCCGCGCCCCGGCCGCGAACAGGGTCTCGAGAAGCCGGCCCCACACCGGCGCCATGAGTGTCCTCGGATAGCGGGCGAGCTCGGGCTCGGCCAGGCTCCGCTTGTCCACCGCGACCACGGCGACCGGGCTCTCGGCGGGGGACGGTGGCGCGCCCAGGAGCGGCAAACGGGCGCCCACCGCACGGGCGCCCACTGCACGGGCGCCTACTGCGAGGTCGAAGAGGGGGCCGTCGAAGGCGGAAAGCTCTCCCCTTATGGCGCTCGCACCGGCCCCGGCCGCCAGCCCGCAGGCCGCCATGGTGAGGGCGCGGGCGTAGCGCCTCAGCGGCAGGGGCAAACGCGTCGCGCCCTCGGGCGGCGTCACTCGACTCGGATCAACGTCATCGCGCGGGACGCCCTCATGCTCTTCGGGTCGGCGACGATGATCTCGAGGCTGAGCGGCTCGCTCCCCGCCGCCGCCGGCAACAACACGAGCTTGTAGTCGGCGCCGATGGCCAGCGGCGCGCTGCCCTCGTCCCAGCTAAGCCGGTGGCCGCTCAAGCCCAACTCGCGGACCGTCCCGTCGCCCTTGACGAAGCGGACGCGGCCAAAGTCCTTGGCGCGCGGTCCCACCAGCACGAACGAGGGGGTCGGCGGGAGCTTGAGCGCGATCGTGCCCGAGGTCGCGGAGCGCAGCACGGTGCCGCCGACGACGCCGGTGGCGGCGACCTCGACCTCGCGCGGGCACTCGGCGCGCTCGACTTTCTTCACCTTACCCTTGTTGACGTAGAAGCCGCGCGCCTCGAAGCGGATGCGACCGCCGGCGACCTCGACCGTCTGGCAGCGGTTGTAATCGAGGAACACCAGCCAGGCATCGTCGGCCAGGATCACCGTCGACTTGCTCGGGATCTCGTCGAAGGCCTCGAGCGGGGGCTCGATCGTGCCCTCGAGCTCGAGCACCATTGCCGCGGCGCCCGCGGCCCGGGCGGAATGGGGGCCGAGCGCCAAGGCGCCGAGGCCGAAGGCCAGGGCCGCCAGCGGTAGCGATCGCGACATCGCGTTCCTGATCACGCTCTCCCCCTGGGCTCCTCTCGACCGCGACGCGGTCGCAACAAGCTACTTCTCGCCCCGCTCTCGCGCAAGCGCGCCACCTCCGGCGCCATCGCCGCCGCCGGCCCGCCTTGCAAAGCCCGGGAGGTGTGGCTAGGCTTCGCCGGACGGTCGGCTTTGACCGCGACCGGGGTCCGATTGTGCCGGCCTGGGCGGCGGCGGCCGATTCGAGAGGGGCCCGGCGGGGAGGCCTTTAAACAGCGCCGGGCACGTCGCCGCGCGCCGAAGGCGAGCTTCTTGACACTTGATTCAGGCGGCGGCGAGGCACGGCAAGGCCCCTCGTAGCAGGGCGGAGGACCAAGCCAATGCCGAGCACATCGCCGGTTGGGTTGCTGACCCGAGGCCGGCGCCAGCGGCGCTCACTCCCGTGGGCGCTGACGCTGGCGCTGGTGCTTCCCGCGCTCGTGATGCCGGCGCCGACCGGCGCCCCGGCGGCGACCCAGAACGCCGACGACCTCCTGGTCGTCGATTGCCTGCTGCCGGGCAAGGTCCGCAAGCTCGGCAAGCGGGTGACCTTCATGTCGGCGCGCCGGGCGGTCAAGACCTCGGCCGCGAACTGCGAGATCCGGGGCGGCGAATATACCTCCTACGACCGTGCCGGCTATGCCACGGCGCTGAAGATCTGGCTGCCACTCGCCAAGCAGGGCGACCCGGTGGCCCAGACCTACGTCGGCGAGATCTACGAGAAGGGCCTGGGCGTGCCGCCCCAGCACGCGCTTGCCGCCAAGTGGTACCGACAAGCCGCCGAGCAGGGCTATGGGCGGGCGCAGATCAATCTCGGCCAGCTCTACGAGCAGGGCCGCGGCGTGCCGCAGGACATGGCCCAGGCGCTGAGCTGGTATCGCCAGGCCTCGGGCCTCGCCGAGTTCGTCCCCGCCGGCGACGTGACCCGGGAGCTGGAGCAGCTCAGACAAGAGGTCCAGCAGCGCAAGCGCGAATCGGAGACGCTCAGGCGCCAGCTCGAGGAGATGCGGCGGCAATACGAGCGCACCCGCGAGGAGCTGCGCCGCCAGAGGAACGAGGCCGAGCAGGGCCGGCTCGAGCTCGAGCGGGCGCGAGACGAGCTTAAGGAGAAGCTGGCCCAGGCCGAGGCGAGCAAGGATCGGCCCGAGATCGAGCGCCTCGGGCGCGAGCTCCGCCAGCGCGACGGCGAGCTCGAGCGGCAGGGCGCCGAGCTCTCGGTGCTCAACGACGAGATCGCGAGCTACGAGGGCGAGGTCGAGCGCCTGCGTCAACAGACCGCGAAGCTCGGCGAGGCCCAGGTCGACGCCGAGGAGATGGCGGCGCTGCGACGCGAGGTGGCGCGGCACAAGCACGAGGCCGATGCGCTCAAGACCGGGCTGCGGCTGGCCCAGCAACAGCTCGAGATGAGCCAGGCCGAGCTCGCGCGGCGGCGTGACGAGATCGAGAAGGGGCGCGGCGAGCTCGAGCGCGTGAGGGCCGAGCTCGAGGCCGAGCTCGAGAAGGCGGTGGCCGAGAAGAACGACGCCCAGGCCGAACGGCTGCGCCGCCGCTTGGCCGCGCGCGACGCCGACCTCGAACGCCGCGACGGCGAGCTCAAGACGTTGGATACCGAGATCGCGGGCTACCAAGGCAAGGTCGGCGAGCTCGAGCGGCAGATCGCCGGGCTGCGCGAAAGCCAAGCCGATTCGGAAGCGGTGGCGGCACGGCAGCGCCAGGAAGTGGCGGCGCTGCAAAAGGAGGTCGCGCGCCGCACCGCGGAAGCGGAGGCGCTGAGGCGCCAGTTGCGGGAGGCCAAGCGGGAGCTCGGCGAGACCCGGGCCGAGCTGCGGCGGCGCCAGGATGAGGTCGAGACGAGTCGCCGCGACCTCGAGACGGTGAGGGCGGATCTCCAGCGTCAGATCGCGGAAGCCGTGGCCGACAAGAACGAGGCCCAGGCCGAGCGCTTGGCGCTGGAGCTCGAGGACCGCGAGGCCGCGCTCGAGCGCCAGCGCCAAGAGGTCGCCAAGCTCGCACAAGAGGTCGCGGCCTCGGAGCAAAGGGCGGCCGAGTTGACCGAAACCCTGTCCCAGGTCGCGACCGCGGCCGGCGCCAGCGAGCTCCAGACGGCGCAAGCCCCGGTCATCGAGATCATCGATCCGCCGCTCACGCTGACCCGCGGCCGGCCGCTGATCAACACCCGCTCGGCGGGCGAGCGGGTCATCATCGGCCGGGTGATCTCGGCCGTCGGGCTGCTCTCCTTCATCGTCAACGACGCCGAGCAGACGGTCGACGAGAACGGGCTCTTCCGGGCCCGGGTCGAGGTCGCGGACGGGCCCACGCCGGTGACCGTGGTGGCGATCGACAAGCTGGGTAAGCGCACGGCGATCGAGTTCGACCTCAAGCCGCCGGCCGCATCCGCCAAGACCACGGAGCCCGCCTCGCTGACCTCGATTTCGCTCCCTCGCGAGCTGTTCGGGAACTACTTCGCGCTGGTCATCGGCAACAACGACTACGCCCAGCTGTCCAAGCTCGTGACCGCCGTCAAGGACGCCCGCGAGGCCGAGCGGCTGCTGAGCCAGAAGTACGGCTTCAGCACCCAGTTGCTCCTCAACGGCACCCGCTACGACATCCTCTCGGCCCTCAATCGGCTCCGCGAGCAGCTCACCGAGAACGACAACCTGTTGATCTACTACGCCGGGCACGGCGATCTGGATCGGGTCAACCAGCGCGGCTACTGGCTGCCCGTCGACGCCGAACCGGGATCGAGCGCCAACTGGATCTCGAACATCGCCATCACCGACATCCTCAACTCGATGTCGGCCCGGCACGTCCTGGTGATCGCCGATTCGTGCTACTCGGGCGCCATGACGCGCTCGGCGCTGGCCAGCCTGGAGGCCGGGATGTCGCATGAGGCGCGCCTCGAATGGGTCAGGCTGATGGCCGACAAGCGCTCGCGCACGGTGATGACCTCGGGCGGGCTCGAGCCGGTGCTCGACTCCGGCGGTGGCGACCACTCGGTGTTCGCCAAGAACCTGTTCGAGGTGCTGGGCGAGAACGACGGCATCATCGAGGCGCAGCGGCTCTACCGCGAGGTCGCGACCCGGGTCGCCTCGGCCGCCGCCGCGGTGCGCATGGAACAGGTGCCCCAGTACGCCCCCATCCAATACGCGGGGCACGAATCGGGCGACTTCTTCTTCGTCCCGGTGACCACCAACTAGCGCCGCCCCGTCGGGGGGGCAAACCCTCCTCCACGCGCGCGCCCACGCCCGGGATCGCGGCGCCGCCCAAGAATTGATTTGAGTCAACGACAGCCGGCCCCCGGTGTGCCACTTGGGCACTCGTCGGGGGACCGACGCGCGGTACTGAAGTGGCTTTTGACGGGCCGGTCGCGGTTGGCGCCGCGAGCGGAATGGGGAGGTTTGTCGGCGCAATCTTGACCCGGGGAAGACAGGTCCAGGCGGGCGCCGCCCGCGCCGGACCGCCGCTCTCACCGGTGCTGCTGCTGGGCCTCGCCTTGGCGCCGCTGCCGCTGGCGCCGCTCGGGCCGGCGCTCAAGGCCGCGCTGTGGGCCGTGCGCCGCCGCCATCCCGACCTCCTCGAGCGCCTCGGCGAGCTGGGATCGCCCACCTTCCTGATCGATCCCACCGACCTGCCGTTCGCCTTCCGCTTTCACGCCGATCCCTCGAGGCCCCGGCTCGAGGCCGTCGCCGAGGCGCCCGCGATGGCGGCGACGGCGGTGATCCGGGGGCCCCTGCTGGCGCTCGTCGACCTGGTCGAGGGGCGCATCGATGGCGACACCCTGTTCTTCCGCCGCGACCTGGTGGTGGAGGGCGACACCGAGGCGGTGGTGGCCTTGAGGAACGCCCTCGAGAGCGCCGAGATCGAGTTGGCGCGGGACCTGCTGGCACCGCTGGGACCGCTGTCGCGGCCCTTGGCGCGCCTCCTCGAGGACGCCGGCAGCCTGTTCTCCCGCCTGGCCGAGGACCTCGAGACCGTGCGCTCGGCGGCGATCTGGCCCGCCATCCGGCTGGGCGAGGGCACCGCGGGCGAGGTCGAGCGGCTGGGCGAGGCGGTCGCCGAGCTCGAGCGCCGCGGCCGGCGGCGCAAGGCGGCGGCAGGATGAGCGAGGCCCTCGAGCTGGTCTGTCCGGCGGGGACCCCGGCAGCGCTCCGCGCCGCCGTCGACGCCGGCGCCGACGCCGTCTACCTGGGCTTTCGCGATCAGACCAACGCCCGCAACTTCCCGGGCCTCAACTTCAACCGCCTCGAGCTCGAGGAGGGCCTGGCCTACGCCCACGGTGCCGGGGCACGGGTGTTCGTGGCCGTCAATACCTACCCCGAGGCCGGCGACCCCGGCCCCTGGCACCGCGCCCTCGATGACGCCGCCGAGCTCGGCGCCGACGCCGTCATCCTCGCCGACATCGGCCTCGCGGACTACGCGGTGCGCAACCATCCGGCGCTCAGGCGCCACCTTTCGGTCCAGGCCGCGGCCTGCAACGCCGAGGCGATCCGCTTCTACGAGGCCGCGTTCGGGATCAAGCGCGTGATCCTGCCGCGGGTGCTGACGACCGACGATATCGCGGTCCTCAACCGGGAGATCAACGTCGAGACCGAGGTCTTCGCCTTCGGCGGCCTCTGCGTGATGGCCGAGGGGCGCTGCTCGCTGTCCTCGTACCTCACCGGGCGCTCGCCCAACATGCACGGCGCCTGCTCGCCGGCGAGCCACGTCAGCTACCTCGAGAAGGGCGACAAGCTGATCTCGACGCTCGGCGGTTACACCATCGACGCCTTCTCGCGCGGCGAGCCCGCCGGCTATCCCACGATCTGCAAGGGCCGCTACCTGGTCGCGGGCCGGGCCCGCCACATCTTCGAGGAGCCCGCCAGCCTCAACCTCATCGCCATGCTGCCGGAGCTGATGGCGGCGGGGGTGACGGCGATCAAGATCGAGGGCCGGCAGCGCGGCCGCGCTTACGTCGCTCGCGTTGTCAGCGCCTTCCGCGGCGCCGCCGAGGCGGCGGCGCGGGGCGAGGCGATGCCCGAGGCGGACCTGCTCGGCCTCAGCGAGGGCGGGCGCGAGACCGAGGGCGCCTACCGCAAGACCTGGCATTGAGGAGAGACGCGGCGCGATGACCGCCAAGCTCACCATCGGTCCCCTGTTCTTCAACTGGCCGCTCGAGCGGCAGCGCGATTTCTACCTGCGCCTCGCGGACGAGGCGCCGGTCGACACCGTGTGCCTCGGCGAGGTGGTGTGCGCCAAGCGCATGCCCTTCCTCGAGCCCCTGTGGCCCGAGGTGATCGAGCGACTTGGGCGCGCCGGCAAGGAGGTGGTGCTCTCGACTCCGGCCCTGGTGATGGGCGAGCGCGAGCTCGCCTCGTTGCGCGACCTCACGGCCTCGGACGCGGCGCTGATCGAGGCCAACGAGGTGGCGGCGCTGGCCCTGTTGGCGGGACGGCCCCACGCCGTCGGCCCTTTCGTCAACGTCTATAACGAGGGCACGCTCGCCTATCTGGTGCGGCGCGGGGCGACCCGGGTCTCGCTGCCGGCCGAGCTGCCGGCGAGCGCGCTCGCCGCGCTCGCGGCCGAGGCCGCGGTGGAGCTCGAGGTCCAGGTCTTCGGCCGCCTGCCGCTGGCGATCTCGGCGCGCTGCTATCACGCCCGCGCCCACGGCCTGCACAAGGATTCCTGCCAATACGTCTGCGCCGAGGACGAGGAGGGGATGGGGGTGGAGACCCTCGACCGGATCCCCCTGCTGGCCGTCAACGGCACCCAGACCCTGTCGTGGGCCCACTGCAACCTGGTCCGTGAGCTCGGCGCCTTGGCCGACATGGGGATCGGGCGTTATCGGCTCTCGCCCCAGGCCCTCGACATGGTGGCGCTGGCCGAGCTCTTCCGCGGCGTGCTGGAGGGCCGGCTCGAGGCCGAGGCCGCTTACCAGCAGGTCGGGCTCCTGGCCCCCGGGGCCGCCTTCTGCGACGGCTACTTCCACGGCCGCGAGGGCGTGGCCCTCGGCGGCGGGAGCGAGGCGCTTGGAGCTTCGGAGGCGCCGGGATGAGCCGCGCCACCCCCCTCGAGGCGCCCGAGATCCTTGGGCATGGCTGAGGCGCTGCCGGAACGGGCGCCGGAAGCCGGCCTCTTGCATCGGGGGCTGGGGCGGGTCGAGTTCTTCGACTATGCGCGGCGCGACCTCGAGACCCTGGCCGCGGCGCTCGAGGGGTTGGCGGGCGAAGGGCGTCCATGCTTCAGCTTCCACGCGCCGATCGTCCGGCCGTCCTACTTCCCATTCCCCGGCGAGACCTGTTTCTTCCTCAACGAGGACCCGGCCAAGCGGGCGCTCTCGTTCCGGCTGCTCGCCGATACCCTGGGCCAGGCCAAACGCTGGCGGGCGGAGTACGTGGTCACCCACCTCACCTACGGCCCCAGCGACACGCCGGAGCGGCCCTTGGCGGCGCGGCTGGCGCGCGAGGCCTGCGACCGCATGGCGGATCTGAGCAGCGAGGTGGGGCTCCCCATCGACGTCGAGTTCGCCGCCTATTCGCAGGCCTTCGACCGTCCCGAGGACTTCCTCGCCGTGGTGTCCGGGCACCCCGAGCTCGGCATCTGCCTCGACGTCGGCCACGCCTTCCTGGGCGCCGAGCGGCGCCGGCGCGACTTCCTCGGCGACCTCGCCCTGCTCGCGCCCTGGGCCAGGTCGATGCACCTCTGGAACACCAAGGGCGACGATCACAAACGCGGCTTCGGGCACGTGCCGCTCCATCCCTCGCAAACACCGGCCGAGGGCTGGATCGACATCGAATGCGTGCTCGACACCGTGCTCGAGCGCAACCCGGCAGTGCGCATCATCTACGAATACCCGGTGGCCGCGGTGACGCCCGAGATCCAGGCGGGATACGACTGGATCGCGGCGCTGGTGTCGCGTCGCCGGGGCGCCAAGGCGGCGGCAGCGGCTGGCTGAGCCGCCGGCGGCGAGGGAACAACGGCTAACTTGGAGGGACCGAGATGGACGACTTCCGGGTGCTTCTGATCAACTGCAACACCATGCTCGACACCCTGGTCACGGCGGGCATCGGCATTCTCGCCGCCAGCCTCAAGAACGACGGCGTCGAGGTCGAGCTCTTCGACACCACCTTCTATCGCACCGCCGAGCGCAGCGGCGACGAGGCCCGCGCCAGCGCCCTTCAGGTCAAGGAGACCGACTTCGCCGACCTCGGCATCGCACCCGAGGAGGGCGATGTGATCGACGACTTCGTGCGCAAGGTGGTTGCCTTCGGGCCTGATCTCATCGGCCTCTCCTGCATCGAGGTGACCTATCCTCTGGGCGTCGCGCTGCTCTCGGCGGTGAGCCACGCGGGCATCCCCACCGTGGTCGGCGGGCCCTATGCCACCTTCGCGCCCGAGAGCGTGATCCGCCACCCCGCCGTCGACATGGTCTGCGTGGGCGAGGGCGAGCTGGCGCTGGCCGAGCTGTGCAGACGCATGCGCTCAGCCGAGGACGTGAGCGGAATCCGCAATCTGTGGCTAAAGAAGGGCGGCAAGATCTTCAAGAACCCGCTCAGGCCCCCCATCGACATGAGCGAGCTGCCCTATCAGGACTGGGAGGTCTACGACCCGCGCCGCTTCTGGAAGCCGATGGGCGGCAAGATGTCGGTGACCGGCACCTTCGAGATGAACCGGGGCTGCCCTTACAACTGCACCTTCTGCATCAACTCGGGCTTCCACAAGCTCTACGGCACCCGCGCCCACTATTACCGCGAGCAGGACATCGCCCGGCTGGTCGACGAGATGGTGGAGAAGAAGGAGCGCTACAACCTGTCCTTCGTCTACCTGGTGGCGGAGAGCTTCCTCACCACCACGCGCAAGCGGGTGGAGCAGTTCGGACGTCTCTTCCGCGAGCGGGTGGGGCTGCCGTTCTGGGTCGAGGCGAGGCCCGAATCGGTGACCGCGGCCAAGGTGGCGCTGTTGCGCGAGACCGGCTGCGAGGGCATCAGCGTCGGCGTCGAGAGCGGCAATACCTACCTGCGCCAGAACGTGCTGGGCCGCAACGTGAGCGACGAGACCATCTTGCGGGCGTTCGAGCTCTTGGCCAATTCCGGCATCCGGGTGAGCGCCAACAACATCGTCGGTTTCCCCACCGAGACCCGCGACATGATCTTCGACACCATCGAGCTCAACCGCCGCATCGAGACCGAGAGCGTGATGGTGAGCTTCTTCAGCCCCTACAAGGGGTGCGCGCTGCGCGAGGTGTGCGAGCTCGAGGGCTACATCGGTGAGGACGACATCGCCGAGGACTATCGCCTCGGACCCTCGATGGACACCCCCCAGCTCGGGCGCCGGGAGCTCGTCGGTCTGCACCGCACCTTCCCGCTCTACGTCAAGTTTCCCAAGAACGAGTGGCCGCAGATCAGGCTCTGCGAAGGCGAGGGGCCCGAGGCCGAGAGCCTCTACAAAGACTTCTCAAAGCGCTACATCGAGCAGTACATGAACTGAGGCCGCCCCCGGGGGGTTTGGGGCAGGGGCGACCACGCCAGGATCGGCCGGGCGCCGGTCGCGAGGAGGGCTCGGGCAGGCGATGGCGAGGGTAGCTTTCATCGGCACCGGCATCATGGGCAGCGAAATGGCCCGGCGGCTGCTCGCGGCCGGCCATGAGCTGCGCGTCTACAACCGCACGGCGGCTAAAGTCCGGGCCCTCATCGGCGCTGGCGCGGCGCTCGCGGCGAGCCCCGCCGCCGCCGCCGAGGACGCCGAGTTCATCGTCTCGATGGTCGCCGACGACCGGGCCTCGCGCTTGGTGTGGCTGGGCCCCGACGGGGTCCTCGCCGGGCGCCCCAGGGCGGGCGCCGTGGCCATCGAGAGTGCCACCCTGTCGCGACGCTGGGTGAGAGAGCTCGCGGCGGCCGTGAGCGCGGCGGGTCTCGGCTTCATCGACTGTCCGGTGACCGGGGGCCCGGACGGGGCGAGGGCGGGCGCGCTCACGCTGCTGGTCGGCGCCCACCCGGAGACCTTGGCGGCGGCGCGCGGCGTGCTCTCGGCCTACGCCACGGAGATCATCCGCTTCGGCCCGCCCGGCGCCGGCACCGCCTACAAACTGATGGTCAACCTGATGGGCGCGGCGCAGGCGGTGGCGCTCGCCGAGGGGCTGTTGCTGGCCGAGCGGGCGGGCCTCGATCTCGGACTCACGGCCGAGGCGCTCAACAAGGGGGCGGTGGCCAGCCCGCTGCTCAAGTACCTCTGCGAGCGGATGGTGAGCGGCAACCACGACGAGGTCTACTTCGCGGCCCGCTGGCGCCACAAGGACGCGGCCTATGCCCTCGAGCTGGCGGCCGAGGTCGGGCACGAGATGGCGATCTCGGCCGCCGCCGCCGAAGTCTTCGACGAGGCCACGCGAAGCGGCCTCGGAGAACGCAACTCCAGCATCGTCTTCGAGATGCTGCGGGGCAGATAGGGCCCGAGGCGTGGCTGAACCCGAACCCGGCGCTGGCGCGGCGCGCCCCCGGTGCGCCATCGCGGCGACCGCGATCTCGATCTCGAGCAGCGTCACCGGCGGCAGCGGATGATGGCCGTTGCCGGGTCTTCGGCCGAAACGCTCATGCCCGGTGACGGCGCCGCAAGGATCGACTATAGTGGTTCCGTGCCTACGCGGTCCCGGAGGACGACCGTGGGGTCGCTTCCTGACACGTTGCCGAGCCGGGCCGCGCTGGCGGCGTGTGATCTAGAGTAGGACGACGAGCGGACCAGCGAGTAACCGCCACAGATGCCGGCCGGCGGCAATGTCTGTGACTCCCAGCGGAATACGGGAATGAGTTACGCCAAGAAGCCAACGCCCGAGCGCAAGCACGAACCCAAGCGCCGCAAGTGCCTGAGGTGCAAGACCCCATTCATGAGCGAGTGGCCGGGCGAGCGCATCTGCGGCAAGTGCAAGGCGACCAACGCGTGGCGCCAGGGTATGCCGTGGTCGCCCGGTGTGAACGACCGTCAGCGCCGGATCAGCTAGCACGAACAATCATTGGGACCGGGCTGGAGGTCGACCTCGCCGCTCCGGCACGGAACGATTTCGCGGCCCGACCTCAACCCCGGTGGTAGGCGTCGTAGGCCTTTCGCCACTGCGCGTAGGCTTGCAGCCACGCGTGGCAGCGCGGATCGTAGGCGAGCTCGGGAAAGTCGCAACAGGCGCTGACGCGGCCGCCGATACAGACCAGGGGCGGCGCCAAGCCCGGATCCAGGCGCTGCCCGGACGGCGAGGGCCGCGCCGCGCCGGCCTCGGTTGCCGACTGGGCCAGGGCGTGCTTGACCGTAAGCGCCGCGCATGAGCCGAGCACGGCGATCAACAGCAGGGTCGGCAGGCGCGCGCGCATGATCTGGAAACTCCGGTCAGCCTGACAGGGCCTTGGGCGCCCGCCATTGGAAGAGTCGGAACGCCGCCACCGCGCGCCCAGGCATGGCCCTCGTGATGGTACAGGAACTGGCGCGATTCGATCCCGTTTCAAGCTTGGCGAGCGTGCCCGCGAGGCCTCCGCAGGGTTGCAATGGCTCCCGGTCGAGACCACGACGGCGATAATGTGCCGGGTGCTGTCGGTGCGGCTGGAGGACAGGCGGGCGATGCACTGTTGCCAGCGGCCGGCGACTGGCGGCAGGGGGTGGGGTAGCCTTTCCCAGCCGCGGCCCCTTTTCGATTGATCATTGCATTTGCCCCTCGCCCATGATTCTCTAGGCACTGCGATTCGCCGACCTAAGCGCCCAACATGACAGACATCCCCTTGCCGGCATTTGACCGCCCCCCTGTGGGTGAGGTCGTGTTTGGCGTTGGGTTTGATCCTATCCCCAACTTTCGTCTCCCGCACCTAGGATTGTACTGGGCGACTGTAAAGGATCAATTCGAGCGTTGTGAACACGCGCCCCCGTTGGGTCCAATTGAGGAGATCTCTGACCCGACACTTGGCTTTCCTATTCCAAGAGTGTGGCTAATTCACAAGAACCAAGATCATTTGATCCAGCTACAATCCAACTGGTATTTTTTCAATTGGCGTAAGATGGAGGCAAATCCGGAATATCCGCATTACAAAAACATCAAACCACTATTTAATAGAAATTTGACACATTTCTTTAAATTCTTAGTGGATGAAGGTTTTGAGCAGCCTGAACCAAGAATCTGTGAGTTGACGTACATAAATAAAATCCCAAAAGGGGAAGGATGGGAGGCCATCTCCGATATAGAAAATGTCATACCTGACCTCCGGTGGCGAGACCGAACCAACCGATTTCTTCCTGAGCCTAAGGAAATGTCTTGGCACACAGCTGTGAACCTTCCGGAAGACTCGGGTGTGCTGACCGTTAGGCTCCAATCTGCGTCCGAAAAGCCCTCGGGTCAGCAAATCTTACGTTTAGAGATAAGCGCGCGCGGTATCGGTGATGACCACTCTATGAACGGCGTTCTGGAGTGGTTGGATCTTGCGCATGAATGGATAGTTCGTGGCTTCGTAGATCTCACAAGCCGGGAGGCTCAGATTGAGTACTGGAAAAGAACCGATGTTAGACCCTGACCGAATTGAAGCGTATGGAAAATACGCGGCAGCGCAACGTTCGGCCGTGGTGGAAACATTGCGGAAAGACGTGAAAATTTCTGAGGAAACGCACCAGAACAGTGGTGCAGCATGGGTAGAGGATTCTATTGCTGCTGCCGCTGTTGACCGATCTAGACGCAGCGTTAACATACCCTTGTGGGTATCGGCTTATGCGTCGACGACAGCGACGCTACATTTGTTTGGCCAATCCGAGCATAGCGGATTTGGATTTTTGAGCCCGTTTGAAGAGCTGATGGAACGGGCGGCGGATGCGAGCGAGATAGATGACGTAGAAACGACCGCCGTCAAGGAGGCTAAGAATCTTGATGAACTGATAAAGGTTGCACGCGAATTGGCCTCACCTGAAATTGCGGACAGGCTCGTTGAGCTCCGTGACGAACCTATTGATCCAGAGGAGGGTGAGCAACCTCTTAGCATGGAATCCGTGCGGCGTTTCCTTGACTATTGCATCAGGAGAGGTGTTATCAAGCGTCCGCGTATGGCGGTGACACCGAATGGCGATGTGGAAGGCACTTGGGTTCAAGGTAAAGAAGGACGGGTGGTTATTCGGTTCTTTCCAGATGGGTTGGTTTGGGTTGCTATCAATGAACCGAAAATCCGGGGCTCCTTCGAAGCGAAGGCATCGGATCTACGTTCAAAAAAGTTTCGGATCAGACTTCCAAATTGGGTATAAATGGCGAACGGCGACCCACTGCCTAGCTCTGACTACGTTTCTAGAGCGTGCGGTCGTCGCGGTGTCGAGGCTGGCGTTGTCCAGGCTGCGGCATTCGGACTACGCCAACACAAGACGGCCGAGACAGAATTCGGAAAGATTTCCGTTGATTGGGTTGAATGCACTTACGACGTCGCGGAATGGCGAAATATCGAAGGGTCAATTCGTCGCCTAAAGGCTAGGCTGATATTCTCTCAGCCCGTAGCTATCCTCCCGGTCTCCGGCGTGCGTAGCATTCGCCGAAACGGCCACCCCCTTGACGCAAGGAAAGATGGTCACAGAGTCGATGTTATGGGATGTCACTGCGTGATTGTTGGATTTACCGGTGGGCCGCTTGACTTAGAACTACAAGATGCACTCGCCGAGCTTGCCAACAAAAGCTCTGTTCTCGAACTCGACGTAGATAGATGAGTGCCAAATTAGTTCTCCGCGAGACTCTTGAAACCCATCAGGCTATCAGCGTGCTGTGGGAGCATCACGGCGGCGGCGCCCTCAACCAAGATATAGAAGGAGGTCGGGAAGTCGCACTACGGGCCGATTTGAGAAATGGCGGATTTCTGCGGTTTCGTTCATTGGCCACCGCTCTATTTTCCGCTTCGTAGTTCGGGAAGTCGCACTACGGTAGTTCGTGAAGTCGTATCAGGAATCTGTTTTTTTGCTCGGCTTCGGCCCGGCCGCCGCAGCGGCTACGATCCGAAAAATGGGCGTCCGCCGGGGCGCGCGCCCGGCAGCGAGCGGGGGGAGACGGAATGGCGCTGATCGTCTGGGACAAGGCCTACGCGGTCGGCGTCGAAGCCCTCGACGCCGACCACATCGTGATCTTCAGCCCCATGAACCACATTCACGAGGCCAAGCAATCGGGCACCGACGAGGGCGCCATCGGCGCCATCCTCAAGGTGCTCCTCGAGCACGCCAACGCCCACTTCAAGCGCGAGGAAGGCGTGCTCGGGAAATATGGTTACCCGGAGCTCGAGCAGCACCGCGAGATGCACCGAGTGGTGGCGCTGCAGCTCGAGGAGCTCCACGACGCCTACCTGGCGAGCCACAGCCCCGAGGTCAGCGACGAGATCGTTGCCCTGCTCGCGCTCTGGCTCGAGGAGCACATCCTCGAGGCGGACATGGCCTACAAGGGGTTCCTCGAGCAGGCGGCGATCTGAACCAGGCGGGTGCGCGGCATATGCCTCTCGGCCCGCGAGTTCGCTTATCTGCATGGACGCTGTGCTGACGCTGTGCTCGATGTCATGCAGCAAGGTTGGCGAGCTCCTCGGCGTATCGCCTGGTGGTTCGGTCATATTCGCCGTCGACGGAGACAAGGTCGGCCTGAGGCGTGCGGAAGAGCTCGACGCGGCCTTCCTCAGGCCAGCCGACGCGAGCTTCTCCGATTGGGCTGTGCCCGAGGCCGACGAAGCGTTCCGGAACCGCTAGCCGCCGCGCCGTCGCCGCCTCCGCGACGGCCGGCCCGGCGCCTTCGGGCGCGGCGCCGGCGGCAGCTCGACGGCGCGGGCCAGGTTGGGGTAGGGGGCGCTCTGGTGGGGGATCGCCATGGCCGCGACGAAGTGCTCCTGGAAGCTGGCGTCGAGCGCGGTCTCGATCTTCTCGACCCGGGTCACCAGGCGCTCGATCTCACGCCGCGCGCCCTTGTTCAAGAGTGCGATGCGGGCGCCGGTGCCGGCGGCGTTGCCGGCCGAACCGACCCGCGCCAGGTCGCAGTCCGGGATCATGCCGAGGACCATGGCGTGGGTCGCGTCGATCTCGCTGCCGAAGGCGCCGGCGAGGGTGATGCGGTCGACCCGCTCGACGCCGAGCCGCTCCATCAAGAGCCGCGCGCCGGCGTAGAGCGCCGCCTTGGCGAGCTGGATCGCGCGCACGTCGTTCTGGGTGATGCGGATCGCCGGCTCGCCGTCCCACAGCCGATAGCAGAAGGTGCGGCCGTCGCGCTCGATACGGGGGCAGCGCGCCGCCAGGCCGCCGTCGATGGTGCCGTCGCGTTTCAGCAGCCCCGCGAGGTACATCTCGGCCAGCGCCTCGATGATGCCCGAGCCGCAGATGCCGGTGACGCCGACGCCGCGGCTCGCCTCGGCGAAGCCGGGCTCGTCCGACCACGGCGCGCAGCCGATCACCTTGAAGCGCGGCTCGAGGCTGTGGCGCTCGATGCGCACGCGCTCGATGGCGCCCGGGGCGGCACGCTGGCCGCACGAGATCTGCGCCCCTTCGAAGGCGGGGCCGGTGGGCGAGGAGGCCGCCAGCAGGCGCTCGGCGCTCCCCAGCACGATCTCGGCGTTGGTGCCGACATCGACGACGAGCGTGATCTCGTCCGAAAGGTGGGGGCTCTCGGAGAGGATCTCGCCCGCGGTATCGGCGCCGACGTGGCCGGCGATGCAGGGCAGCACGTAGACCCGGGCGCCCGGGTGGAGCCCGAGCTCGATCTCGCTGGCCCTGATCTCGAGCGCCTCGCCGGAGCTCAGCGCGAAGGGCGCCTGGCCGAGCTCGCGCGGGTCGATGCCGAGCACCAGGTGATGCATGATCGGGTTGCCGACGATGGTGGCCTCGAGGACCTCGTCGCGGCTCGCCCCCGCCGCCGCCGTCACCTCGCCGCTGAGGGCGTCGAGGGCGCCGCGCACCGCGGCCGTCATCTCGGCGCCGCCGCCCGGGTTGAGCATGGCGTAGGAGACCCGGCTCATGAGATCCTCGCCGAAGCGGATCTGCGGGTTCATCCGGCCCGACGAGGCCAAGACCTCGCCGCTGGCGAGGTCCGAGAGGTGGGCCGCCAGCGTCGTCGAGCCGACGTCGAAGGCGATGCCGAGGGCGCGCTCGTGGAAGCCCGGCCACAGGGCGATGATCCGGCTCTCGTCATGCACCGCCGCGGTGACCTTGCCCTGGCCCTCGTGCAGCGCGCCCTGAAGGCGCTGCAGGATGGCGAGGTCGGCGCCTAGGACCTCGAGCCCCCACTCCCGCTCGAGAGCGCCTTTGAGGCGCTCGAAGTCCCCCGACGGGGTGTCGAGCCGGGGCCGCGCGACCTCGACGTAATGGAGCCGCAGCACCGGGTCGAGGGCGATGGCGCGGGCCTCGGCGCGCTTGCGCACCACCTGCTTGTGGACCTGGCTCTCGGCCGGAACGTCGATCACCAGGTCGCCGTGCAAGAACGCCGAGCAACCCAGCCGCCGGCCGGCCTCGAGGCCGCGCCGGGTCGCGTAGCCCTCCTCCACCTCGCTCAGCGGGCTCAGGTGTCGGGCGCGGCTGGTGATGCCGTGCTTGGCGAAGGTCCCTTCGGCGACCGTGACCTGGCAGCGCCCGCACAGGCCGCGGCCGCCGCATACCGAGTCGAGGTCGACGCCGAGCCGGCGGGCCGCGGCGAGGAGCGTGGTGCCGCGCCGGAAGCGGCCGCGCTTGCCCGATGGGGTGAAGACGACGAGCGCATCCTCGGCCATGGCGCTATCGCCCCGGAAGCTCCTAGGTGCTGCCGTCAGAGCGCCGTGAGAGGGCGCCCTCATCCCGGGCCTCTCGCCGACCTCGGGAGAGAGCGAGGGAGCCGCGCAGCGGGAGGGTGAGGGGGCGGGTCACGAAACTCTGCGGCCCGGCTCGAGCGGTTCCGCTTTGATCGGAACCGCTCTTGGTCTTGTCGCTCACGGCAGCGGACCTGAAGGTCCGCGCCAAGGGGACACGCATCGGGGCGGGCGCGCCGGACGACCGGCGGGCCGCAGTCGCGGCCTCGAGCGATTCCCGACAAACGTGAATCGCTCTAACCCCGGCGGCGGCGGCGCTCGCGGCCGCCCCCGGCCGCGCCGCCCGGCGGCCGGTAGCGGCGCAGCCAGCGGCGGCAATCCGGGTCGTGGCCCATGAGCACGTCGGCGCCCATGATCCCGGCCATCTCCTCGGCGTGCAGCGGGTTGGTGATGGCCGAGGTGAGGCCCGAGGCGATGGCCATGGAGAGGAAGGCGGCATTGAGGCCGTGGCGGTTGGGGAGCCCGAAGCTGACGTTGGAGGCGCCGCAGGTGGTGTTGACCCCAAGCTCCTCGCGCAGCCGGCGGATCAGCCGGAAGGCCGCTGCCCCGGCGCCGGCCAGGGCGCCCACCGGCATGATCAGCGGATCGACCACCACGTCGGCGGCGGCGATGCCGTGGTCGGCGGCGCGCTCGACGATGCGCTTGGCGACCTCGAAACGCACGTCGGGGTCCTCGGAGATGCCGCTCTCGTCGTTGGAGATGGCGATCACCGCGGCCTGGTGTTTCTTGACCAGGGGCAGCACCGTCTCGAGGCGCTCGTCCTCGCCGGTCACCGAGTTCACCAGCGCCTTGCCCTCGTAGGCCTCGAGCCCCGCCGCCAGCGCCTCGACGATCGAGGAGTCGATGGAGAGCGGCACCGCGACCAGCGACTGCACCAGCCGGACGCAGTCGGCGAGCATGCCGGGCTCGTCGGCCAGCGGCACGCCGGCGTTGATGTCGAGCATGTGAGCGCCGGCCGCGACCTGGGCCACGGCATCCGTTTCGACTTGGCGGTAATCGCCCGCGGCCATCTGGGCGGCGAGGAGCTTGCGCCCGGTAGGGTTGATGCGCTCGCCGATGATGCAGAAGGGGCGGCCGAAACCGATCACGACCTCGGCCGTGGCGGAGCTCAAGACGGTGTCGGTCATCGCCGCCGCACTCCTCCCCCCGCACCCCTCATCCCGGCTCGCGCCCGCCGGCCTTGGCCAGCGCCTCGAGGCGCTCGGCCGAGTAGTCGGCCTCGAGCCGCGCCATCGCCGCCTCGGCCTCGGCCTCGAGGTCGCCGCCGCAGGCCACCGGCTCGGCGCGCCGCCACTCGGTCAAATAGGCGTCGGCGTCGTGCTTGCGGGCCCGCATGGCGGCGCGGTCGATGGCGGCGTGGAAGCGTTGGCTCAAGGATCGCCTGGCCGCCTGGCGGCCGGCCTTGACGATCACCTGGGCCGGAATGTCGCGCCAGTAGACGACCACGAGCTCGGCCATGGAGCGGGCCCGGCTCAGTCCCCCACGCCGGCTTCTCAGACCACCACGGCGGCGCTGCTGCCGGCTGCGACGCCGGGCAGGTTGTGGCGGCGGGCCAGGATCTCCTTGGCGATGTCCACCGTCACCGCGGCGTCACGGCAGTAGGCGTCGGCGCCGATGGCCTCGGCGAAGGCCTCGTTGAGCGGCGCCCCGCCCACCAGCACCACGTAGTCGTCGCGGATGCCCTTCTCCTTGAGCGCGTCGATGACCACCTTCATGTAAGGCATGGTGGTGGTAAGAAGCGCCGACATGCCGAGGATGTCGGGTTTGTGCTCCTCGAGCGCCTCGAGGTAGCTCTCGACCGAATTGTTGATGCCGAGGTTGATGACCTCGAAGCCGGCGCCCTCCATCATCATCGAGACCAGGTTCTTGCCGATGTCGTGGATGTCGCCCTTGACCGTGCCGATCACCATCTTGCCGACGCTCGGCGCCCCGGTCTCGGCCAGGAGCGGCCTCAGGATCACCATGCTGCCCTTCATGGCGTTGGCCGACAACAGCACCTCGGGCACGAACAGGATACCGTCGCGGAAGTCGATGCCGACGATGCGCATGCCCTCGACCAGCGCCTCGGTAAGGACGGTGTAGGGCGTCCAGTCGCGCTCGAGGAGGATGTTGACGCCCTCCTCGACTTCCTCCTTGAGGCCGTCGTAAAGGTCGTCCTGTATCTGCTTGACGAGATCATCGTCGCCGAGCGCGCGGAGGTCGAGATCGTCGTCGTCGGCCATCGCCCTAACCCCGAAGCCTGCAAACGAGAACCGAGTATTTTGTCAGCCTGTTCTTGTGGGCTTTCGCCTGCCGGCAAACTTTTCCGAACGCGACAAATCCTAGCGCGATTGCGACAAACGCTGCATCCCGCGCGGGCCCCCGGATGGGCGCCTCGCGAAATTGTCCCCGGGGCCGCGCGCGGGCGCCGACAGATTTCGCTTGCGTCCCGCCACCGCCGCACTATCTAGAGCCGGCCCACGGGACACCTCGGACGCCCGTTGGCGGGGCTGTTGGGGCCGCCGGGGGGCCTCCGGAGTGACGCGCCATGCTGGCCACGCTGCTCTCCGTCGCGGCGCTGCTCTCGGGCGTCGGCATCCTGCTCATGGGCCATGGCCTGCTGAGCACGCTGCTGAGCCTGCGCACCGCCATCGAGGGCTACTCGCCCGAGCTCACGGGGCTGGTGATGTCGTCCTACTTCGCCGGGCTGGTGGCGGGCTCGCTCTACTGCTCGAAGGTGGTCCACCGGATCGGCCACATCCGCGCCTTCGCCGCCTTCGCCTCGATCCTCTCGGTGACCGCGCTGATCCACGGCTTCGTGGTCACGGCGCCGGTGTGGGCGCTCTTGCGGGCGCTCTCGGGCTTCTGCGTCGCGGGTGTGTTCATGGTCAGCGAGAGCTGGCTCAACTCCCGGGCCACCAACCAGACCCGGGGCCAGGTGCTCTCGTTCTACATGATCACCGCTTACCTCTCGATCGGGCTCGGCCAGTTCCTCTTGAACCTCTCCGACCCCGAGCGAATCGATCTCTTCGCCGTGGTCTCGATCCTGTTCTCTCTGGCGTTGGTGCCGGTGGCCCTGACCAAGGCGGCGGCGCCCAAGATCGAGCGCCCCTCGGGGCTCGGCTTCCGCAAGCTCTACGCGCTTTCGCCGCTCGGGGTCGTCGGCTGCTTCGCCGCCGGCGTGTTATCGGGCGCCCAAATCGGCATGGGGCCGATCTTCGCCTCCGGGATCGGCCTCTCGATATCGGGGATCTCCACCTTCATGGGCGTCTTGGTGCTCGGCGGACTCATCATGTCATGGCCGGTGGGCCGGCTCTCGGACCGTTTCGACCGCCGCACCGTCATGTTGGGGACGAGCCTGGCGGCGGTGCTGATCGCGCTCACCATTCCCGCCGTCGTGGGGCGTTCCCAGTCGGGGCTGTTGGTCCTCGCCTGTCTTTACGGCGGCCTCGCCTTTCCGATCTATTCGTTGAGCGTCGCCCACGCCAACGACTACCTCGAGGCCGAGGACCTGGTACAGGCGAGTAGCGGGCTCTTGCTCGCCTACGGCGTTGGCGCCAGCCTCGGCCCGATCGCCGCCGCCGCGGTTATGGGGGCGCTGGGCCCGCACGGGCTGTTCGTCTTCAGCGCCGCGATCGCCGCCGCGCTCAGCCTATTCATCCTCTACCGCATGCGCCGGCGCGAGCCCCTGCCCCTCGACGAGCAGGGCCCCTACGTGGTGCTGCCCCGGACCACGTCCGAGGCGGCTTACCTCGATCCCCGCGGCGAGCCCGAGCAAAGCGCCTTCGACTTCAAGGTCGAGGCGGGCGAGGCGGCGGAGCACCCCGACGAGGCTGGCGGGGGCGCCTGAGGCCGGGCCTCGGGAGGCCGCCCCCGGGAGGCCGCCCATGGGCCGTGCTCAGCCGCACTTGAAGGGAAACCAGCGCAGGGCGAAGGCGACGGCGTCGGCGCGGTCCTCGAAGCGATAAACGGTGCCGTTGGCCGGCGTCGGCTCGACGCGCCAGCGCCGCCGGCAGCGCCGCGCGCACCACGCCTCGATGCCCTCGGGATCGAGGCGCTCGGGCGGGAAGCCGCGCCGCCTCGACAGCTGGGCCGCCGAGGGGATGCGGACGAGATGCCAGTCGTCGCTGTGTTGGGCCATGCGCGTCCCCTTGGCCGCCATTCTAGAGCGCCTTGGCGTGCCGGCCCAGGGTCTCGGCCGGCGCGCCACGCGGGCGCGGAGGCCGGGGGTGAAAAAAACGCCCCGCGCGAGGCGGGGCGCGAGGTGCGGGAGGCGCGCCGTTCAACAGGGGCTCAAGGAGGCGCGGCACTGGCTCCGAAGGCCGTCCCGCGCGTCGCCGTCGGCGCCGCGGCTGGGCTCCCCGCCCGCGGCGAGGGCGTGGGCCACCGAGCGGATCTGGCTGCGCTGCAGGCCGATGTCCTGCAAGCTGTGGTCGTCGAGCGCCGAGAGCTCGCGAATCGTGAGGCGCCGCCTGCGCTCGGCGCGCAGGCGCTCGATGAGCGCCCCGACTGCCTCGTCAATGGCATCGATGGCGCGAAAGGCGGCCCGGCTCAGGGTCTCGGCCAGGGGATCGGCGCCAACGGCGGGGCCGCTTCCTTGCGCGCCGTTCCGGGGGTGCTGAATGCGGGCGAACTCGGCGTAGGGGTTCATGGTAATCTCCTTAGCATCTCTATAGCGGTAGCGGGGCGTGCGTTTTCCTTACATCCATGAAATAAGAGAGGTTTGGGACGCCGACAAACGATGATTCGTCATCCCAGAGATTAGAATTTCTAATCAATGAAAAGTGCCGGCCCGGGTCCGACACGGCGCCCTTTCGAAGCCGCCGGGCGCGACATCGCGCCCCTCGGGCGCCGCGGTGTCCTCATCCTCGCGCCTCACGGCCAGCGCTTGCGGCGGCGGTGGGACGCGATGTTCTTGAACGACTTCCGCTCCCGGCCGCCTCCAACTCTGGACGCCAGCAACACGGAAATCTCAACACCGGCATACGAGGTGAAAGGTGCAACACGTCCATACCTTGAAAAACGGACATGAGAGAGCGGTTCCAGATTAATTGGAAGCGCTCTCAGGCCGCGCCGGCGCGGACCCTCGGGCCCGCCGGTCGTCCGGCGCGCCCGCCCCGGCGCGTGTCCCCTTGGCGCGGACCCTTGGGTCCGCCGCCGTGAGCGAAAAGAGTCTAGAGTGGGCCCGAACAATGCGGAACCGCTCTGACCATGTGTGGACGGCGCCCTTTTGGCAAGAGTTAGGATTGACGTTGATGCAGATTGGTCAGGTGCTCGTCGAGTCGCTGCTGGACGGCCTGCCTGACACACGCGTTCCGGGACCACCCGGGAGGAGGCTAGGCATATGAAACTTGGATTTTCCCTTCCCGTGGCCGGCGCCTGGGCGACGCCGGAAAACCAGGTCCAGATCGCGCAACGTGCTGAACAACTGGGTTACGATTCTCTCTGGGTCTTCCAGAGGCTGCTCTACGCGCTCGAGCCACAGAACGACTACCCGCCAATGCCCGGTCAGCCGTGGCCCAAGGCTTTCGAGAGCGTGATGGACCCAATCGTCACCCTGGCCTACGTAGCTGGAGCCACGAGCACGATTCGCCTGGGCACCAGCATCCTGATCATGCCGTACTACTCACCCATCGTAATGGCGAAAGCGCTGGCGACCCTTGATCTCGTCTCGTCAGGCCGTCTCCACGTCGGACTCGGAGTGGGGTGGTCCAAGGACGAGTTCGAGGCCGTGGGTGTCCCCTTCGGTCAGCGGGGAAAAAGAGGCGACGAGTTCATCGAATGCCTCAAAGCCATATGGACGCAGGAAGAGGTCGAGTTCAGGGGCCAGTATTACAGCGTACCGCGGTCCAAGATCGGGCCCAAGCCGATCCAAAAGCCCCACCCGCCCATTACCGTGGGTGGCTATGGTTCCGCCGCCGTCAGGCGAGCGGTCGCCCTGGCCGATGGCTTCATGGGGGGGAACGTAGCGCTGGACCAGGTTGCTCCATTAGTGAATGAATTGAAGGTGGCGATGGAAGCCGCCGGGCGAGACTTCGACACCCTTCACCTCGTATCGAGGGGCACGTTTCGACTCCACGACTCGCCCCAGGGGGAAACCCGACGGCCCCTTTGGGGAACCCTCGAAGAGATCAAAGAGGATATCGAACGCTATGCCGATGCCGGACTTACCGAGCTCTTCCTGGAGGCGAATTTCGACCCCAACGTATCGTTGGAGCAAACCCTGGAAGTGATGGCCGCGCTCGCCCCCGGCAACATCGAATTGTGAGCGGGATACCAGAGCGATTCCAGGTCGCCTGGAATCGCGCTAGGCCCCGCCCCAGATGCGCGCCGCCGTATCGACGATCAGGCGCAGCTTGTTGGTCTCGTCCTCGACGCTGACCGGATTGCCCGCCACCGTGCTCGCGAAACCGCATTGCGGGCTCAAGCCCAAGCGCTCCAGGGGCACGAAGGCGCTGGCCTCGGCGACCCGCCGCTCGAGCTCGTCCGCCGACTCGAGCTCGGGCCGCTTGGAGCTGACCAGCCCGAGAATCACCATCTTGTGGTTGGGCACGTGCCTGAGCGGCGCGAAGTCGCCGGCGCGCGCGGTGTCGTACTCGAGGAAGAAGGCGTCGACCGCGATCTCGTTGAACATGCGCTCGGCCACCGACTCGTAGCCGCCCTCTGCCAGGTACTTGCCCTTGAAGTTGCCGCGGCACAGATGCATGCCGGCGGTGACCCCGGCGGGACGATCCTCAAGCGCCCAGTTGAGGGCGTCGATATAGGTCGTCACCAGCGCTTCCGGATCCTCGCCCCGGGCCCGCAGGCGCTCCCTCACGTCGGCATCGCAGAGCATCGCCAGCGGCACCTCGTCGATCTGGATATAGCGGGCGCCGAGCGCGGCCAGGGCGGCGATCTCCTGGCGATAGACCGCGGCCAGATCGGCGAAGAACTCGCCGAGGTCGGCGTAAACCCCGTCATCGATGCCCTCGCGACCGCGATAGAAGTGCATCGTCGGCGGCGACGGCATGGTGATCTTCGGCGTGCGGCCGGTCACCGAGTCGAGATAGGCGAACTCCTCGGTCGAGATGCCCCGCGTGCGCCTGACCTTGGCTTCGACGTGGGGCGCGGTGAAATCCTGCTCGTTGCCCTCGTCGTCGCGGAACTTGAACAGCGATGGCTTGACGCCGAGGCCCTCCACGGCCTCGACGAAATGGCTCCAATAGGAGCCGCGCCGGAACTCGCCGTCGGTCACCACCTCGAGGCCCACGTCCTCCTGCAGTTTCACCACCTCGGCGATGGCCCGGTCCTGGATCTGGCGGAACCGGTCGGCCGCGATCTCGCCCTGGCGAAAGGCCCGGAAGGCGTGCGTGAGCTCGGGCGGCCGCAACAGGCTGCCGACGTGCTCGGCCCGATAGGGCGGACCCCCGCTACCCTTCGACGTCATGGCGCCTCCCATCATGCCCGCGGCCGCGGCGCTCAATCCAAGACCATGAAATGCGCCTCTCTCGGCGTGCAGTCCGGGCCGTTGATGGGCACCACGTCCTGGGGGCAGGCGGAGAAGGCGACGACGCAGTCGATCCGGGCCTCGAACACCAGGTAATCCCCGGGCTTCGAGACCGTGGGCAGGAAGTCGATGCCCTGGTCGTCGAGCACCGGGATGTTCATGAAGGTATTGAACGGGCTCGGCACCTCGGGCGGCGTCAGCCCCAGCTCCGCCATGCCCTCGAACAGGTTGTCGGTGCAGTTGCGGTGGTAGCCCTCGCAGCCGAGCTGCTCGTAGCGGTAGCGGTCGCAGGCCGCGCACAGGGTGTCGTGGATGCCGGGCGAGCTGTCCTCGGCGAGGGTCAGGATGGGCCGCCGCTTGTTGGTGACGAAGCTGTCGCCGACCCTCGGCATGATGCGCGCGAACGCCACCCGGGAGTGCTGCATCGACATGAACTCGCCGAGCTCGTAGGCGTTGAAGGCCCAGGTGTCTATGACTTGCGTCCCGTGGGTGTTGACCAGCTTGAGGTGCTGGCCGAGCCTGAGCCGCGCCGCGATGCCGTGGCGGGCGGGAATGGTGACGAGGTCGTGCTCTGCCATGACTCAGCAATTCTCCTTGGAACCTGAGGCGGGGACGCGCCTGCGACTCTGCCTGCTCTGGCGCCCGCTTGCAAACCGCACGGCGTTTTCAGAGCGCCCGGTCGCTTTGGCTTTGGCCCAGGCGCTTTGGCCCCGGCGCACCGGGATGCTAAGGTTGGCTCACCGCCCCGCTCTCCTCTCGGGGCTCGGGGCGCGGGCCAAGGCGGGAGGACGGCGGTGGAAAGCCAGGAGTTTCGCGAACAGGCGCACGCCTTCGTCGATTGGATGGCGGACTATCTCGCCGACGTCGAGCGCTATCCGGTGCGGGCCCAGGTCGAGCCGGGCGAGATCGCGGCCCGGCTGCCCGCCGCCCCGCCCGAGGAGGCGGAGCCCATGGCGCGCATCTTCGGCGACTTCCGCGACATCATCGTGCCGGGGATGACCCACTGGCAGCACCCGGGATTCTTCGCTTTCTTCCCCGCCAACTCGAGCCCGCCCTCGGTGCTCGCCGAGATGCTGACCGCGACGCTGGGCGCCCAGTGCATGATCTGGCAGACCTCGCCGGCGGCGACCGAGCTCGAGACCCGGGTGCTGGACTGGCTGCGCCGGATGACGGGGCTGCCCGAGGGCTTCGTCGGCGTGATCCAGGACACTGCCTCCACGGCGACGCTGTGCGCCATCATCACGGCGCGCGAGCGGGCCACCGGCTTCGCCTCCAACGAGGCCGGCCTGGGCGCGGTCGAGGAGCTCACCGTGTACTGCTCCGAGGAGGCCCACTCCTCGGTCGAGAAGGACGTCAAGATCGCCGGCCTGGGGCGCCGCAGCCTGCGCCTGATCGCTTGCGACGCCGACTTCGCGATGGCTCCGGGCGCCCTCGAGGAAGCGATCGAGGCCGACCTGGCGGCGGGCCGCAAGCCCGCCTGCGTGGTCGCCACGCTCGGCACCACCGGGGTCGGCGGCTTCGACCCGCTGCGGCCCTTGGGCGAGATCTGCCGGCGCCACGGGGTCTGGCTCCACGTCGACGCCGCCTGGGCCGGCAGCGCCCTGATCCTGGCAAGTGAGCGCTGGATGATCGACGGCATCGAATACGTCGACAGCTTCGTCTTCAACCCCCACAAGTGGCTGTTCACCAACTTCGACTGCTCGGCCTATTTCGTGCGCGACCCGGCAGCGCTGACCCGCAGCTTCGAGATCCTGCCCGAGTACCTCAAGAGCGCCGAGGACGACCGGGTCTACAACTACCGCGACTGGGGGATCCCGCTGGGGCGCCGCTTCCGGGCGCTGAAGCTATGGTTCGTGATCCGCGCCTACGGCGTCGAGGGCCTGAGGCGGCGCGTTTCGGCCCACCTCGAGGCGGCGCGCGAGCTTGCCGAGGAGGTCGCCGCGGCCGACGATTTCGAGCTCCTGGCGCCGCTCAAGCTGGCGCTGGTCTGCTTCCGCTACCGGCCACCGGGAGTCGACGAGGGGGCGCTCGACGGGCTCAACCAGCGCCTGCTCGAGGGCCTCAACGCGGGCGGCCAAATGTATCTGACGCAAACCCGCATCCGCGGCGCCTACGCCATCCGCCTGGTGGTGGGGCAGACCACGACCCGCCGCGAGCATGTGACCGCGGCCTGGCGGACGATCCAGGAGACGGCGCGAGCGCTCTAACTCGGGAAGGGGGGACATGCGCGAGAACAAGTTACACACCATTTGGCGCCAGGGCGGCGCCGCGATCAACGGCTGGCTGCAGATCCCGAGCGCTTTCTCGGCCGAGGTGATGGCCCACCAGGGCTGGGATTCCCTCACCGTCGACCTCCAGCACGGGGTGATCGACTACCAGGCCGCGGTGACGCTCATGCAGGCCATCTCGACCACCGAGACCGTGCCCCTGGCGCGGGTGCCCTGGAACCAGCCCGGCACCATCATGAAGATGCTCGACGCCGGTGCCTACGGCGTGATCTGCCCGCTGGTGAACACGGCCGCGGACGCCGAGGCCTTCGTCGGCGCCTGCCGCTATCCGCCCGCCGGCTACCGCAGCTCAGGCCCGATCCGGGGCCTGCTCTATGGCGGCGCCGACTACCTCGAGCACGCCGACGAGACCATCGTCACCATGGCCCAGATCGAGACCGCGGAGGCGCTCGAGAACCTCGACCGGATCCTCGCCACCCGGGGCCTCGACGCGGTCTACATCGGTCCCAACGACCTCGGCCTCTCGCTCGGCCTCGGCCCGGGCGGCATGGACAGCGATTGGCCGGCGCTGGTCGAGGCCATCGACGCCGTGCTCGCGGCGGCCAGGGCGCACGGGGTCCGGGCCGGAATTCACACCAATTCGTCGCAATTTGCGAGACTCATGTTGGATAAGGGGTTTCAATTGGTTACCATCGCTTCCGACTCGCGGTTGCTCGCCGCGGCCGCAAGCCGTGCGGTGGCGGAGGTGAGGGCGGCCGGGTAGTTGGCGGCCGACCGCGAACGCGCGGCCGCGCGCCGCCCAGGGGGGTCGATACGGGGCCGAATCCGAGCCGAATCCGGAAGCAAAAAAAAATCAAAAAAAACATCGATTTCATCCGTTTGGATGATGACCGGGACTTGGGCAGAGCGTATACCTTGGCCTGAGATAGACGGTCTCCGCGCCGCGAGCCCAACAGGGCGGCGCCGCGGAGACCACGGAAAACAAGGGAATCCTTCGGCGGCTTGAGGCGAGGGGTTCTGGTAGGACCGAGCAGAGACGGAGCGGGTAGCGCAGCGCCCGTCTCTCGAAAAAGTGGAGTGGTGCAATGGCCATAAAAGTTCGGATCACCATCGGTGACGCGGAACCTCAGGTAATCGAGGTAGAGGCCGGCGGTTCGATCACCGTCACCCCGGGCGACGTTATCGAGCTGATCGGCGTCGACCGCGCCGACCTCGAGTTCGAGCTCGTCGACGATGACCTGATCATCACTTTTGCGAACGGCGACACCATCACCTTCGTGGGCCTGGCGGCAGCGCTGGAGGACGACAACCCGGCCACCCTGGCCTTTGGCGAGCTCGAGGCGGGCGACATCATTGCCTCGATCAACGACCTGATCGAGACCGTGGCGCCGGCGGCCGGCCCCGGCGCCGTCGTGGGCACTACCACGGGCGGTACCTTCCGCGCCGGCGGCGACATCGACATCGACGATCTCGGCGGCGCGCGGGTCGGGGCCGGCGGCCCCGGCCAGGGCATCGATCCCACCCCCATCAACCCGTTCGGGCTGGACCCGAGCTTCGGCAAGCCGGTCGAGGGCGCGGGCGAGGAGGAGCCGGAGCCCACGCTGGTGGAATCCGTGCCGGTGATCGGCACGCCCGACAGTGTCTTGGTCGACGAGGACGACCTCACCGTCGTCGGTGGCTCCTCGTTCGAGGGCACCGACGGCACAAACTCGCTCACGGTGATGGGCAGCCTCGGCATCGACTTCGGGGACGACCTCCCCGGCACGGTGACCCTGTTCGGCAACGTGGCGCCCGTGGGGCTCACCTCTCACGGCGACCCCGTCACCTACGTGATCAGCGAGGACGGCATGACGCTGACGGCGATCACCGTCAGCGAGACTTCCGTCATGGGCTTTGAGAGCGGCGACGCCACGGGTTGGAGCACGGCCGGTGGCGTGTTCGTCATTGGTGCCTTCGATGACGGTCCCACCGAAGGGGCGTTCCAGGCCGCGTTGACGACCGGCTCGGGTGCCGTGTCCGATGGCGAGCTCGAGACCCTGCTGGGTGTAGCGCCGGGTACCATCGATGGCCTGAGCACCGGCGACGCCACGGAGGGCGCGGCGATCAAGAAGACCCTCATCGTCGAAGCGGGTGACACCTTGAGCTTCGACTGGAACTTCCTGACCGTTGAGAGCACGCCAAGCTCGTTCAACGACTTTGCCTTCGTGGTGATCACCGACGGCACGGGCACCACCGTGCTCGCGGACACGTTCTCGTCGTTCACCTCCTCGGCCACGCCCTTTAACGAGGAAACCGGCTACGCGACATTCGAGTACACGTTCACGAGTTCCGGCGTCTTCATGGTGGGGGTGGGCGTCGTCGATGTGGGCGATACCGGCATCGACTCGGCGCTCCTGGTCGACAACTTCACGGTCGTCGATACCGAACGCACGATCTTCACGGTGACGGTCGATCCGGAGACCGGGAAATACGTCTTCACGCTCGAGGACGAGCTGGATCACCCCGACGGCGGGGGCGAGAACATTGGCACGCTCAGCTTCGGCTTCACCGCCACCGACGGCGACGGCGATTCGGCGGAGGGCTTCTTCAGTGTCGGCATCGTCGACGACGTGCCGACGGTCGATCCCGAGCCCGGCTCGGTCGACGAGGACGATCTCATGACCGGCGAGCGCGGCGACAACGGCGACGGCGGCGAGGGCGGGTCCTCGTTCGAGGGCACCGATCCGAATTTCTCGTCGCCCGAGGACCTGACCACGACCGGCTCGCTCGGCATCGACTACGGCGCCGACGGCCCGGCGGCCGTGGATCGCTTGGTGTTCGATGAGATCCAGACGGAGCTCGTGGCCCTGAGCCTGACCTCGCACGGCGATCCCGTCACCATTCAGGTAAGCGAGGACGGCCTCACCCTTAAGGCGGTGGTGACGGAAAGCGAGCTTCCTCCGGGGCCTCTCGTCACCGAGACCCACACCATCACCGCCTCGGGTTCCGGCTCGGTGGGCTATACCTTCTTCACCCTCAGCGCGCCCGCCGCGATCCGGATTTCCACGGACGGGCCGACCATCGACCCGCAGATTCACTTGTTCGTGGACGACGGCTCCCTCGATCCTGCCGACCTCCTGGCCAGCGACGACGACAGCGGCCCGCCCGCGGGCCAGGGCGGCAATTCCATCATCGTTACAGGCGACCAGATCGGCATCCTACCCGCCGGCGACTATGTGGTCGCGGTGGCCGACTTTCAGTTCTTAGCTTCCGAAGCGGTAGCCGGGGTGAATGATAGCTCGTCACAGGGCTCCCTGACCGGCGACGTGACGATCACCGTCGAGATCATCTTCGATCCCGACGCGCGCGAGGTGTTCACGGTCGTGCTCGACCCGCTCACCGGGGAGTACACCTTCACGCTGACGGACGAGCTCGATCACCCGGACGACGCGGGCGAGAACACCCTCGACTTGAGCTTCTCCGTCCTCGCCACCGACTTCGACGGCGACACCGTGCCCGCCAGCTTCACGGTCGAGGTGGTCGATGACGTGCCGGTGGCGGACGGGGGCGAGGGCGCCCAGACCACCTTCGTCGACGAGGACGATCTTCTGGCTCCCCTCTTCGACGGCAACAACGAAGGGCCCGCCGATTCGCTCGCGGCGACCGGCGACCTCAACATCGACTTCGGCGCCGACGGTCCCGGCACCGTGAGCCTCGCCGGCAACGTGGCGCCCGCGGGTCTCGAGTCGAACGGCGACACGGTAAGCTACTCGGTGAGCACCGACGGCACCGTGCTGACGGCGACGGCCGGCGGCCGCGACATCTTCACGGTGACCACGAACGCCGCGGCCGGCACCTACACCTTCGAGCTCCTCGACGAGATCGACCATCAGCCCGGGACGAACGACGGTCAGAACTTCAACACCCTGACCTTCGACTTCACCGCCTTCGACTTCGACGGCGATTCGGTCGACAGCACGTTGACGGTCGGGGTCAGGGACGACGTGCCGGTGCAGGCGGAGGGGGGCGAGGGCGAGTCTCTTCCCGCCGTAACCACCCTCGTCGACGAGGACGACCTCACGACGGCCGGGGGCTCCACCTTCGACGGCAACGACGTGCCGGACGCCGAGCCGCTCGAGGTGATGGGCGACCTCAACATCGAGTTCGGCGCCGACGGCCCGGGGACGGGCGTGTTCGATGCCGCCCAGGCGTCCTTCGACGCCTTGGGCCTCAAGTCCCAGGGTGAGGTCATCACCCTCAGCGGCCAGGGAACCGATACGTTGACCGGCACGGCCGACGGGCGCGAGGTGTTCACCGTCACGCTCGATGTCGGCACCGGCAAGTACACCTTCGAGCTCAAGGACAACATCGACCATAAGCCTGGGACCGACGACGGTCAGAACCTCAACACCCTGACCTTCGCCTTCACGGCCACGGACTTCGACGGCGATACGGTGGGCAGCACCTTGTCGGTCAAGATCACCGACGACGTGCCGGTGCTCGATCCTGACAATCCGTCAGACACGATCTCGGTTAGCGAGACCAACCTTCTGGTCAGCATCGGTCGCCCGAGCGATCCCGGCAACCAGCTCGATGACGTGCCGGTATCGGTGAGTGGCACGTTCTTCGACAACGTGAACTTCGGCGCCGACGGTCCTGGCCTTCTCACCTTTATTGATTTCGTGGGCAACCAGGCCGGCGCGTTGGCGGTGGGCAGCAACGGGATTGAGATCTTCTCGAGTAACACCTGGAAGATAAAGGTGTTCCAGAACGGCGACTACACCTTCACGCTGTTGGACGATATGAGCCACACGGGTGACGATCTGGTGGGGTCTGACGACATTATCACCCTGCCTATTTTCACCGGCACGGTCACCGACGGCGACGGCGATTCGGTCGACGTGACGTTGACGATCAACGTCGAGGACGACGGCCCGGTTCTCGATCCTGACAATCCGTCAGACACGATCTCGGTTAGCGAGACCAACCTTCCGGTTAACGGTCGCGACGATCTCGGCAACCAGCTCGATGCCGTACCGGTGTCGGTGAATGGTACGTTCTTCGACAACGTGAACTTCGGCGCCGACGGTCCTGGCCTTCTCACCTTTATCGCGTTCGCGGGCGACACCGGCGCGGTTGCGGTGGCCAGCAGCGGGACCACGGTCAGCGACCCGGGCGTCTGGGAGCTGGAGGTGTTCCAGAACGGCGACTACACCTTCACGCTCTTGGACGATATGAGCCATGGCGATCCGGCCAAGGTCGGCGCCGCCGACACGATCGTGTTGCCAGTGTTCACCGGCACGGTCACCGACGGCGACGGCGATCCGGTCGACGTGACGTTGACGGTCAACATCGAGGACGACGGGCCGGTTCTCAATTCTGACAATCCGTCAGACACGATCTCGGTTAGCGAGACCGATCTGGTTCGCAATGTGGATCCGGGCAACCAGCTCGATGCCGTGCCGGCGTCGGTGAATGGCTCGTTCTTCGACAACGTGAACTTCGGCGCCGACGGTCCGGGCCTTCTCACCTTTATCGCGTTCGGGACCGCCACCGCGGTTGTGGTGGGCAGCACCGGGGCGACGACGATCTTCGGCCCGGGCGACGCCTGGAAGCTGGAGGTATTCGAGAACGGCAACTACACCTTCACGCTGTTGGACGATATGGGCCATGGCGATCCGGACAATGTCGGTTCCGCCGACACGATCGTGCCCGTGTTCACCGGCACGGTCACTGACGGCGACGGCGATTCGGTCGACGTGACGTTGACGGTCAACATCGAGGACGACGGGCCGGTGCAGGCAGAGGGGGGCGAGGGCCAGTCTCTTCCCGCCCAAACCACCCTCGTCGACGAGGACGACCTCACGACGGCCGGGGGCTCCACCTTCGACGGCAACGACCCGCCGGACGCCGAGCCGCTCGCGAAGACCGGCGACCTCAACATTGAATTCGGCGCCGACGGCCCGGGGGCGGGCGCGTTTAGTCCAGTCCAGACGGCCTTCGACGCCCTGGGCCTCAAGTCCCAGGGTAAGGTCATCACCCTCGCCGGCCAGGGCACGGACACGCTCGTTGGTTACGTTGAGAGCACGGAAACGCCTGGCTTCCAGTCGGACGAGGACCGCGAGGTCTTCACCATCACGCTCGATGTCAACTCCGGCACGTACACCTTCGAGCTCAAGGACAACATCGACCATAAGCCTGGGACGAACGACGGTCAGAACACCAACACCCTGACCTTCGCCTTCGGGGTCACGGACTCCGACGGCGATTCGGTGGGCAGCACGTTGTCGGTCGTGATCACCGACGACGTGCCGCTTCTGAAGCCTGGGGCCCTGGGATCAGACACGATCTCCGTTAGCGAGACCGATCTGGTTCGCGGGACCGATCCGGGCAACCAGCTGGATACCGTGCCGTTTTCGGTGAGTGGCTCGTTCTTCGACAACGTAAACTTCGGCGCCGACGGTCCTGGCCTTCTCACCTTTATCGCGTTCGCGGGCGATACCGTCGGCGCGGTTGCGGTGGCCGCGGGTAGCGCCGGGACGACGATCAACGACCCGGGCGGCGCCTGGAAGCTGGAGGTGTTCCAGAACGGCGACTACACCTTCACGCTGTTGGACGATATGACCCACACGGGTGACGATCTGGTGGGGTCTGACGACATTATCACCCTGCCTAATTTCACCGGCACGGTCACCGACGGCGACGGCGATGCGGTCAACGTGACGTTGACGGTCAAGATCGAGGACGACGGGCCGCTGGCGGGCAACGCGACGTCGGGTACGGTGCAGGAGGCGAACCTGGCCGCTGGCACCGATCCCAACGCTGACGACGAAGCTCCCGCGGGCCCCGACCCCGAGATCGCCGAGGGCACCTTCAACGTCGCCTTCGGCGCCGACGGCGGCAGCATCACCGACGTCGCGCTGATCTCGGCCGTGGATCCCGAGGACCCGGATCCCGACGATCCTGACGAAATCGATGGGGACGCCTTGTTCAAGGTCTCGCTGGAGACGCTTACCTCGGGCGGCAAGCCGCTGCAGCTGGTCTATGATTCCCAGACCGGCGTGCTGACGGCGACGGTGATCCTGGTGGGCACGGTCGAGACCCCGATCACCCTGGGCGACGACATCTTCACGCTCGAGGTGCGCGCCGACGGCACCTACACCTTCACGCTGCTGGGGCCGTTGGATCACCCGGACGGCGACGATCCCGATACGGTCTTTACTAACGAGAGCCAGACGGGCCCCGACGACACCATCGTGCTGACCTTCCAGTACACGGCGACGGACGGCGACGATGACACCGCCACCGGCGACATCGTGATCACGGTCGAGGACGACGCGCCGATCCTTACGGACGACTTCGACGAGGCCGATGAGGACGGCGATCCGATCGGCGGCAACGTGCTGACGAACGACCTCGTCGGCGCCGACGGCGGCACCGTCACCGGGATCAGCCAGAGCGCGCAAAGCTTCCAGGTCGGCGTCGAGTTCGAGACCGACGCCGGCGGTTTCCTGAAGCTGAATTCGGACGGCAGCTACACCTACACGCCGCCCGCGAGCACCAGTGTCATCTCGGAGACCTTCGTCTACGAGGTCACCGACGGCGACGGCGACGTCGTTACGGCGGCGCTCGTGATCGACATCGACCAGTTGCCCCCCGACTTCGACATCAGCTTCACCGACGTGCTCACCAACTCGAACGCCGGCACCCAGTACTACCTGGTGACGTGGACGCAGATTGATACGCCTGCAAACACCATCACCACGGTGATCCGGCTCGACGAGGAGGGCGGTGAGGTCCCGGACTTCAATATCGTGACCCCCTTCGAGATCCTCGACACCAAGTTCTACGAGATGACCTGGGAGTACATCGGTGGGCCACAGAATTCGGGCTTGAGGGAGCTCACGGTGGAGGACGTCGTGGTCCTTGGCACCGGGGGCGGTGACGATATTTCCATCGGCGTGCAGGGATCGGCCGATGAGGGGTTCGAGGTCGACATCCGGCCAGAAACGAGCCTGGCGAACTTCGCCGTGAATTCCTGGAACGAGGTCGACATCGGCAAAGGCCAGTCGCCGACTGATGGGGACGACCTCATCATCGGGACCAAGGACGCTGAGACTATCGACGGCAAGGACGGCAACGACTTCATCGATGGCGACGGCGGCGGTGACACGCTCCTTGGCGGCACCGGCAACGATATCCTGGTCTGGGAGGACGACGTCGTTTCGCTCGATGGCGGCGACGGGTTCGATGTGGTGCGGCTGGAAGCGAACAAGCTGGACCTGGATCTCGACGGCCTTGCCGGTGACGAGATCAAAAACATCGAAGCCATCGATCTCACTGGCAAAACTCCAGGCGACGACCACGACTTGACCCTCGAGGAAGCCGACGTGATCGCGCTCAACGCCGCCGACACTCTGTTCGTGTTCGGCGACGGCGATCCGGGCGACGCCGGCAAGGGCGACACGCTGACGCTGGAGGGCAAGGATTGGACCTTGGACGGGCCCAGCACCAGCAATCCCGGCTTCGTCGAATACACCAGCAACACCGCCACGGTCCTGGTCGACGAGGATATTACCGTCTTGACGCCGGACGTCGTTTAGCGGCCGCCCCTCGGCAGCGGCGAACGGCCAGAGTCGGGCGGGGGAGACCAGGTCTCCCCCGCCTCTTTTTCGCGGCCCGGGCGCGCGGCAAGCGGCCCGCGGCCCCAGCGTCGATCCCAACCTCCGGACGCCCTGCCGGACGCCCTGCCGGACGCCCAAAGGACCTTTGCCGCCGGGGCGCGCGCCCGAGCCAAGCTTTCGCATGGCGCCGCGAGCCGAACTTGTCTAGAAGCTCTCGGAGCGCGCGAATTCGTGCCGCGGCTCCGCAGGGCGACCGGCGGGCCCCGCCGCCGGCCGCGAGCGGGAGCCAGAGAGATGGATGACAGCGACCGGTCCAGCTACGACATCCTGCCGTACGAAAGCCTCTCCTTTCCCCGCAGCCATCCCCATAATCTCGCCACCGTCGCCACCCTCTTCGGCCTGACCCCGGCACCGGTCGAGGAATGTCGCGTGCTGGAGCTCGGCTGCGCCGGCGGCGGCAACATAATTCCGATGGCCTTCAACCTGCCCGAGAGCAGCTTCGTCGGCCTCGATCTATCGCCCCGCCAGATCGAAATGGGGCAAAAGAACGTAGCGGCTCTGCGACTCGCCAACATCGAGTTGCGCGATCAAAGCATCAGCGATATCGGACCCGACCTCGGGACCTTCGATTACATCATTGTCCATGGCGTGTACTCCTGGGTCGCGGAAGACGTTCGCGACAAGATCCTCTCGGTGTGCGACAGCAATCTGGCCGCGAACGGCGTCGCCTACGTGAGCTACAACACCTATCCAGGCTGGCACATGCCCGAGGCCTTGCGCGAGATGATGCTCTATCACATCGCTTCATTCGAGGGGCCCGAGAGACAGACGGGGCAGGCGCGGGCCTTGTTGAATTTCCTTCATCAGGCGACCGCCGACAAGAGCAACGCCTATAGCCAGTTCCTGAAGGACGAGGTCGAGGTTCTGGCCAAGAAGAGAGATTCCTATATCTTCCACGAATTCTTGGAGGCGGTGAATAATCCGGTCTACTTTCATGAATTCGTCGAGGACGCGGAGCGCCACGGATTGCAATACCTCGGCGAGGCGAATGTCGCCGCGATGTCGATCGAGCATTTTCCGAAGAAGATCGCCGAGAAGCTACGGCTGGCGAAGGACGTCATCCGCCGGGAACAGTACATGGACTTCCTGCTCAATCGCCGCTTCCGCGCCACCCTGCTTTGCCACCAGGCGCACAACTTGGTTCGCCATCTCGACCCCGACCGATTGCTCGACCTCCAGGTGTCGTCGGCCGCGCGACTGGACCCCGAGGGCCCGGACCCGCTCGCCTCCGAGAAAGTGCGCGTGGTGACGCCGCGCGGGAGCGGCGCGACGATATCCTGGCCGCCCCGCGTCAAGGCCGCTCTCACCAATCTGTGGCGCGACTGGCCGCGGGCCACGCCATTCCTCCAGTTGTGCGACGAGGTCAGGGAGGCTCTGCGCTCGACCGAAGAGACCGCCGCGGAGCGGAAGGTCCTCGACCAGCAACTGGCGGCCGATCTGCTGAAGCTCTATCAGGCGGGGATCCTGGATGTGCACCGCTACGCGCCAAGCCTGGCGAGCGCGATAAGCGAGCGGCCCAAGGCCACATCCCTGGTGCGCTTGCAAGCGCGAGAGAACCCCTGGGTCACGAACCAGTGGCACACCCCGGTGGCGCTCAATCCTTTCGATCGCCGGCTGGTGCAGATCCTCGACGGGGCCAACGACAGGGCCGCCCTGGAGGCGGAGATGGCCAGGCTGGTCGAGGCCGGGAAGCTCGTTGACAAGGGAGCGAAGGACATCGACGGCGCGGCTCAAAAGGCCAAGGATAGCGTGGACGGCGGTCTGCAACGGGCGCTTCGTAACGCCCTTTTGGTCGGCTGATCGTTGGGGCCGGCCGCTCTTCCCTTGCCCCCGTGCGCGAAAGCCGCCCGACCGGCTTGATCGTTACCGGGCCTCGAGCTCCCGGGCGGAGCCGATATTCGCCCACCAGGCGGTGGCCCTGAGCGGCCCGGACCGAAGCACCAGATGGTGGCCAGCTCATCGCCGCCGAGGAGCGTGTCGATGCCGCCCGCGCCGTCGTCGAAGGCTTCGACGCCGACATCACGCTTGAGATTCGCCTGGGCCGCCTGACCGAGATCCCATGGACCGGACCCGGAGGCGACGGCCAAGCCCCCCCCGGAACCCTCGGACCCGATGGCGTGAGGCTCGGCGATCGGGGCTCAGGGATCAGGCGTCGGGGTCGCTGGTGATTGCGCGAGCGCTGATCCGCGATCCCCGATCCCTGGCTTCTGAGGGCTGATCGCGGAGCGCCCGAATCAGGGCGCCGAGATACCGCTCATAGTGCTTCCAGCGCCCGATTTCGTCCCTCGTGAAGGCCTGGCGGATGGCCGTCGGCTCGTATTCGAGGCCGCAGAATCGGTAGATTCGCGCACCTGTCCGCCCGGGATCCCGCACCAGGTCCTCGTAGCGCACCTCGAGAATCCGCTCTCCGTACAGCTTCAGCCAATGCGCCATCACCTCGTGATAATTGGCGTAGTACGAGGCCAGGCTTGCCAAATCATATGAATACTCGTGGTGGGACCTGTAGCGCTTGAAGTAGATGGACAGGCAGTTGTCGAGGGGATCACGCCGGCAACAGATGATTCTCGCGAACGGAATCGCCTGGAGTATCAGAGCGATAAAGAAACCGTTTCCGGGCATGGTGTCGACAAAGAAACGGCAGTCGGGCAAGTGCTTGGAAACGTCTTCAAGATAAGTCTTTCCGATCTCTCTTAGCCGCTCGATACCCAACGAGTGCGCGAATTCTGGAAAAGATTCTGAAATCGAATACTTAGCGACGACCTTCTCGACCGCCCTGGCCCATTCGTATCTCTCGCCGGCGCCGTGGACGTCGTCGTGTTGCGACAAGAGCGACTCCACGAGAGTCTTGCCCGAGCGCGACATTCCCACCACGAAGATCGGAACGGGCCTCCCAGGCTGCGAATATTCGCCCGCGGGACCGAGCCGTTGCCGGAACACCTTCTTGATCGCCACCGTCTGCTTTGCTAGGCGCACGGCATCGAAATTGGCCCGCTTGGCCTTTTCCTCGTTCGCCCGCCGGTAATAGGAGAACGCTTCCGCGTAGAGGCCGAGGTCGTCGTGGCCCTTGCCGAGGGCGAAGAGCAGCTGATTCCTATCGTCCTCGGGTAAATCTTCCGGCTTCAACAACTGCTTGAGCTTCTCGATCGCGGGATCTCCGGGACCGTGCTTATGGAGCGTGGCATGGTTGTAGTGCGCCGCCACATGGTCCGGATCGAGCTCGAGGGCGCGGCGGTACGAGGCGATGGCCTGGTCGAGCCTGCCCTGGTCTTGTAAGGCAATCCCCAGGTTGTTGTGCGCCGAGGCATAGTCCGGATCGATCTCGAGGGCGCGGCGGTACGAGGCGACGGCCTGGTCGAGCCTGCCCTGGCCTAGTAAGGCAATCCCGAGGTTGTTGTGCGCCGAGGCGTAGTCGGGATCGAGCTCGAGGGCGCGGCGGTGCGAGGCGATGGCCTGGTCGGGCCTGCCCTGGTCTTGTAAGGCAATCCCGAGGCTGTTGTGCGCCTCCGCGTAGTCGGGATTGATCTCGAGGGCGCGGCGGTACGAGGCGATGGCCTGGTCGGGCCTTCCCCGGTGTCTGAGGGCATTGCCCAGGTTGTTGTGCGCTTCCGCGTAGTCGGGCTTGACGGCGAGCGCCCGCTGGAAGGAGGCGATGGCCTGGTCGGGTTTGCCCTGTTCCGCCAAGGCGGTCCCGAGGTTGTTATGCACCCCCGCGTAGTCCGGTTTGATGGCGAGCGCGCGGCGGTACGAGGCGCTGGCGTCGTCGAAGTCGCCCTGTTCCGCGAGCGTAACTCCAAGGTTGCTGTGGGCCTCCGCGTAGTCGGGCTTGATGGCCAGGGCGCGGTGGTAGGAGGCGATGGCGTCTTCGGAGTTGCCTTGCCGTCTGAGGGCGGTGCCCAGATTGTTGTGGGCCTCCGCGTAGTCGGGCTTGAGGGCCTGGGCGCGGCGATAGCTGGCGACGGCGTCGTCGAGGTCACCCTGTTCCGCCAGAACAATCCCGAGGTTGTTGTGAGCCTCCGCGTAGTCCGGTTTGATGGCCAGGGCGCGGCGGTAGGAGGCGATGGCGTCGGAGAACCTGCCGAGCGCTCTCTGGGCCTCGCCGAGATTGTTGTGGAGCGCGGCGTGGCTCGGGTTGACCTGAATGGCCTTGCCGATGAGTCGGATCGCGGTTTCGTGCCGTCCGACCTGATGCGCCATCAAGCCGAGCAGTTGTAGCGCGTCCGCGTTGTTGGGCTGAACCTCGAGTACGCGTCGGTAAATCTGCTCCGCCTGCTGCAGCCGCCCCGCCTGATGGTGCTGGATGGCGGCGCGTAGCGCGGCCTTGAGGTCGGTCGGCTTGCGCCCGGTGGGGGATTTTCTTGCCGGCTTGCCCTTGGTGCGCCTCTTGCCACGCTTCATCGGCCGCCGTCTGCTCCAAAGCGAAGGCTTCGCGGTGGATCACCTGTGCGCGGCGACACTAACAAGGATCACCGCCCGCGACGACCCGCTATCGGCGCGGCCGCCGAACGCCGGCCCGGCAACGCCGCCTTCGCCCGGGGACCGGAAGGTGCTAATGTCGAGCCGCAGATGTCGGATGTTGGCCGGCTCTGATCCCTGACATCCAAATGCTGAAAAGGTAGGAAAATGGCGGACGAAACGAAAGCTCAGGCGGAAGCGGGGGGGCCGGCCCGCCCCAACGTCAAGATGGTGCGCAACCCGATGCCGATCGACGAGCTGTTCGTGGACGGCGCCAGCGGTCTCATCACCCGCGCCGGCGTCGCCAAGATCGACCTCTTCCGGGTGGTGGGCTACGAGCCCGAGAGCAAGGCGGAGCGGCGCCAGGTGAGCCATCGCCTGGTGATGCCGATGGCGGCGGTGCCGGAGCTCCTGCGCCTCTTCCAACAGGCGGCCCGCGCCGTGCAGGAGGCCTCGGAAAAGGCCGCGCGGGAGAGCGCACCGGAGGGCGGCAACGGCCAGGGTCCGGTTACGCCACCGCCGGTATCCGACCCGATGGTGTAAGGCGGCAAAGCTAACCCTTTGAAAATCAAGCATAAAAAAATTTCCGCTCTCATCCGTTTGGATGATGCGGGGCGACAGGGGGGCGGCTATTATGAATTGGCATAAAAAGGGCGGAAGGGCGTCCCGTCGAGCTTCGCTCGGCGCCGGCGCAACAATCCGCGAGGGAGTTCGGAATCGGGCGGAAGGCCTAAGGAATCGCCGCTGGAGTGGATGATATGGCCGACTCACTGAATCTCGACTGGTTTGCCTTCGAGTTGGACCAAGGTCAGGAGCTTACTCTCGACGTCGATTGGGGTGAGGGCGGTGTGGGCCGCGCCGAGGCCACGCTCGCCATCACCGACCAGAGCGGCGTCGCCACCGAGCGCAGCTTCGCCGATGGCGCCGACTGGATGAGCGGCGAGGCCTCGTTCGCCGACGACGCCATCTGGGTGGCCATCGACAGCGACGCCGGTTACGACGGCGGGTTTACCTGGTGGTCGGACAGCGATGGCGGGCTCGTGCTCGATGAAAGCCTGATCGGCCCGGCCGACGCACGCGCCGACGAGCCGGCCGTCGAGGCCGCGGAAGCCGATGAGAACGGGCTCTTCGTCGGCGCCGACATCGTGTTCGGTGACGAGATTCCGATCGGCGACGTGCTGATCGGCGGCGAGGGCCGCGAGACCTACCGCGTCACCGCCGACAGCGAGGGCGAGACCGTCACCATCCTCGACTTCCACGCCGGCGACGGCGGCGACCTGTTGGACATCTCGGATTTGCTCGCCACCGGCAGCGGCAGCCTCGATGTCGCCTACGACAGCCGCAGCGAGAGCACCACGGTGACGGTGAGCGGCATCGGCATCGAGGACACCGTCATCGTCGTCTACGGGGCCGACCTCACCAGCGACTTCGACACCTACGTCGTCACCGATACGATCGTCTAGCCGCGTCCCGACGCGGCCGCTCCGACCCGGCCCGAGGTCGCGCGCTCGCGCGCTCGCGGCGCCGACCCGGCGGCGGGGCGCTCGCCTCCCGTCCAGCACCGCCGTCCAGCACCGCCGTCCAGCACCGCCATCCTGACCCGCCGTCCTGACCCGGCGAGGGGTCATTTTAACCTTATTTACAAGCCTTAAGAGCCCATGGTATAACCCGAAAGCTTGTCGGAGGTGGGAGTTCCGTCGCGCGGTACCGTGGGTATTGCGCGAAAAGTTTCGTTTCGGGGGAACAGGCTCATGCGCTTCGGCGCCAGAGCGAGAGCAACGGGAGCACCGGGGTGAAGTATTTATCGGGTTGCCAAGGGGCGTTACTTACACCTTTAGTTAGTGGACTGTTTGGTGGGGTGCTGGTTTTAGGGCTGGCTTCTGTCCAGGTCCAGGCGCTGACGCTCCAGCAGGCGGTTCAATTGGCGGTCGACACCCATCCGACGGTGCAGGCCGCCGAGGCCGCCAAGCGCGCGCGCGATCAGCAAGTCGACGAGGCGCGGTCGCCCTTTTACCCGACGGTCGACGTCAGGGCGGCCACCGGATACGAACGCAGCAACACCCCGGGCACCCGGGGTCGGGCCGGCCGCGGCGTTGGCCCCAGCACCGTGGCCGGGGTGGGCCCCTTCGGCGGGCCCGGGTCGGGCAGCAATCAAAGCGACAATGAGGCCCACGTCAACATGCTCCATACCGACAGCGAGATCTTGGTGCGCCAGATGCTGTTCGATGGTTTCGAGACCTGGAACCGCACCGCGGCGGCGGGGATCCGCGTCAAGGCCGCGGGCTTCCAGGTCCGCGACGCCGAGGAGCTGATCGCGCTGCGCGCCGTCGAGGCCTATCTTTCGGTGCTGCGGAGCCGGGAGATCGTCTCCCTCGCCGAGGAGAACGTTCAGGCCCACGTCGGTGTGCTCGGGGACGTGCGCATCCGTGCCCGTGAGGGCGGCGGCAGCATTGCCGACGTGCGTCAGGCCGAGGCGCGGCTGGCGCTGGCGCGGACCCGGCTCACCAATCAGCGCGGCGAGTTGCGCGATGCCGAGACCGACTTCATCGAGGCGACCGGGACGGCGCCGGACAACCTGGAGCTGGCCGACGTGCCCGAGGACCTGGTGCCCGAGACCATGGACGGCTCGGTCGAGGAGGCGCTGAGCAGGAATCCCGCGATTCACGCGGCATCGACGACGGTCGACGCCCGGCGCACCGACGTCGAGGCCTCCAAGGGCGTGATGTGGCCGCGTTTCGATCTCGAGCTCTCGGCCCAGCGCAACCAGAACATCAGCGGCTCGAGGGGGATGGAGCTCTTCTATCGGGCCTTTGGCGTGGCGCGCTGGAACCTGTTCCGGGGCGGCGGCGACTTGGCGCGCACGCGGCGCCTCAACGAGGCCGCCAGCGAGGCGGTGCAGCGCGAGGCCGAGACCCGGCGTCTGGTCGTCGAGCAGATGCGCATCGATTTCAACGCCCGCCAGGTAGCCTCCGACAGGCTGCCGTCGCTGGAGGATCGGGTGTTGGCGGCGGACCAGGTGGTGGCGGCCTATCGCCAGCAGTTCCAGCTCGGTCAGCGCACCCTGCTCGACGTTCTCGACGTCGAGAACGAGCTGTTCCAGGCCCGGGTCGCGTTGGTCACCGGTGAGTTCGACTTTCGCGTCGCCAACTACCAGATGCTGGCGACGATCGGCACGCTCGGACCTGCGCTCGGGGTGGTGATGCCCGAGGAGACCATGGCCGCAAACATCGCCGAGTGAGCTCCGGCCCCCCATCGGTGAAGCGACGTTCGCGATAGCATTTGGGCCCGCCAGGGGCGCCGATGGGCCTCTGAGGCGAAGGATGAGGGGTGTCGCCAAGACATCCGATCAATAATATAAATTTGACAGTTCGGGGGTTATGTTGAGGTATGCGGCGGATCGCGCCGCCGCTTTGGGAGTGTCTTGTGCCTGGCGAGTCGCTCCGGTCCCTTCGGGTGTAGAGAATGGTCGAGCTTGCGGCCGACGAGCGGCAGACTGAGCCCACCGATCCATCCGAGCCCGCCGAGGGCGTGACGGAGGCGCTGGATCACGAGCTCCTCGCCGAGGGCGCGGAGGCGGAAGACCCACTGCTCACCTGTCTGGTCTTTCTCACCCGTCACTACGGTCGCCCGCGGTCGGCCGAGGTCCTCAAGGCGGGGCTGCCGTTCACCGGCAGCCGCCTCGCGCCGAGCATGTTCCTGCGCGCCGCCGAGCGCGCCGGCTTCCTCGGGCGCGTCGTCAAGCGGCGCCTCTCCGCGGTCTCCAAGCTGGTCCTGCCGGTGGTGCTCATCCTCAAGGACGAGCAGGCCTGCGTGCTGATCGAGTACGTCGACAAGAAGACCGCGATGGTGATGCTGCCGGAGACCGGCGGCGGGGTGCAGAAGATCGAGCGCAACGAGCTCGAGAAGCAGTGTTCGGGCTACGCCATCTTCCTGAAGCCCGAGTTCCGCTTCGACATCCAGCGCCAGGAGGCCGATCTCCCGCGGCCGCGGGCCTGGTTCTGGGGCACCATCTTCCGCAGTCGCTGGATCTACGCCCAGGTTGCCTTGGCGGCGATTCTGATCAACGTATTCGCCCTGACCACGCCGCTCTTCGTGATGGCGGTCTACGATCGCATCCTCCCCAACGTGGGCACGGCGATGCCCAGCCTGACGATCATGGCGATCGGGGCGGCCACCGTGTTCGGCTTCGATTTCGTGATCCGATCGCTGCGCGCCTATTTCATCGACATGGCGGGAAAGAGGGCCGACGTGATCCTCGCCAACCGGATTTTCGATCAGGTTCTCGACATGCAGCTCGCCGCCCGGCCCGCCTCGGCTGGGGTCTTCGCCAATACCTTGCGTGAGTTCGAGACGGTGCGCGACTTCTTCACCTCGGCGAGCCTTGCCACCTTCATCGATCTGCCCTTCGTCGGCCTCTTCATCCTCGTGCTCTGGTTCATCGGCGGGACGATCGCGCTGGTGCCGCTGGTCGCGGTGCCGCTCATAATCGGTGTCGGGCTGATCCTGCAGTTCCCGCTCAGTCACATTGTGCGCAAGAACTTCAAGGAGACCGAGCAGAAGCACGGCGTGTTGGTGGAATCGATCAGCGGGCTCGAGACCATCAAGAGCATCGGCGCCGAATCGCGCATGCGCGGGATGTGGGAGAGCTTCGTCGGCCAATCGGCGCGCTCCTCGCAGCGCGCGCGCATGGTCTCGCAGGCGGGCATCAACTTCGCCATGACGGTGCAGCAGCTCACCACCATCGCGGTGGTGGTGTGGGGGGTTTTCCTGGTGGCCGACGGCAAGCTGACGACCGGCGGCCTGATCGCTTGCGTGATCCTCACCGGTCGTGGCATCGCCCCGATCGGACAGTTGGCGCAGCTGCTCACCCGTCTCAATCAGGCGCGGACCTCGCTCAAGGCGCTCGACGGCTTGATGAAGGCGCCGGTGGAGCGGCCGCCGAACAAGTCCTTCCTGCACCGCCCCAGTCTGCTCGGTGAAGTGGCCTTCACGGGCGTCGGCTTTTCCTATCCGGGCCAGGACATCCAGGTCCTCAACGACCTCAGCTTCACCATCAAGGCGGGCGAACACGTCGGCATCATCGGTCGGGTGGGCTCGGGCAAGAGCACCATCGCCAAATTGATGCTGGGCCTGTTCCAGCCCGGCGATGGGGCCATCCTGGTCGACGGCACCGACACCCGCCAGATCGATCCCGTGGACCTGCGCCGGGCCATCGGCTACGTCTCCCAGGACGTGTTCCTGTTCCGCGGCTCGGTGCGCGACAACATCACCGCGGCGGCGCCCCACGCCGACGACGCCCAGGTCCTGCACGCCGCCCGCCTGGCCGGCGTCGACGACTTCGTGAGCCGTCACCCGTTGGGCTACGACCTGCCGGTGGGCGAGCGCGGCGAGGGCCTTTCCGGCGGCCAGCGTCAGGCCATCGCCCTGGCCCGCGCGATCCTGCTCAACCCCAACATCGTCATCCTCGACGAGCCCACCAGCTCGATGGACACCCGCACCGAGGAGGCGTTCCGGAGCCGCTTCCAGAGCGTCCTCGCACACCAGACGCTGGTGCTGATCACGCACCGGGCGTCGCTCCTCACCATGGTCGACCGCTTGATCGTTCTCGACGCCGGCCGGGTGGTCGCCGACGGGCCGCGCGAGGTGGTGCTGGAGGCGCTGGCCGGCGGCCGGGTGACGACGAAAAGAGCATGAGGGCCACGGCGGATGGCTAAGAGCCCTATCGAAGACATCGACTATATGTCGGACCTGAGGGCCGCCATCGTGCGCGGTCCCCGCTTCTCGACCAGCCTGTTGCTGTTCGCGATCGTCGGCTTCATTGCGGCGGCGGCGTACTGGACCAGCCAGGCGACGATCCCGGTGATCGCCAGGGGCGACGGCCGAGTCATCCCCTCGGGCCAGATCCAGGTGGTGCAGCACCTCGAGGGCGGCATCGTCGCCGAGATCCTGGTCAAGGAGGGCCAGTTCGTCAACCAGGGAGACACGCTCCTGAGGGTGAACGACGTCCAGTTCGAATCCAAGTTCAGCGAGGACTACGCCCAGTACCTGGGCCTGCTCGCGTCGCGCCACCGCCTCGAGGCCGAGGTCAGCGGCAAGAATCCCAGCTATTCCAAGGAGGTGATCGAGGGCGACCCCAGGCTCGCCGAGAGCGAGAACGCGCTGTTCCGGGCGCGCCGCTCCGAGCTCGAGCAGTCGGTGGCCGTCCTGCAGCAGCTGGTTCACCAACGCCGGCAGGAGCTGGTCGAGATCGATTCCCGCATCACGCAGCTGCGACGCAGCCTCGCCCTGGCGCGGGAGGAGCTCGCCATCACCGCGCCGATGGTGGCGCAAGGCGTGACCTCGCGCATCGAGCTGATCCGCATCGAGCGCGGCGTCAACGACATCGAGGGCACGCTGGAGACGGCGCGGCAATCGGTGCCCAGGGCGCGCTCGGCGCAGCGCGAGGCGGAAGGACGCATCCGGGAGAAGCGCGCCACCTTCCGCGCCCAGACCCTGGCCCAGCTCAACGACACCAAGGTCAAGCTCAACGCCCTCGGAGAGGTGCTGACCTCGATGCGGGACCGGGTCCAGCGCACCGCTGTTCGCTCCCCCGTCGACGGCACCATCAAGCAGCTCAACGTCAATACCGTGGGCGGCGTCATCAGGCCGGGCGTGGACCTGGTGGAGATCGTGCCCGCCGAGGACAACCTTTTGGTCGAGGCCCGCATTCGCCCGGCCGACATCGGCTTCCTCCATCCCGATCAGGAGGCCACGGTCAAGATCACGGCCTACGACTACGCCATCTTCGGCTCACTCGACGCGCGCCTGGAGCAGATCAGCGCCGACTCCATCGTCGACGAGAAAGGGGAGAGCTACTTCCAGGTCCGGGTCCGCACGGACAAGAACTATCTCGGGGACGAGGACGACCCCAAGAAGATCATCCCCGGAATGGTCGCCCAGGTGGACATCATGACCGGGGACAGGACGGTCCTCGACTACTTGCTGAAACCGATCCTGCGGGCGCGCGGCATGGCCTTCACCGAGCGCTGATCGTGGCGCCGGGGAGGCGCGGCCCCGGCGTCCGGCGCACCCGAGCGCTAGATTTTCTTCTTGCTCGCCCGGTGGCGCCACCAGCCCGACTCGTTGAGCGAGAAGATCGCCCGGTAATGGCGGATGCGGCGATCCTCGACCACCAGGGTCATCTGGTTGTCGAGGATGAGGATTTTCTTCTTGTCATAGACCGCCAGGACGGCGTGGGCGACCCGCAAGTCGAGATCCTGAAGGACCACGATCCTGAGTGTGTCGCCTTGGTAACCGAGCCGCCGCAAGGTCAGGAACTTGAGGATGGCATAGTCCTCGCAGTCCCCATTCTTCTTGAAGAACTGGCCCGGGCTGGCCCAGTAGTCCTTAACGCCCCAGTTGATCGGATCGAGAATGTAGCGCGCCCTGTTGCCGTAAGTGTTGACGGCCTTGAGCTGCGACTTGACGCTCTTGCCCCGGAGGCTGGCGATGAGCTGCTGCCAGCGCTGGTAGTGGCACTTGTTGAAGGTCGACTCCGCGCAAGTCCCGGGGACGTTCTTGCGTTCCTCGATATAGCGCTCCAGCGCCTGGGTCCATTTGGGAAATGGTTTCAGGTTATCACTGCGTTTTTCGGTCGAATTGAAGATGCCCCTGGCGGCGGCGGCTTGGGCCGCTCCGGGCACGGCCAGCGCCATGATTCCGGCCATCACCGGAGCCAGCAATCGGAGCCCGAGGCGGTCGCGCGATCCGGGGCCAAGCGGGGTCGGCCGCGAACTCCTGATCATGCTGTTAAACCCAACTATTAAACCAATGATTGAGATCCCGTGAGCGCCATGATAGCCAGGAATGGGACTCCACGAAAGAGCTCAGAAAGCATTTTAATCAAAATTCGATTGACGCTTTGTGACCAACATCACGTAAAATCCAGTTGACCCCATCAATCAGGGCCGCTTGAACGTCGGCGGCCGGGCAATCGTCATGATCGAGGCAAATGAGCCGGCAATAGAGAACCGAGGCAGGGATGGCTGAGCAGGGACCGGCCGGCGACGGCGCAAGCACCAGAGCGAACAGATTCATCTTGGCCGCGGGCGCGATCCTCGCACTGGTCGTCGCGATCGGCGTCACGGTGGTTTACGTCTTCGTCGAGAACCAGCGCGAGCGCGATCTGCAAGCCTGGCAGACCCGGCTCGGCATCGTCGCCAACAGCCGCGCCGCGGCGGTCAACGAGTGGGTGGCGGAGCAATTCTTCACCATGAAGAGCCTGGCCGAAAACGCCTCGCTGCAGCTCTACATGACCGAGGTCGCCCTGGCCCGCGCCGGCGATTCCGAGCTCGACGTGGACGAGGTCGAGATCGCGTTTCTGCGCAATCTGCTGATCGCGACGGCAACCCGCGCGGGCTTCACCGCCCGCCAGCTGGGGCCATTGATCGACGCCAACGTGGAGCGCGTGGGGCTCGCCGGCCTGGCGCTCACCGACCCCCAGGGCACCATCGTGGCGGCGACGCCGGGCATGCCGCCGTCGGTGCCGCAGCTCAACCAGGCGATCGCCCGCGCCGCCGCCGGCGAGGCGGCGCTCGCCGACATGTTCCTGGGCGTCAGCGACGAGCCCGCCATCGGCTTCGCGCTTCCGGTCTACGCCATCCAAGAGGATGCCGGCGCGAGCAAGAGCATCGGCCTGGTGGTCGGCTTGAAGCTGGTGACGGACGAGCTCTACGGCCGGCTGCGGCAACCCGGCGAGACCTTGGAGAGCGCGGAGAGCTATCTGGTCCGCGAGAACGAGGCGGTGATCGAGTACCTCTCGCCGCTGGCCGACGACACCGCGCCGCTCAGGCGCTCGCTCGCCGTGGACACCGAGAACCTCGCCGCCGCCTTCGTGATCGATAAACCGGGCGGCTTCGCCATCAGGCGCGATTACAAGAACGACGACGTTCTGGTCACCGGGCGGACCCTGGCCGGCGTGCCCTGGTACCTGGTGCGCACCGTTGCCCGAGCGGAGGCGCTCTCGGAGGTCGAGGGACGCGCCACCACCATGTACGTGGTGTTCCTGCTCATCATCGTCGGCGTCTCGGTGTCGCTGATCGCGGTGTGGCGTCACGGCACCTCGGTCCGCGCCGCCCGGGCGGCCGAGAACTACCGCATCACCGCCGAGCGCCACGAGAACCTCACCAAGTTCCTGCGCGTCGTCACCGATGGCCAACCCAATGTCATCACCGCGGTCGACGGCGAGAGCAAGTACACCTTCGCCAACAAGGCCGCGGCGGACCAAGCCGGCACGCTTGCCGAGGACATGTTGGGCAAGACCATGACCGCCGTCATCGGCCCGGTGAAGGCCAAGATCCTCGAGCGCATCAACCGCAATGTCCTCGACGAAAGCGAGCCCGCCTCGGAGGTCCACTCGTTCGACGAAGCCGACGGCATCCACATCGTGAAGTCCGATCACGTTCCCTTGGCCGGCGACCGCGACCATCGCCCGGGGGTGTTGGTGGTGCTCGAGGACATCACCGAGCTGACCCGGGAGCGCGAGCGGCGCGAAGCGGCGTTCAAGCAACTCGTGGAGACACTGGTGGGGGTGGTCGATCGCCGCGATCCCTACTCGGCGCATCATTCGATCCGGGTCGCCGAGGTCGCTCGCGCCATCGCCGAGGAAATGGACCTCGACAAGACCGTCGTGGAGACCGTGGAGATCGCCGGCAACCTCCTCAACCTGGGCAAGATCGTGATCCCCGAGGAGATCCTGACCAAGACCGAGAACCTGACCGAGGAGGAGCGCCAGACCCTGCACGACAGCGTGCGCACCAGCGCCGATATGGTGCGGGGCGTCGAGTTCGACGGCCCGGTGGTCAACATCCTCGAGCAGCTCAACGAGCGCTGGGACGGCGACGGGCCGCTGGGGCTTGCGCGGGAGGCGATCGAGCTCGGCGCCCGCATCGTTGCGGTGGCCAACGCCTTCGTCGGCATGGCCAGCGCCCGGGCCTATCGCGACGCGATGCCCATGGGCGAGGCCAGCGATGTCCTGTTGGACCAAGCGGGGGCGGTCTTCGACCGGCGACCGGTCGCGGCCCTGATCAACTACATCGAAAATCGGGGCGGCGACGAGCGCTGGGTGCACTTCGGCGAGCCGCCCGAGGCAGGGGCCGAGTAGTCCGTTTCCGTGACCTTTGGTGCCGGCCCGGGCCGTGCCGGGCCGGAGTCGCTTCGGCCCTCGACCACGGCTGGCGAGCGCCGGCGCGCCGTGAAAGTCAATGGCGCGGCGCGGCGCGAACCAGACCCGGCTTGCGGCCGGCGGTCAAAACGGACAAGAATGAGCGACCCTGGGTGGCGCGCGCCGGCGACCGCGAAGGGTTGCTCTTCGCAGGCGCTAGGGACCAGGCCGTGGCGGCGGCGATGAAAGGAGACGATGGCGACTCCTCAAAACCATATCTCGACGCTCATCGGCGACATCTATGACGCGGCGCTGACCACCAACCGTTGGCCGGTGTTGCTGAATCGGCTTTCCGAAACCTTGGCAAGCGCCGGGGTGTCGCTTTTCGTCCGCGACCTCAAGGCCGAGGAGGTGCCGCCCCGAGCGGCCGAAAACATGGATCCGGAGCTGGCCGAGGAGGGCGAGACCTATCACCTCAGGATCAAGGTGAGCGCCAAGCGCGCGGGGCGCGGCGAAGCCGGGACGGGCGCCGGCGGCGGGCAGGCCTTTTCGGACGCCTCCGGCGAGGCCCTCGCGCCCGCCGATTCGATCGTGCTTGGCTGCTTCGTCTCGCGGGACAAGCCGGTGGGCTCGCTGGTCGGGATCAAGCGGCTCGAGGAGCAGGACGCGGCGGCCCAATGGGACGCCGCCACGTTGCGCTCGCTGGCGCCGCACTTGCGGCGGGCCTTCGAGCTCCACAAGCAATTCCTCAGCCTCAACGCCCAGCGCTCGGCGACCAAGCGGGTGCTCGATCACATGCCCATCGGGGTCTTGCTGGTCGACCGGCGCGGCCGGGTGCTGACCACCAACACCTGCGCCGACGAGATCGTCGCTCAAGACGACGGACTGGCGATCGAGCGCGGCGGGGTACGCGCGGAGGGCGGCCAGGAGACCGCGGCGCTGCGCTCGCTCATCAGCGACGCCGCCGCGTCCTCGGGCGCCAATGGGCCCGATGTCGGGGGCGCGATGACGCTCGGCCGACCCTCGATGCGACGCGCCTACTGGGTTCTGGTGGCGCCGCTCCGGGGCCGCCTGGCCGGGGAAGAGGGGGTGTCCGGCATCGTCGCCGTGTTTGTCTGCGATCCGGAGCGGCGCCACGAGATCCCCACCCAGGCGTTGGAGGCGTTCTTCGGCCTGACGCCGGCCGAGATCAGGCTGCTTGAGGCTCTGGTCAACGGCATGAGCCTCGAGGAGGCCTCGGAGGAGTTTCAGGTCAGCAAGAACACGCTCAGGACCCAGCTCCACCAGATCTTCCGCAAGACCGACACCAGCCGGCAATCGGAGGTCATCAAGCTGGTGCTCACCGCGCCGGTGCAGATGAGCTCCCCCGAGTCGGAGGCCTAGCGCTAGCGGCCAGCTCCTCGGTACCGGTGATCACGAGATTGATCAGTGCCGCCCGGTTATCGACGCCCATTTTTCGAGTACGCCTGCTTGAGATAGCCAGGCGCGCCGCCGTCGGCCAACGCCGCGCTCACACCACGTCGTCGTCGCCAATGAGGCCGATCATCTCGGACATGTGCTCGCGCAAACGCCGCCGCTGGAGGATCTTCTCCTGGGCCGGCCGCGGCAGATCGGTGAGCATGATGACGTTCTTCTTGATCAGCGTCTCGATCAGGTCCTCGGTGACCCGGGCCATCTCGGCGTCGGTGGTGAGCAGGCTCTCCTTGAGCTGGCCCTCGCGTTCGAGCTCGGCCAGATAGTCCACGAGCTCGGGTTCGTCGACGCTGAGCTCCTCCGACGCCTCGGCCGACGCCCGGTCATGGACGGCGACGATCTTTCCATCGTCGTCGCGGACTACGAAGGGCATCCTCACTCACTCCTCTTGACGCCGGCGGCGGCCGCAAGGTCGATCCATACCATATTTCGCCCTATCGGAGGTAGCAAACGGGGCCAGAGAAGGGGACTGTCCCCCATTTCAAGAGGTGGCGAAGGCGGCCGAGGCAGTCATGGCCACCGCGCCCTCGCCGTCCGCGGCCCACAGGGCGCAGCCCGTGCCGTCGCTCTCCATTTGGCCCGCCAGCACGAACGGGGCGGTGACGTAGAGCGGCCTCCGGGCGCGGTACTCGAAGCGCGACAACCGCCGTTCGGGAACGTTATCGCGGCACAGCTCCAGGAGCAGAAGCGCCGTCAGGGGGCCGTGCACGATGAGCCCGGGATAGCCTTCCCCGGCGCTCGCGTAGGCCTGGTCGTAGTGGATGCGGTGGGCGTTGAAGGTGAGGGCGGAGAAGCGGAACAGGAACACCGGATCGGGCTCGATGGTGCGATGCCAATCGGCCGCGCCCGGCGCCTCGGGCCGGGGTGCCGGCCGGGGCGCCGGCTCGCCCTGGGGCACCGCCTCGCGGTAGACGATGTCCTGCTCCTCCTCGGTGGCGAGACCGTGCTCGCCCCGCACCGCATAGCGCACGGTGAGGAACACCAGCCGGCCGCTCCGTCCCGCGGTCTCACGGATGGCGGTGAGCTCGGCCTCGCGGCGGATCGCCTCGCCGACGCGAAGCGGTCGGTGGAAGGTCATCCGGCCGCCCGCGGCCATGCGCCGGGGCAGCGCCAAGGGGGGCAGGAAGCGGCCCCGTTCGGGGTGGCCGTCGTGGCCGAGCTCGGACTGGCGCGCCGGCGCCAGGAAGAAGAGCCAGTGCCATCCGGGGGGAATCGGGTCGCCGCTCGCGGGCGGCGCATCGTCGCGGTCGAAGGTGGCGGCGAGGCCCCGGACCTGGGCCGCGGTGACCACGTCGGTGAGGCTTTCGCGGGCGCCGATCCAGCGCTCGAAATCGGGCGAGCCCTCGGTCACGCCTTGTCGCCTTTCCCGTTCTTGCGCTACTACCCCGGCGCCACCCGCCCCGCGATCAATAGGATCGCGGCAGGCCCAGCACGTGCTCCGCCAGATAGGACAGGATCAGGTTGGTCGAGATCGGCGCCACCCGATAGAGCCGGGTCTCGCGGAACTTGCGCTCGACGTCGTAGTCCTCGGCGAAGCCGTAGCCGCCGTGGGTTTGCAGGCAGACGTCCGCGGCCTGCCACGCCGCCTCCGAGGCCAGCAGCTTGGCCATGTTGGCCTCCTCGCCGCAGGGTGTGCCGGCGTCGAACAGGGCCGCCGCCCGCTTCACCATAAGATCGGCGGCCCGGGCGGCGGCGTAGGCCTGGGCGATGGGGAACTGGATGCCCTGGTTCTGGCCGATCGGGCGGCCGAAGACGACGCGCTCGTTGGCGTAAGCGGTGGCCTTGTCGATGAACCAGCCGGCGTCGCCGATGCACTCGGCGCCGATCAGCACCCTCTCCGCGTTCATGCCGTCGAGGATGTAGCGGAACCCCTTGTCCTGCTCGCCGATCAGGTTCTCGGCCGGCACCCGGAGGTTGTCGAAGAAGACCTCGGTTGTGGAGTGGTTGATCATGGTGCGGATGGGGCGGATGGTGAGGGCCTCCTTGGGCGCGGCGCGCATGTCGACCAGGAACACCGAGAGCCCTTCGGTGCGCGACGTCACGTCCTCCTTCGCGGTGGTGCGCGCCAAGAGCAGCATCAGGTCCGAGTGCTCGGCCCGCGAGGTCCATACCTTCTGGCCGTTGACGACGTAGTGGTCGCCGTCGCGCACCGCGGTGGTGCGCAGGCTCAGGGTGTCGGTGCCGCTGCTGGGCTCGCTGACGCCGAAAGCCTGCAGCCGCAGCTCGCCGCTGGCGATGCGCGGCAGCCAAAGGGCCTTCTGCTCGGCGCTGCCATGGCGCAGCACCGTGCCCATGACGTACATCTGGGCGTGGCAGGCCGAGCCGTTGCCGCCGCTGGCCTGGACCTCCTCGAGGATCGCCGCCGCCGCGGTGAGCCCGAGCCCCGAGCCGCCAAGCTCCTCGGGGATCAGCACCGCGAGGTAGCCGGCCTCGGTGAGGGCGCGCACGAACTCGGTGGGATAGCTGCGCTCGCGGTCGAGCGCGCGCCAGTACTCGCCCGGGAAGTCGGCGCACAGCGCGCGCACGCCGCGGCGGATCTCCTCGATGTCGTCCGGCGAGGTGGCGGGAACGGTTTCGGCGCTCATGACGGGGGGTATCTCCTGGGCTCGCGCCGGGGCTTGGACCGCAGCGATGATAGGCGATCCCGGCGGCGCGACCAATGCTATCGGTCGCGCGCGCCGCACCGCGGGACCTCAGGCCAGGAGCTCGGGGCGCAGCATCCAGGCGAGGGTCCAACCGCCGCCCTCGCCGCGCTCGAGGCAGAGCATGCTTCCCGGCAGATAAGCGACCAGCGCCGGCTCCTCGCGTCCCGCCACCAGGCGTGAGACGAGTCTCGCCATGAAGGGCAGGTGGCCCACCACCAAGAGGTCTTCGCCCGAGCCGGAGAGGGTGGCGGCGAAGGCCGCCGCCGGGTCGTCGGGGCCGAGACCGGTGGCCGCCTCGACGGCGCCACCGGGGGCGCCGTCGGGAGCGAGCGCGGCGGCGAGCAGCTCCGCCGTCTCGCGCGCCCGTGCCTTGCCGCTATGCAGCACCTTCGGGATCCGCAGCCCGCTCTTCGCCAACATCTCGGCCAGGCGGCGGACGTCGCGGCGGCCGCCCGCGCTCAAGCGCCGCTCCGGGTCGACCTCCTTGGCCAGGGCCTCGCCGTGCTGCACCAGATAGAGCCGCATGGGCCGCGCTCCCGTCGCTCCTCGCGCTTGGTCTCGCTGGCGATTGTAGCGCGCGGCGAGAATTGTGAAAGCGCGACCTTTTGACACTCCAGTTGGCGCTCCCGCCGGCCAGTTAGCACTCCCGCCGGGCGCGCGCCGCCGCTATGATCGGGGCCGGCGCGTCCCCCGCCCAGGGCGCCGCGGGAAACCCTCGAACGCTTACCTAGGAGCCACCATGTCGGATCCGGTCGATTTCAGCAGCCGCGGCGCCGTCGCCGTGATCACCATCAACAACCCGCCCGTCAACGCCTTGAGCCAGGCCGTCCGCCAGGGCATCGCCGAGGGTCTCGCCAAGGGCCTCGCCGATGATGGCGTGCGGGCCATGGTCATCATCGGCGGCGGGCGCACCTTCATCGCCGGCGCCGACATCCGCGAGTTCGGCAAGCCGCTGGCGCCGCCCCACCTCAACGCCGTGATCGCCGACCTCGAGGCGAGCTCCAAGCTGGTGGTGGCGGCGCTCCACGGCACGGCGCTGGGCGGCGGCTTCGAGCTCGCGATGGGCTGCCACTACCGCTGCGCCGTGGCCTCCGGTCAGGTCGGCCAGCCCGAGGTCAAGCTCGGCCTCGTTCCCGGCGCCGGCGGCACCCAGCGCGTGCCCAGGCTCGCCGGGGTCGAGGCGGCGCTGGAGATGATCATCGCCGGCGACCCGATCGCGGCGCCCCGGGCCGCCGAGCTCGGTCTGGTCGACGAGATCGTCGACGGCGATCTGCTGGACGGCGCCGTCGCCTACGCCGAGCGGTTGATGGCCGAGGGGGCGCCCTTGCGCCGCGTCCGCGACCTCGACGACAAGCTCGCCGAGGGGCGCGCCAATCCCGCCCTCTTCGACGACTTCCGCAAGCGCATCGAGCGCCGCGCGCGGGGCTATCTGGCGCCCTGGAAGTGCATCGAATCGATCGAGAACGCGCTCAACATGCCCTTCGACGAGGGCCTCAAGCGCGAGCGCGAGTTGTTCGCCGAATGCATGGCGTCGCGCCAGGCGAAGGGCCAGATCCACGCCTTCTTCGCCGAGCGCCAGGTGGCCAAGATCCCGGACGTGCCCAAGGACACGCCGCGACGGCCGATCGACGGCGCCGCCGTGCTCGGCGCCGGCACCATGGGCGGCGGCATCGCCATGAACTTCGCCAACGCCGGCATCCCGGTGAAGCTGCTCGAGGTTTCAGCCGAGGCGCTCGACCGTGGCCTCGGGATAATCGCCAAGAACTACTCGGGGACCGTGGCCAAGGGCCGGCTGAGCCAGGAGGCGATGGACAAGCGGATGGCGCTGATCGAGCCGGTGGTCGACTACGACGCCATCGCCGCGGCCGACATCGTCATCGAGGCCGTGTTCGAGGACATGGAGCTCAAGAAGGAGGTGTTCGGCAAGCTCGACGCCATCGCCAAGCCCGGCGCCATCCTCGCCACCAACACCTCGAGCCTCGACGTCAACGAGATCGCCGCCGCCACGGCGCGGCCCGAGAGCGTCGTCGGCACCCACTTCTTCAGCCCCGCCAACGTCATGCGGCTCCTCGAGGTGGTGCGCGGCGAGCAGACCTCGCCGGAGGTCATCGCCACCTGCATGGGGCTGGCGCGCAAGCTCCGCAAAGTGGGCGTGCTGGTCGGCGTCTGCGACGGCTTCGTCGGCAACCGTATGCTCGCGGGCTACAGGCGCGAGGCCGACTTCCTCCTCGAGGAGGGGGCGCTGCCCCACGACGTCGACCGCGTGATCTTCGACTTCGGCCTGCCCATGGGGCCCTTCGCCATGAACGACCTCGCCGGCCTCGACATCGGCTGGAGCGTCCGCAAGCACCGCCAGGCGAGACGGCCCTCGAACCTGCGCTACTCGCCGATCGCCGACAAGATCTGCGAGATGGGTCGCTTCGGCCAGAAGACCGGGGCCGGCTGGTACCGCTACGACGAGGGCAGCCGCACGCCCAACCCCGATGCCGAGATCGAGGCCCTGATCGTCGCCACCTCGGCCGAGCTCGGCATCGCGCGGCGCCAGATCGACGACCAGGAGATCCTCGAGCGCTGCATGTATCCGCTCATCAACATCGGCGCCCAGATCCTCGACGAGGGCATCGCGCTGCGCCCCAGCGACATCGACATCGTCTACATCCACGGCTATGGCTTCCCGCCCTATCGCGGCGGGCCCATGTTCTACGCCGACACCGTGGGCCTGGCCGAGGTCTACGAGCGGGTGCGCCACTACCACGGGGTGCACGGCGAGCACTGGACGCCGGCGCCGCTCTTGAAGCGGCTGGCCGAGGAGGGCAAGGGGTTCAAGGACCTCTAACCCCCAATCGGCAGGATGCCGTCCTCCTTGAGCCATTCCAGCACGATATGTGACTGGACGTGGGACACGGAGGGATGCGGCAGCAGGATTTCGCTGATCAGCCGGTTCATCTCATCGAGGTCCGCCATTGCCACACGCAGGAGATAGTCTGTCGGGCCTGTCAGCTTGCAGGCTTCGAGAATCGACGGATTGATCTTCAACAGTCGGCTGAAGCCTTCAATTTCCGACTGTTGGTGATTGACGAGCGAGACCTGGATGAAGGCCGAAATGCCGAGCCCCACCTTCCGCTTCGACAGGCAGGCGCGATAGGACTTGATGATCCCGAGCTGCTCCAGCCGCCGGCGCCGACGGGCGCATTGGGAGGCCGACAGGGCGGTCGCCTCGGCCAGCTGCTGGCTGGTCAGACGGCCGTTTTTTTGCAGTGCCACCAGGATCTTGCGGTCGAAATCGTCGAGGGCTTCCATGCTGTATTCCTGCGTCGGTTACAACCAATTCGCCGGTATCGTGCCACGTCTTGGCAGAAACGTATAAGAATATGCACGATTTATTAAAAATTGCACCTCTACAATGCCGGATTTGCGCACACTAGTCGGCAAGAATAAGGCATCCTTGACCACGAGATTGGCAATGAACCGCTTCATGGGTGGTTGGCGATCGCCGTCCCTGGCTCCCGAGTGTAATCGGAACGGCGACGGATCGGCCGGATCTTCACCCCCGTGGCTCCTGGAGGTTCCGACCATGTTGCAGAATACCGAAGTTGTTCCCGACGGCGATACCTTGAGCCTCGAGACGATCGCCGAAGCGGCGCGAAACCCGAATATTCAAGTCAAGATCACGGATCAGATTCGCGACCGGGTCAGAGCCTCGCGGACGCTGTTGGACGAGTTCGTCGCGTCAGGCCGGATCATCTACGGCGTCACCACCAGCGTCGGAGGGTTCGTCAACTGGTTGGTGCCGCCGCATCTGGCCGAAACGGTGCAAAACAACATCTTGCGCAACGTGCAATCCAATGTCGGTGACAATCTCGACGATCAATATGTTCGCGCCGCCATGCTGGCCAGGATCAATTCGCTCGGCCGCGGCAACTCGGCGATAACGCTCGAGAATCTCGAGAAATACGTGGCCATGTACAATCGCGGCATCGTCCCGTGTATCCCTGAAAAGGGCTCACTCGGTACCAGCGGCGATCTCGGACCGCTGGCTTGCATCGCGCTGGTTGGAACCGGTCAGTGGCGGGCGCGCTATAAAGGCGAGATCATGCCCGGGGCGGAAGCGCTCGAACAGGCCGGTATCGTGCCGATGAAGCTCTCCTACAAGGAAGGGCTGGCGCTGATCAACGGCACTTCGGTCATGGCCGGTCTTGCCGCCTGCCTGGTTGTCGATGCCAAGAGGCTGATCAAGTCCCATACGCTTGCCACCTGCATGAGCTTGGAAGTACTCAAAGCCAAGATCATGCCGTTCCACCCGGCAGCACACAGACAAAAGCCCCACAGAGGGCAGATCCTCATCGCCGACGCAATCTTCACCACGCTGGCCGACAGCAAGATGATTGTCCAGGACGATGAGGTCGAAAGGTGGCTGAGAAAGTTGGCGACGGACGAACCGTGCGGGCTCGATGAACAGATCGAGGACGCTTATTCGATTCGCGCCACGCCGCAGGTCATGGGCCCGGTGGTCGATACGACCCTGTTCGTGCAACAGACGGTGGAAACCGAGCTCAACTCTTCGAACGACAATCCCCTGGTCGTCGTCGAAGAGGGCGATGTGGTGCACAACGCCAATTTCCACGGCCAGTATATCGCCAACGCCATGGACCAGTTGGCCATCGTGCTGGTCAACATGTGCAACCTCTCGGACCGCCGCAACAACCGGCTATTGCATCCAAGCCTCAACGGCGATCTGCCGCCTTTCCTGTGCCGCGAAAACCCGGGAACGAGCCAGGGCCTCATGGGCAGCCAGTTCATGGCGACGTCGCTGACCGCTGAAATTCGTCAGTCCGCAGCGCCGATCTCCATCCAATCGCTGCCCTCGACCGGGGATTTCCAGGACCACGTTTCGTTCGGTCTGGTGGCGGCCCGGCGGACCCGGGACACCTTGCGCGATGCCTGCCGCATCGTCGCAAACGAACTCATCTGCGCGGCCCAGGCGGCCGATATTCGCGGCGTCGAAGAGCTCAGCGCGGCGACGAGAAACGTGCATGCAATGGTGCGCGAAAAGGTGCCGTACCTTGATCATGACGAGCCGCTGACCGACTATATCGAAGCGGTGGCGGGGATGTTCGCAAGCGGTGAACTCTTAGAGGCGCTGCCGCGCGGGAACGAGGCCTTTGACTGGTAAGCAACGCTAGTCCCTACCAGAAGCGCCATCCGCGGTAGTATTCCCAGGCCACGCACCCAAAAACTGGCCCGATGCGAGGGGCGGAGGTCGGCGATGGCCAAGATGTCCGGAGCCCAGTTCCTGGCCGAGTTCCTCGAACGAAGCGAGGTCAGCCACCTGTTCTGGGTGCCCGCGGTGTGCCGCCAAACCATGCGCGAGCTCGAGCGCCGCAACCGGGTCGCGCGCATCCTCACCCACAGCGAGAAGGCGGCGGTCTACATGGCCGACGGATACGCCCGCGTCAGCGGCCGCCCCGGGGTCTGCCTGGCGCAGAAGGTCGGGGCGTCGAACATGGCCGCGGGCCTGAGGGACCCGTTCCTCGCCTGCACGCCGCTCGTCGCCATCACCGGCGGCGCGGCGTGGCAGACCCAGAACCGCCATACCTACCAGCAGGTCGAGGACCTCGGGGCCTTCGAGCCGGTGACCAAGTACCACGCCCGCGTCGAGCGGGTCGAGCGGCTGCCCGATGTGCTGCGCCAGGCGTTTCGCGCCGCCACCAGCGGCACCCCCGGCCCGGTCCACATCGATCTCGCCGGCCACCAGGGCAACGTCGAGCTCGAGGAAGCCGATCTCGAGGTCGTCGAGGAGGCCAGGTTCCAGGCCATCCCGCCGTTTCGCCCGGTCGCCGAGGCCGAGGCGCTGGGCGCCGCGGCGGCCCAACTCGAAGCGGCGGAACGGCCGATCATCGTTGCCGGCGGCGGGGTCCGCGCCGCGGGGGCGGCGGCCGAGCTGGTGGCGCTGGCGGAGCGCCTGTCGATCCCGGTGGCGACGTCGATGAACGCCAAGGAGGTGATCCCCGGGAACCACCCCTTAGGCGTCGGCGTGGTCGGCAGCTATTCGCGAGAGAGCGCCAATCGGGCGCTGCTCGAGGCCGACCTGGTGTTCTTCGTGGGCAGCCACACCGGCAGCCAGGTGACCGGGGATTGGCGGCTGCCGGGGCCCGGCACCGCGGTCATGCAGCTCGACATCAACGGCGAGGAGCTGGGCCGCCACTACCCCAACCGGGTCTCGCTGATGGGCGACGCCAAGGCCACCCTGGCCGCCTTGCTCGAGCTCGTGGACGGCGCCAGCGCCGCGCGGCGGGGGCCCTGGACCGAGCGGGTGCAGGCCCTGGTGGGCGCCTGGCGCGAGGCCTTCGCCCCGCGCTTAAGCTCCGACGCCGTGCCCATCCGGCCCGAGCGCATCTGCCACGAGCTCACCGCGTGGCTCCCCGCCGACGCCATCCTGGTCGCCGACACCGGCCATTCAGGGATGTGGAGCGGCGGCTTCGTCGACCTCAATCACGCGGGACAGGGCTACATCCGGGCCGCGGGCTCGCTCGGCTGGGGTGTCCCCGCCGCGATCGGCGCCAAGCTCGCCGCGCCCGAGCGCCCGGTGGTCCTGTTCACCGGCGACGGCGGCTTCTGGTACCACTGCGCCGAGCTCGAGACCGCGGTGCGCTGGAACGTGCCGGTGGTGGTGATCGTCAACAACAACCGCTCCCTCAACCAGGGGCTCGGCAAGGAGTTGGCGGCGCGTGGTGGCCGGCTCGAGGGGCGTCACGCCGAGGTCTGGCGCTTCGGCGACACCGACCTCGTCGGGCTCGCCCGGTCCCTGGGCGCGGTGGGGCTCCGGGTCGAGAAGCCGGGCGAGCTATCGGCGGCCTTCGATCGGGCGCTGGGCTCGGGCCGGCCCGCGGTCATCGACGTGGTCTCGGACATGTTCGCGGAGGCGCCGCTCGCCTATCTGGGCGAAGATTGAGGCGACCGGGACGGCGCCGCTCACGGCGCGGGGCTCAGCGCTCTGTGGGCATATGGTGCCAGACCCTTTAGACTCGCACCCGCCCCCGACGCGCCGTGAACAAGAAAAGAGAAACCAAGCCATGGACCTGAGCCTGAGCCCCGCGGACCTGGAGTTCCGCGAACGGGTCCGCGCCTTCATCCGCGACCACCTGCCCCACGACATCAAGGAGAAGGTCGATCGCGGGCTCAAGCTCGAGAAGGACGACTTCCTGCGCTGGCAGCGGCTCTTGCACGGCCAGGGCTGGATGGCGCCGGGCTGGCCGCCCGAGCACGGCGGCGCCGGCTGGACCCCGACCCAGAAATACCTCTTCGACGACGAGCTGGGCCGCGGCTCGGCGCCGCGCGTCATCCCCTTCGGCGTCAACATGGTGGGGCCGGTGATCATCGCCTTCGGCAGCCAAGCCCAGAAGGCGCGCTTCCTGCCCCGCATGCTCTCGAGCGAGGACTGGTGGTGCCAGGGCTACTCGGAGCCCGGCGCCGGCTCCGACCTCGCCTCGCTCAGCACCCGGGCGGTGCGCGACGGCGATCACTACCTGGTCAACGGGTCGAAGACCTGGACCACCCTGGCCCAATGGTCCGACTGGATCTTCTGCCTGGTGCGCACCGACTCCTCGGGTAAGAAACAGGAGGGCATCTCCTTCCTGCTGATCGACATGAAGAGCCCTGGCGTCAGCGTCACCCCCATCGTTACCCTGGACGGCGGCCGCGAGATCAACCAGGTGTTCTTCGACGACGTGGCGGTGCCGGCCGAGAACCTGGTCGGCGAGGAGGGCAAGGGCTGGACCTGCGCCAAGTTCCTGTTGGGTCACGAGCGCCTCGGCACGGTGGGGCTGGGGCGCTCGAAGCACCGCCTCGAGCTGGTCAAGGAGATCGCCCGCGCCGCGCGCTCGGGCGGCCGGCCGCTCCTCGAGGAGCGGCGCTTCCGCGACAAGGTGGCGCAAACCGAGATCGAGCTCCTGGGGCTCGAATACACCATGATGCGGGTGCTCGCCGACGAAAGCGCCGGACGGGCGCCGGGGCCCGAGGCCTCGATCCTCAAGATCAAGGGCACCGAGATGCAGCAGGCGATCACCGAGCTGACGCTCGAGGCGGTGGGCTACTACGCCTACCCTTACGTGCCCGAGGCGCTGGAGTGGGGCTGGAACGAGGAGCCCATCGGCCCCGACCTCGCCGCCACCGCGGCGCCGACCTACTTCAACTGGCGCAAGGCCTCGATCTACGGCGGCTCCAACGAGATCCAGAAGAACATCATCGCCAAGATGGTGCTCGGGCTCTGACGGAAGGCCCGGTTCAGCTCACCCCTCCGCGCGGGCGACCGCGAGCACGGCGCCCAAGAGCGCGGCATCGGCGCCCCGCGGCGCGATCAGCGAGAGCCCGATGGGGCAGCCCTCGAGCTCGGCCAGCGGCAGGCTCGCCTGGGGCAGGCGGGCGAGGCCGGCGATCGAAGTGAGCTGGAGGATGCGGCTGCGGAAGCCCTCGAGCTGGTCCTGTGGCGTCTCCTTCAAGGGCGCGATGTCGGGCGCCGCGGGGAGGCAGAGCACGCCGGCCGCGCCCAGCAGCTCGTCCAGGTGGCGCGTGATGCGCTCGCGCATCGCCTTGTGGGGCGCCACCTCCTCCTCAGCCACGGTCCGCGCGAGGGCGAAGCGGTCGGCGACGCCGGGGCCGAAATCGGGCTCCGTGCGGCGCACCCAGTCGCCGTGGACGGCCCAGACCTCGCGCGCCTGGAGGGCGCGGAAGCAGGTCTCCCAAGCGGGGAAGTCGTCGCCGGCGACCCTCACCGCGACGGCCTCGCCGAGGGCGCGGGTGATGCGCCCAAGCCCGGGCTCGAGGGCGGCGCGGGCCTGTGGCTCGAGGCGCGCGAAGGCGTCCTCGGCGAGCAGCAGACGGGCCGGCGGCGGCGCCGGATCCTGGCCCAGCAGCACCCCTCCGACGCGGGCGAAGAGCTCGGCCTCGCGGGCGAACCAGCCCACCGTGTCGAAGCTCGGGGCGAGCGGCATGGTGTGGTCGATGGCGATGCGACCGTGGCTCGGGCGCAGACCGTAGAGGCCGCAATAGCTGGCCGGGACGCGCACCGAGCCGCCGGTGTCGGAGCCCAGGGCGAAGTCGACCAGCCCACCCGCCACCGCCGCCGCCGAGCCGCACGACGAGCCCCCCGGGATGCGTCCCGGCGCGGCGACGTTCACGGGCGTGCCGTAGTGCGCGTTCTCGCCATTGAGGCTGTAGGCGAGCTCGTCGGTGAGGGTCTTGCCGACCAGGGTGGCGCCGGCGCCGAGCAGGGCCTCGATGACCGGCGCCGTCGCGCCCGCCGGATCGTGACTCGCGAGCCACTGCGGGTTGCCGCAGCAGCAGGTGTGCCCGGCGACGTCGTAGATGTCCTTGGCGGCGAAGCGGAGGCCGGCGAGCGGGCCTTCCGCGCCGCCCTCGATGCGGACGTCGGCGTGGCGGCAGAAGGCGCCGAGCTCATCCTCCATGACGCTCCCTTTCGACGGACGGCGATCCCCATTCGATCATTTCGCGGCGCTCGGCGGCAAGTCCCGCGCCATCGCCGTTGACTCAAGCTCTCCGCGGCTTACCCTGTGGAAAGCCGCCCGGGGCGGCGGCGAACCGAGGGGGGATCACATGGACCTCGACTTCAGCGGCGCCGATCTCGCCTTCCGCGACGAGGTCCGCGCCTTCATCCGCGACAACCTTCCGCCCGAGATCAAGACCAAGGTCGAGCGCGGGCTCTTTCTCGAAAAGGAAGACTTCGTCACCTGGCAGAAGATCCTTCACGGGCAGGGCTGGATCGCTCCCAACTGGCCGCCTGAGTACGGCGGTCCCGGCTGGACGCCCACCCAGCGCTATATCTTCGACGACGAGCTGGCCCGGGGCTCGAGCCCCTGGATCATCCCCTTCGGCCTGCAGATGGTGGCGCCGGTGATCTACAGCTTCGGCTCCGACGACCAGAAGGCGCGCTTCCTGCCGCGGATTCTCGCCAGCGACGACTGGTGGTGCCAGGGCTACTCGGAGCCGGGCTCGGGCTCGGACCTGGCCTCGCTCAAGACCAGCGCGGTGGCGGACGGCGCGCATTACGTCGTCAACGGCCACAAGATCTGGACCACCATGGCGCACTGGTCGGACTGGATGTTCTGCCTGGTGCGCACCGATGCCGAGGTCAAGCCCCAGGAGGGTATCTCCTTCCTGCTCATCGACATGACGAGCCCCGGCATCACGGTGCGCCCGATCATCACCATGGACTTGGGCCACCACGTCAACGAGGTCTTCCTCGACGAGGTGCGGGTGCCGGCCGACAACCTGATCGGCGCCGAAGGCAAGGGCTGGACCTACGCCAAGTTCCTGTTGGGCCACGAGCGGGTGGGCATCGCCGGGGTGGCGCAGTCGAAGCAGCGCGTCGTCCGGCTCAAGCGAATTGCCGGCGCCGAGCGCTCGGGCAGCGGGCCGCTCCTGGAGGACGAGCGCTTCCGCGACAAGATCGCGGCGCTGGAGGTCGACCTCATGGCGCTGGAGTACACCCAGCTGCGCATCCTCGCCGACGAGAGCGCCGGCCGCGCGCCGGGCCCTGAGTCCTCGATCCTCAAGATCAAGGGCACCGAGGTGCAGCAGGGCATCGACGAGCTCGCGGTCGAGGCGCTCGGCTACTACGCCTTTCCCTACGAGCCCGAGGCGCTGTCGCCGGGCTGGAACGAGGAGCCCATCGGTCCCGATTACGCGCCCGGCGTGGCGCCCCAGTTCCTCTACGGACGGGCCACGACGATCTACGGCGGCTCCAACGAGATCCAGAAGAACGTCATCGCCAAGATGGTGCTGGGGCTGTAACGGGAGGTGCGCTTGCGCCGGCAGCCTTTGGGGCGGCGGCGAATTGTTCGGCTCTTGCCAGAGCACGGCTGACGCTATACGTTTCTAACGTATAGTCGCGATCCATGTCCGAGTGGGAGGGCGCGAAGAGCGACGACGCATCATATCGGCGCGCCTCGCCAACGGGAGAGAACGCGATGCCTACCATCAAGCGATCGGCCGCGGAGATATCGAAGAGGAAGGGCAAGGCTGATCGGGGTCGGCTCCGCCGGACGAAGGACGCCGAGATCGACGAGCAGATCGCTGCGGACCCTGACACCGCCCCGGAAATGGCCGCGGACACCGATTGGCGGCTGGTGGCCAACCCCCCGATCCCGGACCTTAAGGCAATCCGTCGCGGGCTCGGGCTGTCGCAGGCTCAGTTCGCCACTCGGTTCGGGTTGAGCGTGAGGACGGTACAGCAGTGGGAACAGGGTAGAGCGATCCCCGACCGGCCGGCGCGCGTCCTCCTCAAGGTGATCGAGAGCGCGCCCGAGACCGTGGAGCGCGCCCTCTCGGCGACTTGATCGATCACTCGCTCGGCACCGATCCAACTATTTCGAGCGGCGCAAGGTCTGGATCCGGGGCGTGACGAACAAAATCAGCAAGAACGTCGTCGCCAACATGGCGCCGGGGCATTAGTGTTTGCTAAGCCAACAGCGCGATACCGGCGCTGCCGGGCCGGTGGTGTCCGGCGCCCAGGAACCCGTGGCCAAAATGACAGCCACCGGCGTGGCATGCTGAAGGGCTTCAAGCGTTGATGTCGAAACCCTAGGACTCAGCACGGCCATGGATTTCTCCTATTCCACCGAACAGACCCTGCTCAAGGACAGCGTCGAGCGCTTCCTGCGCGACGCCTATGCCTTCGAGAAGCGGCGTGAGCTCGCGGCCAGCGACGAGGGCTTCAGCCGCGACAACTGGGCCCTCTTCGCCGAGCTCGGCTGGCTCGGGATGGCGTTGCCTGAGGAGTTCGGCGGCAGCGACGGCTCGGCCGTCGAGACCATGATCATCATGGAGGTGATCGGCCGCGGCCTCATGCTCGAGCCCTACCTTGCGAGCGTGGTGTTGGGCGCCGGCCTGGTGGCGCGGGAGGCGAGCCCGGCGCAGCGCCGGGAGATCCTGCCCGCGCTCGTCGAGGGCAAGCTCCTGCTCGCCTTCGCCTACGCCGAGCCCCAGTCCCGCTTCGCCTTGAACGACGTCGAGGTGAGCGCCGTCCGGGATGGCGAGGGCTACCTCATCCGGGGAAGGAAGTCGGTGGTGTTCCACGCCGCCGCCGCCGACAAGGTGGTGGTCTCGGCGCGCACCGGCGGCTCAACCCTCGACGCCGACGGCATCTCGCTGTTCATCATCGAGAATGGTTGCGCCGGGCTGACGCGGCGCGACTACCGCACCGTCGACGGGCTCAGGGCCTCGGACCTCGAGTTCGACGACGTGCGGGTCGGCGCCGAGGCCCTGATCGGCACCCCAGACGCGGCCCTGCCGCTGATCGAGCGGGCCATCGACCACGGCATCGCCGCGGTCTGCGCAGAGGCGGTGGGCGCCATGGCGGTGCTGCTCGAGGCCACCAACGAGTACCTCAAGACGCGGCGCCAGTTCGGCCGGCCGATCGGCGACTTCCAGGTCCTGCAGCACCGCGCCGTGGACATGTTCATGGCCGCCGAGCAGGCGCGCTCGATGGCCCTGATGGCGACGCTCAAGCTCAACGACGAGGAGGAGGCCGCGCGCAAGAAGGCGCTCTCGGCGGCCAAGGTGCAGATCGGCAAGGCCGGCCGTTTCGTCGGCCAACAGGCGGTGCAGCTCCACGGCGGCATGGGCATGACCGACGAGCTCAGCGTCGGCCACTACTTCAAGCGCCTGACCATGATCGACACCCTGTTCGGCAACGTCGATCACCACCTCGAGCGTTTCGCCAGCCTGTGAGCGGGGCGCGCCGGCGGCGTCACTTCGAGCTCTCGCGGCACAGCCGCTCGCGGCGGTGGTCGGACCACCGCTCCGCGGCTTGAAAGCCGTCGCGCGCGGATGTCTTTCTCCGCGTCGGGCATCGATACCCGTCTCACGACCGGGGGGCGCTGACGATCAGGGCGACGATGGTCTCCTCGCCCAGCGCCTTCAGGGCCTCGTAGCGATGCAGCCCGGTCACCAGGACGTAGCGGCCCTTGCCGCGACGCACCTGGATCGGGGTCTGCTGTCCGTTCTCGATGATGCTCTCGGCGATGGCCTCGACCTTGGCCTCATCGAGCGTCTTGCGGCGCTTGACCGGGACGTAGATCTCGTCGAGCTTCAGAACCACGTCCTCGAGCATCACATCTCCCTCGTTGCCCGCGGGGGGAGCGCCTCCCGGCTACTCCGCCGCCGTTATTCTCAGCACGCGATCGTCGCCGGCGCGGCCGAGCTTGCGGGCCCGCCCTCGCCCTCGCTCAGTCTGGCGACGGCGCGCATGAAGCGCTTGCGGGGGCCCATCGGCAGCCCCAGTTCCCTGCGGTCGGCGTAATTGCCAAGCCCCAGGTTCTCCAACCACCGGGCGAGATCGTCCATGACCGTTTCCGAGATTCAAGGGGCGAAGCTTAGCGAATCCGGGTCGGGCGTTCCATCCGAAGGTGGCCGGCCTAAGATGGCCGGCGGCACTTCCGCCCGGGCCTCGTGCAAGCGATCGCGCCATGCGGGCGATCTCGCGATGCGCCGGGCCCCCGAGCGCTTGCATCGGCAGCGGCGCTGGTCGCTATAATTCGCGCCGTGCCGACAAGGAATTGGGGCCCGGGCGGTGTGGCGCTCGGGCACGGTCGGCGGAGAAACCTTATCACGGGGAGGCGACGCCCATGGAGATTCGCAAGACGGTGATCGTGAAGGAGACCATCCTGGCCGACGGCTTTGGCGAGGCCTCGGCGCCCATCACCCGGGTGGTCGCCGCGGCGGTGGTGCGCAACCCCTTCGCCGGCCGCTTCGTGGCTGATCTCTCGCCCCTATTCGAGATCTCGGGCGAGCTCGGCGAGCTCCTGATGGGCGAGGCGGTGGCGCTGCTCGGCGGCCCGCCGGTCAGCTACGGCAAGGCGGTCCTCGTCGGCGTCGCCGGGGACCTCGAGCACGGCGGCGCCATGATCCACCCCAAGCTCGGCAAGCCGATGCGCGCCGCGGTCGGCGGCGGCAAGGCGCTCATCCCCTCGAACGCCAAGGTCGCCGCCATGGGCACGCCCATCGACCTGCCGCTCGGCCACAAGGACGAGGCCTGGTCGTTCGATCATTTCGATACCGTGACGATCCTGGTGGCCGATGCGCCGCGGCCCGACGAAATCGTCGTCTGCATGGCCGTCGCCGACGGCGGCCGGCCCCATCCCCGCCTCGGCAGCGCCCCGATCACCGATTGAGGGTGTCGAGCAATTCCAGGTCGCCTGGAATCGCTCTCGATTCTTTTCGCTCACGGCAGCGGACCCAAGGGTCCACGCCTGCGCGGGCGCGCCGGACGACCGGCGGGCCGCCGTCGCGGCCTGAGAGCGGTTCCAATTGACTTGGAACCGCGCTAGCCCTCCGGCCCCCGGGCGATCTCGAGCAGCAGTTTCCTGCGCACCGCGGCGGCGAAGCTCTGGTCGCCGTCGGCGGTGACGACGAAGCTGCCCGGTCCGCCGACGATGAGGTCGGCGAACGCGGCCTCGAGGTCGTAGCTGACCGGGCGGCCGCTGCAGACGCGGCACAGGATCGCCAGGCCGTTGATGACGATGTCGGCGGCGAGCGCCGCGCCGCGGGCCTCGAGGATCGAAAGGCCGCCAAAGTTGTAGGCGCTGTCGTCCGAGAAATCGATCACCTTCCGGGAGCCCTCGATGGCGTTGCTCTCGATCAGTCCGTGGGCCGCGGCCAGGGCATTGCCGATGGCGTTGGGGCCAAAGGCGCGGCGCGGCTCATCCAGCAGCTTGGCCGCGAAGGCGGCGGCGCTCTCGGGCCCATCGATGATGGTCCAGGGCACCACGACCTCTTGGGAGTCCACGTCGCCCCATTCGACATAGGTCACGGCGATGCGGCGTAGAAATCCGCTTGCGATGGCCCTCGAGACGTGGCGGTCGGTGATGGCGGCGGCGTAGCCCCGGCGCTGGAAGCGTATCTCGCCGTCGTCGATGGAACGCGAGGCGTCGGCCAGCAGCACGAGCTCGAGATCGACCGCCTGGTCCGCGCTCGCAACGCCGCCGAAAAGGCTTAAGAGCAGCGCCAGCGTCACCACGATCCGGCGCACGAGACCCTCCTGCCACGAACATCGAAAGCAGCCGATTTAAGTCCTTTAGGTGGTCCTGAACAAGGCCCGGGACGCCGCGGGTCGCGGCGGCGGCGCAAACGGGATCAGCGGACCGCGGCCCCCGCCACTTGCCCGACCGCCGCGCTCAAGCGTCGACGGAGAAGCCGATCGCGGTGTGGATCTGCTTGACAAGCTCGTCGGCCGAGATCGGCTTTTCCAACACCGCCGTCGCTCCCACCTGCCTGGAGACCTCGTGTATCAGGGTGTCCTGGTCCCCGGTGAGCACGAGGATGGGAATGGCGCGGTTGCGGATGCCCTCGTCGCGACGCACCTGGTTGCAGAACTCGAGCCCGTCCATGGTGTCCATGTGGAGATCGCAGATGATGACGTCGGGGTCCGCGAAGCTCGGGTTGCGCAGAAGCGCGAGCGCCTGTTCCCCGTTCCCGGCCTCCTCGACGTCGCTGATCCCGACCTGGGACAAGAGCCGGCGCACGATCGAGCGCATGCTGCGTTGATCGTCGACGACGAGGACCCGGATCGAGACCACGTCCGCTTCGCTCATCCCTTTACCGCCTCCCGTCCCACGCCGCCGTGAGCTACCCGCCGAGCACCGAGGCACGGCTGGCGAGGAACTCGTCGACCGCCTCGACCAGGGCGTCGTAATCGGCCTCGACCAGGGGCAGCGACAGGGTAATCAAACCGCGCCGCGCCAGATACTGCCCGCGCGCCAGCATGTCGAGGTGAAGGAGCGCCAGCGCCATCAGATCGTCGCCGTCTGAGTCGGCCGGGCTGCGCACCGGCCTCGGGTTGAAGTGCACCGCCATCAGCGAGCCGACACCGGTCACCTGCATCGGCAGGCCGCGGTTCTCGGCCAGCTCGTTGAGGCGCCGGCGCAAGGACTCGCCGCGCTCGTTGAGCTCGACCACCGCCTCTTCCGTGAACACCTTGGTGAAGCCGGCGACGCCGGCGCTCATGGTGAGTACGTTGTTGTTGAAGGTGCCCATGTGGGGGATGGCGTCGGCGCGGTGCGGATCGTAGCGCTCCATGATCTCCTTGCGGCCGCCGAAGGCGCCGAAGCTGAGCCCGCCGCCGATGTACTTGCCCAGCGTGGTCATGTCCGGGATCACGCCGGTGGCCTGTTGCAGGCCGCCGGGCGAGAGCCGCGAGGTCATCACCTCGTCGAAGATGAGGATGATGCCGTGGCGCGTCGCCGCCTCGCGCAGCGCGCGCAGGAACTCGGGCTCGGCGGCGATGCAGCCGCCCGCGCCCATCATCGGCTCGATCAGGATCGCCGCCAGTTGGGCCCCGTGTCGCTCGATCAGGTCGAGGCTGCGCTCGGCGTCGTTGTAGGGACCGATCACGGTGGGAAAGGGGGCGTTGATGGGGCTGCCGCCCTTGGCGTAGTACAACACGCCACCATGGTAGGCGCCCTCGAAGACCATGATGTGGCTGCGCCCGGTGACCGCCCGCGCCGTGCTCAGCGCGAACAGGTTGCCCTCGGTGCCCGAGTTGCAGAAGCGCACCAGCTCGATCGACGGGAAGCGCGCGCATACCGCCTCGGCGAGCTGGGCCTCGTACTTGTTGGGACCGCCCAGGACGATGCCGCTCATCAGCGCCTCGCGCACCGCTTCCTGGATCAGCGGGTTGGAATGGCCGTAGATGCCGGCCGTGTACTCGTTGAGGAAATCGGCGTAGCGGTGCCCGTCCAGGTCCCAGATGTAGGCGCCCTCGCCGCGCACGACGGTGAGCGGGAAGGGCGGATAGAAGAGCACGGTGCGCGTGTTGCCCCCGGGCATCGAGCCCCGCGCCGCCTGCTCGCGCTCGCGGCTCTTGGGATTGGCGGCGACGAAGGCCTCCTCGGCTTCGGCCAGCGCCGCCTCGATGCTGACGTTGAGCGCCGCCTGACTGGTCATCTTGAACTTCCCCTGCAACGCGCGGAGCCCGGGTCCGCTGTCCCTAATCCCGGTGGGGTCAAGAATGACAGGCACCGGCGGTCGCGTCGAGAGCCACCTTGCCGCGCCGGCCCCCAAGCAACTGGTCACGGGCCCGCGCCCGTGCTAGCGTGCCGGCGCCGAGAAGAGGGAAGCCGGTGACGCCCGCGCCGCGGCGCGCGGCCACTCCGGCGCTGCCCCCGCAACTGTGAGCGGCGAGGCATCGGTAGTCCGCCACTGGCGCGCCTGCCCCGAGGGCAGGGTAGGGCGCTGGGAAGGCGCCGGTGTCGACGAGCCCGAGCCAGGAGACCTCCTCGGCGGGTCCACAACCGCATCCTCGGAGGGAGGATTGGCCGATGTCCAGGCCCAGCCCCGATCAAGGCCCGCTGCCCCCCGTAACGCTGGTGCTGGGCGGCGCCCGCTCGGGCAAGAGCCGCTACGCCGAGGCCCTGGTCGAGAGCCAGCCCGGCGCCTGGATCTACCTCGCCACCGCCGAGACCCTCGATCATGAGATGGCGGAGCGCGTGCGCCGCCACAAGGCGCGCCGCTCGAGCCGCTGGACCACGGTCGAGCAGGCGCTCGAGCTCACCCCGGCGCTTACGATCGAGGCCCGCGCCGGGCGCGCGGTGCTGGTCGACTGTCTCACCCTCTGGCTCTCCAACCTGATGGCGGCGGGACGGGACCTGGCGGCCGAAACCGAGACCTTGGTGGAGGCCCTCGGCGGGCTCGCCGGCCCGGTGGTGCTGGTCGCCAACGAGGTCGGCCTCGGCATCGTCCCCGACAACGCCGTGGCGCGCGACTTCCGCGACCACGCCGGGCGCCTCAACCAGGCGGTGGCGGAAGTCTCGCAACGCGTCGTCTTCATGGCCGCGGGGCTGCCGATGGTGCTCAAGGACAGCGCGGCAAGTGAGGTCGCGGCATGAGCGTCGCCGGCAAGATCCCGGCCGCCAAGATCCCGGCTACTGTCATCACCGGGTTCCTGGGCGCCGGCAAGACCAGCCTGATCCGCCACCTGCTCGAGACCGCCAACGGCCGGCGCCTGGCGCTGATCATCAACGAGTTCGGCGACCTCGGCGTCGACGCTGAGATCCTCAAGGGCTGCGGCATCGAGTCTTGCGGCGAGGACGACATCGTGGAGCTCGCCAACGGCTGTTTGTGCTGCACCGTGGCCGACGACTTCGTGCCCACCATCGAGGCCCTCATCGAGCGCCCCCGGCCGCCCGACCACATCGTCATCGAGACCTCGGGCCTGGCTTTGCCCAAGCCCCTGGTGCGGGCCTTCAATTGGCCCGAGATCCGCACCCGCGTCACGGTCGACGGCGTGATCGCGGTGATCGACGCGCTGGCGGTATCCGAGGGCCGCTTCGCGGACCACCCGGAGGCGGTGGCGCGGCAGCGCGCGGCGGACCAGATGCTCGATCACGAGAGCCCCCTCGAGGAGCTCTTCGAGGACCAGCTCGCCTGCGCCGACCTGGTGCTGGTCAACAAGACCGACCTCTTGGCGGCGCCGGCGCTCGAGGCCGTGAGCGCCGCGGTGCGGGGCCGCCTGCGCGCGCCGGTCAAGCTCGTCCACACCGCCCATGGCGCCGTCGACGCCGAGGTGCTGCTGGGCCTCGGCGCGGCGGCCGAGGACGATCTCGAGGCCCGGCCCTCGCTTCACGACGGCATCGACGGCGAGCACGACCACGACGACTTCGAGAGCTTCACGGTGGCGCTCGACGAGGCGGCCAGCCCCGAGGCGCTGGTGGCACGGCTGCGCGCCGCGGTGCGCGACCACGACATCCTCCGCGTCAAGGGCTTCGCCTCGGTCGCCGGCAAGGACATGCGGCTCGTGGTGCAGGGCGTGGGCGAGCGCCTCCAGCACTACTACGACCGGCCCTGGGGCAGGGCCGAGCGGCGCCAGGGCGCGGTCGTCGTGATCGGCCTCGCCGGTCTCGACCAGGCGGCGATCCGGGCTCTGCTCGAGGGCTAGCCATGCACCTCCTGGCGGCCAAGCCCGGCGGCATCGCGGACGGCAGCGAGGCCGTCGACCTGGGTCAGAGCCCGGCCGACATCGTCGTGCTCTCGGCCGCCGACAGCGAGCTCAGCGCGCTGGCCGCGGCCCACGCCCGCTTGGGCGACGGCGTCCCCAGCCTGCGCCTGGCCAGCCTGCTCAACCTCTCCCACAACCTCTCGGTGGATCTCTACGTCGAGGCCGTGATCGGCCACGCCCGGCTGGTGGTGGTGCGGCTCCTGGGCGGGGTGAGCTACTGGCCCTACGGCGTCGAGCAGGTGGTCGAGTGCTGCCGCGGCCGGGACATCGCGCTGGCCCTGGTGCCGGGCGACGACCAGCCGGACCCCGAGCTCGCCGGCCTCAGCCTGGTGGCGCCCGAGGCCAGCCACCGCCTGTGGCAGTACTGCGTCCACGGCGGGCCCGAGAACGCCGCCAACTTCCTGGCCTACGCCGCGAATCTCCTGGGCCGGCCCTCGGAGTGGCGGGAGCCGGCGCCGCTGTTGCGCGCCGGCCTCTACTGGCCGGGCCTCGTGCATCCCGGCCTCGAGGACCTGGCGCCCCACTGGCGCGCGGACGCCCCGGTGGCGGCGATCGTCTTCTACCGGGCCCTCTTTCAGGCCGCCAACCTGGCGCCCGTGGACGACCTGGTGGCGGCGCTGGCCGCGCGCGGCGTCAATCCGCTGCCGCTCTACGTCACCAGCCTCAAGGACCCGCTGGCGGCGGCGACGCTCGAGGAGCTGTTCGCGCGCGCGACGCCCGAGGTGGTCCTCAACGCCACCGGCTTCGCGGTCTCGACCCCGGGCGCGGCGCGCGCCGTCACCCCCTTCGACGCCGCCGACTGCCCGGTGCTCCAGGTGGTGTTCTCGGGCGGCACCGAAGAGGCCTGGCGCGCGGGCAGCGCCGGGCTCTCGGCCCGCGACCTGGCCATGAACGTGGCGCTCCCTGAGGTCGACGGACGCATCTTCAGCCGCGCCGTCTCGTTCAAGGCCGAGGAGCGCTACGACCGGGCCACCGAGACGGCGCTGGTGCGCTACCAGTCGGTGGCCGACCGCATCGACTTCAGCGCCGACCTGGCGGCGGCTTGGCTCGCGCTTCGTCGAACGCCGGCGCGAGAGCGCCGCGTCGCCGTGGTCCTCGCCAACTATCCCAACCGCGACGGCCGCATCGGCAACGGGGTCGGCCTCGACACCCCGGCGGCGACGCTCACCCTGCTCCGCGCCATGGCCGGGGCGGGCTACCACCTCGAGGACCTCCCCAACGACGGCGCGGCGCTGATGGCGCGGCTCATCGCCGGTCCCACCAACGCCCCCGAGGCCGCGACCCGGGCCGCCGCCGAGACCCTGAGTCGGGCTGAGTATCTCGAGTTCTTCGACGGCCTTGCGCCCTCGGCCCGCGCCGCCGTGAGCGCGCGCTGGGGGGCGCCCGAGCGCGACCCCATGTTCCTGGCCCGCGGCGGGGGTGACGGCGTCTTCGCCATCCCGGCGCTGCGCTTCGGCAACGTCGCCGTCGCGGTGCAGCCGGCGCGGGGCTACAACATCGACCCCGCCGCCAGCTACCACGACCCGGACCTGGTGCCGCCCCATAACTACCTCGCCTTCCACGCCTGGATGCGGCGGCGCTTCGGCGCCCACGCCGTGGTCCACATGGGCAAGCACGGCAATCTCGAGTGGCTTCCGGGCAAGGCCCTGGCGCTCTCGCAGAACTGCTGGCCCGAGGCGGCGCTGGGGCCGCTGCCGCACCTCTACCCGTTCATCGTCAACGACCCCGGCGAGGGCACTCAGGCCAAGCGCCGCGCCGCCGCGGTCATCATCGATCACCTGACGCCGCCGTTGACCCGGGCCGAGAGCTACGGGCCGTTGCGCGATCTCGAGCAGCTGGTCGACGAGTACTACCAGGCCTCGGGCCTCGACCCGCGCCGCCTCAAGGTGCTGAGCGAGCAGATCCTGGAGCTCTGCGCCGCCATCGGCCTCGACCGCGACTGCGGCGTGGCGGCGGGCGACGATGCCGAGACCAGGCTGACCAAGCTCGACACCTATCTTTGCGAGCTCAAGGAGATGCAGATCCGCGACGGCCTGCACGTCTTCGGCGAGAGCCCGGTGGGCGGCCTGCTCGACGATCTGCTGCTGGCGCTGGTGCGGCTGCCGCGCAATAGCGGCAAAGAGGGCGAGGCCTCGCTGTTGAGAGCGCTGGCCGCCGACCTCGGGCTGGCGGGCTTCGATCCCCTCGACTGCGAGATGGGCGAGCGCTGGCGCGGGCCGCGCCCCGAGGCCTTGAGCGAGGGCCCGATGTGGCGCACCTCGGGCGACACCGTCGAGCGCCTGGAACTGCTGGCGCGCCGTCTGGTCGCCGGCGAGGCCGCGCCCGAGCCCCTCTGGGCGGCCACCGCCGCGGTGCTCACAGTGGTCGAGCGCGAGTTGCGCCCCGCCGTGGAGTCGAGCGGCGGCGCCGAGATCGCCGGCGCCCTGGCCGGGCTCGACGGCCGCTTCGTGGCGCCGGGGCCGAGCGGGGCGCCGACCCGCGGCCGGCCCGAGGTGCTTCCCACCGGGCGCAACTTCTACTCGATCGACACCCGCACCGTGCCGACGCCGGCGGCCTGGACGCTGGGCTGGAAGTCGGCGGCGCTGCTGGTCGAGCGCCACCGCCAGGAGCACGGCGCCTGGCCGCGGACGCTGGCGCTCTCGGCCTGGGGCACGGCCAACATGCGCACCGGCGGCGACGACATCGCCC
>CBDUZE010000013.1:0-103764 GCA_965371625.1 uncultured Alphaproteobacteria bacterium
CCGACGGCACGTGCACGAACATGATGCGGGCGGCCTCGCTCTGGCGGTAGTCGGTGGGCGCCACGAAAAGGCTCAGGTAAAGGCCCACCGCGAGCAAGACCACGGTGAGGCCGGCGCTCCACGGCAGCACGACCTGGGCGAGGCGCGTGAACTGGCGCGGATTGGCGAAGCGGTGCATTCGGGCGGGCATTCGAACCTCGTCCTGAATCGGGTCTGGACTTTTATTGCCCTGGCGACCACGGCGAAGGTCGCGCCCCGGTCTCGTCGAGGGGCCTTCTTTTGCCACGGATCGGCCCGGGAATGATTGATCCAGATCAACAAGGAATCGAATTACGGTGTCCGCATCAATTAGGCCATCGACCGGGCTGGCATTTCGGTCATTCGAGGCCCGTGTCTCCGCCGCCCAGGCCCGGGCAGGGGCGGATCGCTAGAGCCCGATGGCGACGCTCCGTACCGGCAGTTCGGTGAACCCGGAGAGGTCGTAGAGGGCGGCGAGGTTGCTCAGCACCACCAGGTGGGCATCGAGCATTTCGATGAAGCCGAGGGTCTTGAAGCGGGTGAAGGTCCGGCTGACCGTTTCCACGGTGAGCCCCAGGTAGTCGGCGATGTCGGCGCGTTGCATCGGAATGTGCACTTCCGTGCCGTCGCCGTTGCCGGCGTGGAATCGGTGCTGCAGCACCAAGAGGAAAGTGGCCAGGCGCTCCTGTGGGCGTTTGCGGCCGAGCAGGATGATGTGATCGTGCTGGGCCTCGATCTCATCGGTGGCTTTGATCAGCATCTCGAAGGCGAGCTCCGGCCAATCGCGCAAGGATTTGAGAAAAGAGACGCGATCGAAGGCACAGGTGGTGACGTCGCTGATGGCCTCGGCGGTGCAGTGAATCGGGGCGCCCCGTTTGAGGCCCCCGAGCAGGTCGCCGGGCCCCAGGAACCCGGTTATTTGCCGCCGCCCGTCGGGGAGCAGATGGTAGAGCTTGACCATCCCGTCGGTGATGACGAAGACATCGTCCATTTCCTCGTCCTGTCGGCAGAGGAAGCTGTCCTTGAGGAATAGCGCCGTCCGGGACATCGCCTGCAATCGCTTGAGGCCCTGATCGTCGACCTTGGAGCAGAGCGACAGGCGCCCCGCCTTGCAGGCCCGGCAATCGGGACGCAGGGTGTGAGTCTGCGCTAAATGTCTTGCGGGACGCATCCCGCTCGAAGGCCAAGCTTGTTCAAGCGTCATGGCGCGCCGTAGGCGTTAACAGGGCAGACAGCATAATCGCATTGGCGGTGTGCGTAGAGCTTTACCGGTGAAATTTGGAGAAAAGATCGAATCCATGATCGGGCCAATACTCAACGGCTGTCGAGAACGAAATGATTTCGATCAAGGCTGCGGTGCGTGCCAGCGCCAGATATCGAGGAGGTGGCTCGACTCGCGCGTCGGGCACAGCTAACGGCGCCGGTGGTGCCGCGGCCGGCTCAGCGGCCGACGGCGTAGCCCTGCATGTAGCGCGGCGTCGCCGCGGCCTTCAACAGGCCATCGGAGACGCCGGCGGCGCAAATCCGGCCCAGCGCCCACGGCCCCGGGACCTCGATCTCGTGTCCCCGGGCGCTGAGGGCGCGCCGCGTTTCCTCCGCGAAGCGCTCTTCCATCAACAGCACGCCAGGCCCCATCTCGCGCGGGTAGAACGAGGTCGGCGCGTGCCTGGTGTGGAACAGCGGGCTGTCGATCGCCGCCTGCAGGTTCATGCCGTGATGGAGGTGGCGCAGCAACACCGAAACCGTCCACTGGTCCTGCTGGTCGCCGCCCGGCGTGCCCAAGGCGAGGCGCGCGCGCCCGTCCTTGCCCACCAGCGTCGGCGAGAGCGTGGTGCGGGGCCGCTTGCCGGGCGCCAGCACCGAGGGCAGCTCGTCGGCGAGCCAGAACATCTGTCCCCGGGTGGTGAGGCAGAAGCCGAGCTCCGGCACCACCGGCGCGCTCTGCAGCCAGCCGCCGCTGGGCGTCGCCGAAACCATGTTGCCGTGGCGGTCGACGACGTCGAGGTGCACGGTGTCGCCCTCGACCTCGGGCAGGTCGGCGAAGGTGGGCTCGCCGGTGCCGTAGCCTGCCGGCGCCTCGCGGCCGGCGTTCGCGATAAGGGCGCCGAGGCGACGCTCGTGGTCGCCGAGCGCGCCGGGGCGCAGCTCGCCCGAGCTCTGATCCCCGATCAGGCGCCGCCGCTGGTCGTTGTATCGGTCCGAAAGCAGGGTCTCGAGCGGCACCTCGGCGAACGCCGGGTCGCCGTAGAAGATCTCGCGGTCGGCCAGCGCCAGCTTGGCGCATTCGACCACGGTGTGGACGAACTCAGGCCCCGTGGGGTCCATCGCCTCGACATCGAACCCTTTCAAGAGCGCGAGCTGTTGCAGGAACACCGGGCCCTGGCCCCAGGGGCCGGTCTTGTAGACCCGGTGGCCGGCGTAGTCGTAATGCACCGGCGCCTCGTAGCTCGCCGCCCAGCCGGCCAGGTCGTCGCCGCGCAACAGCCCTTGGTGCCGGCGCCCCGATGTGTCCATGGCCTCGAAGTCGCTGTAAAAGCGATCGATGGCCTCGGCCACGAAGCCCCGGTAGAAGGCCGCGCGCGCCGCCTCGATCTGCGCCGTGCGCTCAGGCCCCGCCGCCTCGGCCTCGGCGAGGATGCGGCGATAGGTGGCGGCGATGCCCGGAGAAGTGAACAGCTTCCCAGGCCTCGGCGGCTCGCCGCCGGGCAGCCAGACCGCGGCCGAGCTCGGCCACTCGGCGAGAAAGAACTCGGCCGCCGGCACGATCGAGGCGACGACGCGGGCGACCAGCGGGAAGCCCTGCTCGGCGTAGCCGATCGCCGGCGACAGCACCTCGCGGAGGGTGAGGGTGCCGTAATCCCTCAACAGCAGCATCCAGGCGTCGAAGGCCCCGGGAACCACCGCCGGCAGCAGCCCGGTGCCCGGCACCATCTCGAGACCGAGCTCGGCGAAGCGCTCGAGGGTGGCGGCGGCGGGGGCGACGCCCTGGCCACAGAGCACCTGGGGCTCTTGGTCGCCGGCGCGCCACAGCAGGATCGGCACCTCGCCGCCGGGCCCGTTGAGGTGCGGTTCGACGATCTGCAGCACGAAGCCGGTGGCGACCGCGGCGTCGAAGGCGTTGCCGCCATGCTCGAGCATGCTCATGCCGACCGCCGAGCCCAGCCAGTGGGTGCTGGTGACGACACCGAAGGTGCCGAGGATCTCGGGGCGGGTGGTGAAGGTCTCGGTCATGGCTCAGGCGTTGCTCCGCCGGCCCAGCTCCTCAAGTCTCGGCCTCGGGGAGCGGCCCGGCCCATTCCAGCGGCTTGCCGGCGTCGCGCTCGATGATCTTCTCGATGTAGTCGCGGTCGGTGAGGCCATAGGGCCGCTCGGGCCTGGGAAAGGCGCGGCTGAAGGGGATGAAGCGCTCGCGGGCGACGCCATAAAGGCGCCTCAGCTCGGGCAGCGGATCGGCGTGGTCGTCGACGCGGAGGTCGAGGCGGGTATAGGGCTCCGGGCCCTGGACCACGAGCGCCGCCGACTGCTTGCCGCGCTTGTCGCCGCCGGCGGCCTCGCCGCCCTCCATCGCCGCCAGCAGGCGCTCGACGAAGGGGGCTTCCAAGTTGGCGCGGTAGGCGGCGAGGGTCTCGTCGATCACCGCCGCGCCGGCCAGCATGTTGCCGGCGACCGAGACCGCGTCCGCGGCGCGGTGTCCCGCCCACGCAATGCATTCGGAGCCGCTGAAGGCGGCGCTCGCGCCGCTCGCGTCGATGATGTGGAGCTGTCGCGCGGCCCGGCCCTGGTCGGCGTTCATCAACATTTCGCGCGCCGCCGCGGCCCCGTGGCCTTCGCGCAGGAGCGCCAGCCCGCGAGGCCCCAGGGCGGGGTTGACGAGGGCCTGGGTCGAGACCGCGCCGACGCCGCCCTCGGTCCAGGGGCAGACGGCGCCGACGGCGAAGAAGCGGCTGGCGATGGCGATACCGAAGAGGCCCGTCTCCGGGTCACGGGCGATGATCGACCAAGTCATTCTCTAACCTCCGCTCGCTGTCGGACGCGGCCCGGCCGGCGGCTCGGTGCGCCCCAGATCCTCGGTCTCCCGGACGTCCAGCAAGTCGCGCAGCGCGTCGCCCACGAAGTTGATGCTCAACACCGTAATCATGATGAAGAGCCCGGGGAAGACGCCCAGCCACCAGGCGCGGGAGATGAAGCTCCGGGACTCGGCCAGGATCAGGCCCCAGGTCGGGGTCGAGGCCTCGACGCCCAGTCCCAGGAACGAGAGTCCGGCCTCGGCGAGGATGGCGTAAGAGACGCTGACGGTGGCCTGAACGATGATCGGGGCGGAAGCGTTGGGCAGGATGTGGCGCCACATGATGCGGGCCTTCGAGACGCCGATGGTGCGCGCCGCGGCGATGTACTGCTCCTCCTTGATGGTCAGCACCATGCCGCGGGCGATGCGCGCGAAGTCGTCGACGAAGGCGAGCGCGATGGCGATGATCACGTTGGAGAGCCCGGTGCCCACCACCGCCACCAGATAGACCGCGATGATGAAGTTGGGGAAGGCCCATTGCAGGTCGATGTAGCGCATGATGACGGTGTCGAGCCAGCCGCCCAGGTAGCCGGCGGAGATGCCCAGGCCGACCCCGGCGATGAGCGAGATCAACACCGTCGAGACGCCGACGAAGAGCGATACCTGGGCGCCGTAAATGAGGCGGCTGAGCAAGTCCCGCCCCAGGTCGTCGGTGCCCAGCGGGTGGCTCCACGACGGCTCCTCGATCATCTCGAAGTCCATGGCGTTGGGATCGAAGGGCGCGATCAGCGGCGCCAGCACCGCGGCCAGGGTGAGCACGCTGAGCACGACGAGGCCCACCAGCGCCATCTTGTCGCGCGCCAGGTAGCGCAACCAGGCCCAGCGGCGCGGCGCGCCGAGCGCCTCTTCGGCCTCGATCGCCGCGGCGAGATCGATGCCGATCGCCGGTTCCATCAGTCGTAGCGGATGCGGGGGTCGATGACGCCGTAGAGCACGTCGACCACCAGGTTCGAGACCACGAAGATAGCCGAGACCACCAGGATGGCGCCCTGAACCACCGGATAGTCGCGGTTCAGGATGCCCTGGATCAGCACCCGCCCCAAGCCCTTGATGGCGAACACGTTCTCGACCACCACGGTCCCGGCCATCAACAGGGCGAGCGCGATCCCCATCACCGTGATCACCGGGATCAGGGCGTTGGGGAGGGCGTGGACCAGGATCAGGCGCCGCTCGTAAAGCCCCTTCGAGCGCGCCACCTGGATGTAGTCGGCCTTCAGGACCTCGAGCATCGCGGAGCGGATCATGCGCGCGATGATGGCGGCGAACGGGGTACCGATGGCGATCGAGGGCAGGATGAGGTGGGAGAACCAGGGCCACAGCCCGTCCGAGAGGGGCACGTAGCCGATCGCCGGAAGCCAGTGGAGATTGGCGGCGAAGACGATGATGAGCAATATCGCGAGCCAGAAGTCGGGCATGCTGAGGCCCAGGAAGGCGACCACCGTGACCGCGTGGTCCAGGGCCGTGTTCTTGGCCAGGGCCGATATCAGCCCCGCCGGAACGGCGATGATGAGCGCCAGCAGGAACGAGATCGCCGCCAGCGTGAAGGTGCGCGGGAAGGCCTCGCCGACGATCCGCGCCACCTCGAGGTGGCTGCCGTAGATCGAGTTGCCCATGTCGCCGGCGAGGAGGTGGCCGAACCACTTGACGTATTGAACGTAGACCGGCTGGTCGAGCCCGAACTTGGCCCTCAGTGCCTCGGCCGCCTCGGGGTCGCCGACGTCGAACAGCATCGCCGCCAGGGGGTCGCCCGGTATCACCCTGAGCATGAAGAAGACCAGGGTGGCGACCGCCCACATCACGAGCACCGCGCCGAGGCTGCGTCTGAAGATATATCGGCCCATCGCTAGGGCGAGCCAATCCGCGTCTTGAAGCGAGCGCGGGCGGCCACCGCCAAGCGGCCGCCCGCCTCGTCGATCATACGCGCCCGCGCGCGCTTACGATATCGTCACCCGATCGAGGTCCATCAGTCCCGGAATCCGACTCACCGCCGGGAAGTTGACGCTCTTGTGGCGGATCAGGATATCCATGGGGTGGTAGATGAAGACGCAGGCCACCTTGTCCGAGGTGATGCGGTTGGCCTTCTGGACCATCGCCTTGCGCGCCGCCGGGTCGGCCTGAAGCCTTTGCAAGTCGATCAGGCGGTCGACCTCGGCGTCGGAGAAGAAGCCGAACGGCATCTTGGCCTTGTCGCGCTTGCGGCCGTTGAACTTGGACGCGGTCTGCAACCAGTCCACCAGGCCGTCGTCGGGATCGTAGTCGCCGCCGCTGCCGATCCGCAACAGGTCCCAATCCATCTTGTCGAAGCGATCGATCAGCACCGGGAAGTCCTTGGTGTCGAGCTCGATGTCGATGTTGAGGTTACGCTTGAGGATGTCCTTGATCACCTGGACCTCGCGGCGCGCCGACGGCGTATGCAGGATGGTGACCTTGGGGAAGCCCTCGCCGCCCGGATAGCCGCCCTCGGCCAGCAGGCGCCTGGCCTCGTCGAGATCGAAGCGCTGGTTGCTGCTCTCGCCCAACGAGTCGTCGAAGTAGAACCCCATGGCCGGATTGATGCTGCCGTAGCCGGGCACGGCGCGGCCGAACTGGGCCTTCTCGATGTAGCGATCGCGGTCCATGGCCTTGGCGATGGCGAGACGGACCTTGAAGCCCTTCTCCCCCATCAGCTCGGCCAGCGGCTTGTTGAAGTCCTTGACCACGAAGGGCTCGCGCCAAGGGTTCATCCACACGCTTTGGAAGCCCGGCCCGGCGACGATATTGACGTCGAGGTCCGCGTTGGCCTCGAAGCGGTCGACCAGCTCGGGCGCCACCGGATTGCCGCCGATGATCTGAATGTCGCCGGCCTCGATGGCCGCCGCCAGGGGCTCGGCGTCGATGATCGGGATGATCGTGACCTTGTCGAGCTTGGGGCGTTCGGGGTCGTAGTAGCCCTCGAAGCGCTCGAGCACGATCGACTGGCCGAGGGTGTGCGAGGCGACCCGGAACGGCCCGGTGCCGACCGGCGTCAGTCCGTACTGGGGGCCGCCGAGCTTCTCCAATCCGCTTCGTGAGACGATGGTCATGGCGCGGCCGCTGGCGCGCTCCATGGTCTTGACCAGGAACGAGGCCTGGGGCGCCTTGAGCACGAACTTGACGGTGTGGGCGTCGACCTTGACGACATCGACGACGTTGGAGATGACCCTCGAGTGGATCGAAATCTCCGGGTCCTTGGAGCGGTTGTAGGTGAACAGCACGTCGTCGGCGGTGAAGGCATCGCCGTTGTGGAAGGTGACGCCCTCGCGCAGGTTGAAGGTGTACTCCTTGCCGTCGTCCGAGACCGACCAGTCCTGCGCCAGGTCGCCCTGCGCGACGAGCTGGGAATCGATGTGGGTGAGGCCGCTCAGCACGTTGGACGAGATCTGGAACAGCAGCACCTGGTTGATCTGCGCCGGGTCCAGGGTGCGGAACTCGCCGACCCCGGCCCAGCCGGCGGAGAGATGCCCGCCGCCGGCGGCGCGCGCGGTGCCCACTCCGGCGCCCGGTATCAGGTGCCAGGCCGTCAGCGTCCCGGCCGCGGCCATCAGGCGCAGCACCGTGCGGCGGTTTAAGTTGGGCCCGCCGAGCTGGTCGCGGCTCAGGCCCAGCAAGGGGTCCCTGGGATCGAAGTCGTGAGCCTCGCGAAGCTCCGTCTCGAGCCGCGCCCGTTCGGGCACGGTCAGGGAATCGAGTGTCTTGGTCATCGCTATCCTCCCCGTTTTTTTGTTGCTTGGGGCCACGCGGCAAGCCGATAGCCGCCCGCGCCGCCGACCGGATCGGAGCTTGGTCTGAAACCCCCGAAGCTCACAATCACGAATGCGTGAGCACTCTAAGCCGATCAACCGAACAAGAAAATACCCGTGGCGGGGGTTCGATGCCTGGCCCTGGTCGGGCTCGGCGGGCTGTTGCGATGCCGCCGCCGGCGCGGGCTAGGGCGTGTAGCCATAGTCTGAGTTGTCAACGGCTCTGGAAAACGCCTCGCCCATGTCCGCTTCCGGCGCTAAGCGGACCTACACGAGTAGTCCTCCCAACTATGGCTCTCAGCCATAAGGAGACTCACCGCGCTCGGCATCCGCCACCGCGATGCGGCCCATCGCGATGCCGGTGTCGCGCGCCATCCACAGCGTCAAGAGCTGCCATCGGGAAACCATAACGGTGGCTGCAGGTTGTTCTTCTGGTTCGAACCCGTCCGTTCGATGGACACCCGCGATGTTGCCCCGGAAATCTAATCTCCCGTCGCAAGTCTGAAGCGAAGCGACCGCACGAGGCCTCAAATTACACAAGCCGGCAAGCGCTGGCCGCGGCGGTCAGGAGCCGAATCCCAACACCTCGGCGCGGGGAATAACGCCCCCAAGCGCGAAGCTATGTCGCTCGGGCGCTCCGAAACGCCCAGTGAGGGCTTGCCGGTAGGCCTTCCACTGCTGCTCGGGGAACGCCTGGCGTTTGGAACGAAAGACGATCACCCAAGTGCGCCCCCGACTCTCGATGTCCGGGCGCGCCGGATCCGGGGCCCAGAGCAAAGGAACGGTGGCCTTGAGACGCAAGTAGTAGGCCATCCTCGCCGCTTCGCCGCCCCAGGACGTCATGTCGGGGCCATGAGGGCTGCGGCGAAAGGTTCCAAAAACAACCCAGCGATCTGCCGCGCCGGTCCGCGCCGCCAGCCATTCGACCATTTCCCGGTTGCGAACGTCGTCAATGGTCTTGTAGGGCTTCACCATGTCCCCGATCAGCGACCCGGCAATGAGGACGAGCATTGCGCCCGCCATGACACGAACGCCGGTGACGGCGAGTCGCGGCGGCAACATACCCCGCATGACGGCGACCACGCCCGCGCCCGCGAGCAGGCTGACCGGACCGGCGAGGATTTGCGTGGTCCGCGCCGAGCCCCCGTAAGGATACTTGTAGAGCGCCGCGGCAATGAACATGAACGGCAGCGCCGACAACAATAAAAGCACAAGCTCCTTGCGTCCCCAGCGCCAAAGGGCGACCCCACCTATGACGACCGCAACGGTCGTGAGGGTGCTGCCGAATCGTGGTCCGCCGTTGGGATAGGCGAACATTCTTCCGGTGTGCTCGGCAATAAGCCACAGCGGTATCCGCCAGGGCTCGGCCAGGGGCGGAAAATGATCGGCCCATGCCCCCGAGGAGAGCACCGCATCGCTGGACCACTGCTGTTTGCTGCCCGTGAGCGCGTACATCACGGCGAAACTTGCGGCCAGGCATGCGCCACAGATCAGCCACGCCATAATCTCTCGGCGTCGTCGCTCACGCACCACGCGCCACCCCAGGACGAGATACGCGCCGCCGGCGGCGAACGCGACAGGATAGGAGAACCACACCGCGGCGGCGCTCAGGCCGCCCAGCCAAAACCACAGCCGGCCTGGACGCGGCGCCCGCAGTACGCTCCAGACCGTCCATAGGATCAATAACGAGAAGAGGAGATCGAAGCTGTAGGGCTTGACCTCGGCGGCGTGCCGAACCGGATAGTAAGATGCGGCAAAAATGGCGAAAGCGGTCAACGCCGCGTGCCGTCCCAAGAGCTTGCGGCTCAGCCGCCAGAAGACGCACAGCGCGGCAATTCCGGAAAGCCACGGCAACAGGCGCAAGGCCCACTCCGAGCGGCCGAGCAACTCCGTCACACCCAGCACCGACGCCAGGAACCCGAAGGGGGCGACCATCCCGAACTCCAACTCCCCGAACAGGCCCGCGAGATCGCGGTCGAAGAAGTTGATGGCCAAAAAGGCCTCATCCCCCCACAAAGGAAAGACCAGTATGTAGCGCGTGAATCTCCATGCCAGGCCACCCAGGAGGATGACCAGGGACCATTGTCCGAGGCTCCAGCGGATCGGGGATCGCCAGCGGCGAACGAGAGTTGAATCTGCTGTCGCGACACCGAGGACCTGCCGCAAACGATGAACCGGCGCCGTGGAATGATTGGTTGAGCGGGACGGCGATCTTCTCATTTTCGTGCCGGCGGCAAGCGTCTGAACGGAGCTTTCCCGGATGCCCCTAAACGCAGGCCATGATAGCCCTGCGACAAACTCCGAGGAACTCGATTAGGTTTCCCATCTGGTCGATCGACCAGACTGGGACTTCAATGTCGCCCATAGGTCGGCTTTGCGGCTGATTGCGGACATTGGGGACACAAATCAAAACCAGGGTTTTATGACTCCACATCCTAGCGCCGGTAGGGCTCGAACCAGGCCAGGCTGTCCTCGGTGCGTGGCGTGGAGGGGATGTACTCGGCCCCGCACCAGCCGTCGTAGTCGAGGCGGTCGATGACCGCGAAGATGTGGTCGTAGTTGATTTCGCCGCTGCCCGGCTGGTGACGGCCGGGGCTGTCGGCGAACTGGATGTGGCCGATACGGTCGCACACCCGCTCGAGGCGGCGGGTCAGGTCGCCCTCCATGATCTGCAGGTGATAGAGGTCGTGCTCGAGGCGGATGTTGTCGTGCCCGGCCAGCGCCATGGCCTCGAGCGCTTCGTCGGTAGTGGCGATCAGATAGTTTGGCCGCTCGCGCCGGTTGACCGCCTCCAGCAGCACCGTGATGCCGTCGCCGGCCAGGCGCTCGGCAGCGTAACCGAGGCTCTGGGCCAGCGCCTCGAGGGCCGGGCCCCGCTCCAGCCACGGCGCCTGGTGCCCGGCGAGCACGTTGAGCCGGCGGCAGCCGAGGCGGAGCGCCCACGCGCGGCCCTCCTCGACCGCCTCGCAGAAGCGCGCCTCGCGTCCCGGCACGGCGGCGTAACCGTAACCTCCCTCGAGCACGTCGCCGGCGGGAATGTTGAACTCGACGATCTCGACCCCGGCCGCCTCGCGGGCCCGTTCCAGGTCGTCGAGCGGGGCTTCGTAGGGGAAGGGCATCTCCACCGCCTCGAAACCGGCGGCGCGCGCGGCGCCCAGGCGCTTGAGGAAGGGCCGCTCGCGGAACAGCATCGCGATGTTGGCCGAGAAGCGGGGCACCCGCGTCTGCCGGCCCGGCGGTGGGGGCTACTCGGCGGCGCGGGCCGCCGGCGTGGCCCGCGCCAGGGCCGCGCCGAGCGCCGCGACGGTGCCGCCCTCGAGCAGGGCGTGAGCGGCCGCGACGATCTCGTCCGCCGCCTCCGGCGCGAGGCCGGCGGCCGCCATCAGGCGTCGCGCCTTGGCCTCGAGCTCGGCCTCCGACATCGGGTTCTCGGGGTCGCCCTTGGCGGTCCGGACCTCGGCCCGGCGGCGCTCACCGCGCCTGAGCGAGAGCGTGAGGCGGGCCCCCAGGCGGCCCGGATAGGCCGCCGAGAGCTCCGGGTCCGCGGCCACGCTGACCTTTCGCCTTAACGCCTCGGTCGCGGCGTCGGCGATGGCCGGCGCCTCGAAGTGCTCGAGCTCGGGCGCGCCATGAAGCAGGGCCACGGCGACGCAGTGCTGGAGGCTGAAGCGCGCCTCGAGCGAGGTCTCGGGCTCGGGCTTGTCGCAGAACGCCACGGCCTCGCCATAGGTTACCAAGTGGGCCTTGGTCACGGCCTCGGCGTCGATGTCGCCCCTGAGCTGCAAGGCCGCCTCGATCGCCGGATGGGCGTGGCGGCAGGCGGCCCAGGGCTTGAAGCTGGTCTCCCAGATTTTCCACGGGCCTTGCGCCTCGCCGGCCACCGCCTCGGGCCGCGCATTGCCGCTGGTGGCGGCGAAGAGGCCGTGTGAGCCCTCGAGGATCCGGCGCGCCCCGGGAAAGCCGATGCGGGCGAGGTCGGCGGCGAGCAGGCCCGACTGAGCGGCGCGGGCGGCGGCGAGCTGCTTGGAGAAGGTGGGCTCGATGCGGCACTGCCACAGGCCGGCGGCCAGCATGCCGGCCTGGCCGAGGGCGTCCACGGTCTGCCCGCGGTCGAGCCCCAGCAGCGAGGCGGCGGCCGCGGCGGCGCCGAAGGTGCCGCAGGTCGAGGTGTTGTACCAGTAGCGGTAGTGGTCGGTGCCGACCGCCGAGCCGACCCGGATCGCGGCCTCGTAGCCCCGCACCACGGCGTCGAGCAGCGCCGCGCCGTCGCTTGCCTCGCGCTGCGCCACCGCCAGCGCCGCCGGCAGGGTGGTGTCGCCCGGGTGCAGGATCGACATCCGGTGCACGTCGTCCATCTCGAAGATGTTGCCGAGCCCGCCGTTGACCAGCGCCGCGGTGGCGGCGTCGCGGGTGCCGGCGGCGATGGCCAGGCAAGGGCCGTCCGGCGCGGTCTTTGCGTAAGCCGTCAGGGCCCGGCCCGGCTCGGCGGTGGCGCCCAAGAGCACGCAGCCGAGCCAGTCGAGGAGGTGGCGCACGGCCCGGGCGCGTTCGCTCTCGCCGACCGGGCGCGCCAGGATCTCGGCCAGACCTTCGGTCAGTGTCGGCATCGGCGCTGGCGCCCCGGCAAATTGGCTGTGTTCGCCACAACCGTTGCCAAGCATGCGCGAACGACGCCAGCCGGTCGACCCCTTATCGGCCCGACCCTCGGCCCGAAGGGGTGGCGGGCCTGCCCCCGCCGGGATACCCTCGGCTCGATCAAGGCACGTACCGAGCCAATGGACGAACGGACGATGCCCGAGCCGATGGCCCCGACATACCAGACCCTCAAGACCGAGCAGGTCGAGCCCCACCTCCTGCTGGTCACCCTCGACCGGCCCGAGGTGCGCAACGCCATGAACACCCAGATGGGTCGCGACCTGCGGGCGCTGTTCCGGCCCCTGGTGTTCGAGCCCGGCGCGTGGCGCTGCATCGTCCTCACCGGCGCCGGCGACAAGGCCTTCTGCGCCGGCGGCGACCTCAAGGAGCGCCAGGGCATGAGCGACGAGGAGTGGCGCGCCCAGCACGCCATCTTCGAGGACGCGGTCTACGCCATAATGGAGTGCGCGGTGCCGGTGGTGGCCGCGGTCAACGGCGCCGCCTTCGGGGGCGGCTTGGAGATAGCGCTGGCCTGCGACTTCATCTATGCCGCGCGCGGCGCCCGCTTCGCCCTCACCGAGGTCAGCCTCGGCATCATGCCGGGCGCCGGCGGCACCCAGACCCTGCCTCGCGCGGTGGGCGAGCGGCGGGCCAAGGAGCTTATTCTCGGCGCCGCCGTCTTCTCGGCCGAGGAAAGCGCCGCCTGGGGCATGACCAACCGGGTCTGCGAGCCCGACGAGCTGATGCCGGAGGCGCTCGAGGCGGCGCGCGCCATCGCCGCCAACGCGCCGATCTCGGTGCGCCAGGCCAAGGCGGCGATGCACTACGGGCTGCAGGCCGACCTGCGCACCGGGCTCAGCTACGAGATCCAGGCCTACAACCGCATGGTTGGCACCGAGGACCGGCTCGAGGGCGTGCGCGCCTTCAACGAAAAGCGCAAGCCGCACTTCGAGGGACGCTGACCAAGAGCGCGAGCGCCGCCTTAGAGCGTGGAGATTCGGGTCGGCGATGTGCTATAGACAGCGCCGAGACTTATGGAGGTCAGGTCGCGTTGCTCGTTGGATGCGGCAATCGCGATTGCCGACCGGTTCTCGACTTGGGAGGAAGTAATGAACCAGATGGAATTCACTCGTCGCGCGCTCTTGGGGAGCATGGCCGGCGTCGCCGCGGCGGCGGCGGCCGGGCGCATCCCCGCGGTCTCGGCGGCGGAAGGCGATGCCCTGAGAATCTGGGCCAACCCGATCCACAAGGTGGCGGCCAAGGATTGGAGCGCCATGGAGGCCCAAAGCGGTATCAAGATCGCCTACACCACCAAGAGCGCCCGCGCCGACGAGGCCATTCAGAAGATGGTGGTGGGCGACGGCAACAAGCTCTTCGACGCCCTCACCGACAACGGCGGCGGCATGGAGGACGCGCTCGCCTCGCAGAAGACGATCGTGCCCCTCGACACCAGCAAGATCCCCAACTGGAAGAACATCCTGCCGACCTATCGCGAGGGCGGGTCGGCCGCCGATACCATCCGCTACGAGGGCAAGGTCTACGCCACGCCGATGATCTCGAACGCCGATTCGATGGCCTACGACTACAAGGCGCTGGGCTTCCACCCCGACAGTTGGGGGGTGATGTTCGATTCCCAGTTCAAGGGCCGGGTGGCGCTTCAGAACGACTTCGGGCCGACGCTCACCAACATGGCGATCTACCTCAAGGAAAGCGGCAAGATCGAGATCGCCGACGCCGCCGACATGAAGCCCGACGAGGTCAAGGCGGTGTGCCAGTTCCTCATCGACTACAAGAAGAAGGGTCAGTTCCGCACCTTCTGGGACGGCTTCCAGAACGGCGTCGGCATCCTGACCTCGGGCGAGGTGCTGATGTCCTCGTGCTGGGAGCCGGTGCAGATCGTCGCCAACAAGAAGACCGGCGACAAGGCGGACATCCGCTACGGCACCATGAAGGAGGGCCACCAGTCCTGGAACAACGTCATCATGCTGTCGAGGGGCGGCCGCGAGCGCGGCATGGACGCCCTTTATTACAAGCTCGCCAACGTCTATCTCTCGCCGTGGTTCGGCGCCCGCACCCTGGCGGGCCTCGGCTTCGGGCCGCAGATGACCGGCGTCGCCGAGTACATCAAAGCCAATCCCGATGACTTCGACGCCGCGGCCCAGAAGCGGGTGATCGGCATCCTCGACAACAAGAACGCTCGTTACGCGGTCAAGGGCAACGCCTGGCAGAACGTCTTCCCGACCCACATGCGGGCCTATCAGGACTGGTGGAGCCGGCTTCAGGCGGCTTGAGCTTCGTATGACCGCGGGCGCGCTTGCCAATTCGCCCGCGCCGGAGGGGGGCCGCTGGGTCGCCCCGGCCCCCCCGCTCTGGCGCCGTGTCTTGTTCGGCGAACAGGGGGTGCAGAAGTACGTCTTCTACATCCCCTTCGTCTTCATGGTCCTCTTCCTCGCCATTCCGGTTTCCCTGACCCTGGTGTGGAGCTTCTTCGAGCGCACCACGTTCTGGATGGAACCGGGTTTCACGCTCTTCGCCTACGAGAGCTTCTTCACCTCGGCGCGGGCCGAGAACTATCTCTTCTCGATGATCCACTCGGCCTGGGCGGTGGTGATCTCGTTCGTCATCGGCTTTCCCATCGCCGTGTTCGTGCGCCGCCGCGTGCCGGTGGCGGCCCAGCACCGGGTCATCCTCTTGTTCATCCTGCCCTTCATGATCTCCGAGCTGGTGCGGGTCTTCGCCATGCGCCCGGTGCTGGGGCGCTACGGCCTCATCAACAACTTCCTGATGGAGCTGGGGGTCATCTCGGAGCCGATCACGGTGATCCTGTTCTCCCCCGTGGGCGTGGTCATCGGCGACGTGCTCTCGTTCCTCCCCTTCATGGTGTTCGCCGGCTTCCTCGCCATGGAGGCGGTGGAGACCTACGTCTTCGAGGTTTGCGACGATCTCGGCGCCCGTACCGTCAGGACCTTCAAGGACGTGATCATTCCGCTGGCCGCGCCGGGGATCTTCGCCGGCAGCGTCTTCATCTTCGTCAACGGCTTAGGCGTGGCGTTGGTGCCCACCATCCTGGGCGGCCCCGGCGCCGTCAACGCCGGGCTGATCGTCAATCAGGCGATCACCGCGCTCGACTTCCCCCTGGCCATGGCGATCAGCGCCATCATGATCCTGACGCTCACGGTGCTGCTCTACATCGGTCATCGTCTCTTCGACCTGACCAAGGTCCTCGAGCCGATAAGCTGACCCGCGATGATGGACGACTACTCGAGCGTCTGGGCCTACCGCGGCAAGTGGGCCTATTTGCTGGCGGTGGTGGGGGCGCTGTTGGCGCCGGTGTTCTACATCATCTACATCTCGTTCAACGAGTTTGGCTTTGGCGCCCGCATCTACGAGTTCACCTTCGACTGGTACCGGGTGGTGCTCGGCGACACGATGCTGGTGGCGTCGCTGAAGTGGACCGCTTACCTCGCCCTGGGGGCGGTCGCCACCGCCGTGCCCATGGGGCTGATCGCGGCCAAGTACTACAAACGGACCCGGCGCAAGCTCCTGTTCGTGACCCTGATGCTGATGCCGCTGTTCATTCCCGCCGACATCCTGGCCTCGAGCCTGCTGGTCTACTTCAAGCACCTGAACGCGGCCTTCACGTCGCTCGGCGGGGCGCTCGGGGTGGATTGGTTCGACGCCTGGTTCGAGCTCGGCTTCCTGACCGCGCTGATCGGCCAGATCCTCTACACCGTGCCCTACGCCTTCATCGTCATCCTCATCACCATGGCGCGCTACCGGGTGCAGCAGACCGAGGCGGCGCGGGGCTGCGGCGCCACCGCCTGGCAGGCCTTCTGGCAGGTCGAGTTCCCCCAGATCAGGGTCGGCATCTTCAGCTCCTGCGCCTTCGTGACGATCCTGTCGTTCAACGAGGCGACCCGGACGGCGCTCCTCAAAGGCGGCTTCGACACCTTCTCGAACGTGCTCGTGGCGCAGATGTTGAACATCGGCATGTCCGAGGAATCCTACGCCATGGCCGGGACCATGAGCATCGTCTCGATGGTCGTGATCGGCTCGATCCTGGTCTTTACCCTGGCCCGGTCCGAGCGCCTCGAGCGCGAAATGCGGGCGCGCGCCGAGCCCATCGCCGCCGCTTGAGGCCGGCCCCGTGATGGACCAGCCCTCCGCCATGGCCGCCGCCAACGAGACCGCCGTCGAGGTCGTCGAGATCTCCAAGCACTACGGCCCCGTGGCCGCCGTGAAGTCGGTCTCGTTCGGCATCGAGAGCGGCCAGTACTTCGTCTTGCTCGGCCCCTCGGGCGGTGGCAAGACGACGCTCCTTCGGCTCATCGGCGGCTTCGTGCGCCCGACCTCGGGCCGGGTGCTGCTGCACGGCGTCGACGTCACGGGCCTGGCGCCAAATGAGCGCCCGACCTCGATGGTGTTCCAGAGCTACGCCCTCTTCCCCCACATGACGGTGACCGAGAACGTGGCCTACGGCCTGAAATTGCGCAAGCTCGCCAAGGACCGCGTCCGCGCCGAGGTCGAGCGCATGCTGGAGCTCGTGGGGCTGGTGGGCTTGGGCGCGCGCATGCCGCACGAGCTCTCGGGCGGCCAGCAACAGCGCGTGCAGCTCGCCCGCTCGCTGGTGCTGGAGAGCGACATTCTGCTCCTCGACGAGCCCCTGGCCTCGCTCGACGCCAAGCTCCGGAAGGACATGTGCCTGGAGCTCAAGCGCATCCAGGAGCGGGTCGGCATCACCTTCATCCACGTCACCCACAACCAGGAAGAGGCGATGACTATCGCCGACCACATCGCCATCATCGCCGACGGCGAGCTCGTCGAGCAGGGCTCGCCGCGCCAGGTCTACGAGCAGCCGGTGAAGCGTTTCACCGCCGACTTCATCGGCGAGAACAACTTGCTCGAGGGCGCCGTGGTCGGGCGGGCGGGCGAGCAGGTGGTGGTCGACCTGGGCTATGGCCGCATCGAGGTCAACGGCGGCGCGGCGGTGGCCGAGGGCGACCGGATCGCGGTCTCGATCCGCTCCGAGCTGCTGCGGCTCAGGCCCCGCGGCGGCGAGCGCCCCGGCGGCAGCCAGTCGATCCCGGCGACCTACGTCGAGGCGGTCTACCTCGGGCTCACCACCTCGCACCTGGTGAGCCTGCCAAACGGCGCCGAGGTGATGGTGCGGGGGATCTCGGAGAGTGAGCCCGCCCAGCGCTTCGCCGCCGGGGCCGAAGTCGAGGTCGGCTGGCGCACCGCCGACGCCCGCCTCCATACGGCGTGAGGCGCGCGGGCCGAGCGCACGGTCTGCGCACGAGGATCCCCATCACCGTCCTTCGGTCGGATTGTCAGCGGCTCGAAGCGATCATCCGCGACCGAACCGCGCCCCGGAAGCAGGTCTGGCGCGCCTACATCGTGCTGTTGATCGCCGACGGGCTCGGCACCATTGATCAGCGGCTGGCCAAGTACCGGGGCCCGGGCTAAGTTTGGCCTCGGGAGGAGGACGCGATGGAGTCTGTGTCGGACCACGAGGTCGCGGCTTATCGGGACCACGGGGCGGTGTGCCTGAGGGGCCTGTTCGCAGCCAAGTGGCTCGAGCTCTTGGGAGCTCGAGCCCGGCGACGCGGTGGACTGTGAGATGTTCGCGCGGGTGTGGCCGCGACCGTCGAGCTCGAATGGAACCCGAATGCCATGAAGCTCTATGATTTCTTCCGCTCGTCGGCCGCCTATCGGGTGCGCATCGCCCTCAACTTGAAGGGCCTCGAGGCCGAGCGCGCCTTCGTGCATTTGGGCCGCGGTGAGCAGTTCGATCCCAGCTACCTCGAGCTCAACCCGCAGGGCGTGGTGCCGACGCTCGTCGACGGCGAGGCGGTGATCGGCCAGTCGCTCGCCATCCTCGAGTACCTCGAGGAGACCCGGCCCGAACCACCGTTGCTCCCCGCCGACCCGGTGGGCCGGGCCCGGGTGCGCCAGCTGGCGCTGATCGTCGCCTGCGAGGTCCACCCCCTCAACAACCTGAAGGTCCTCACCTATCTCAAGGGAGAGTTGGGCGCCGACGACGAGGCCGCGAAGACCTGGTACCGGCACTGGGTGGCCAAGGGCCTGGGCGCCATCGAGACCCTGCTCGAGGCGGGCCAGGAGGGCGCCGCCTTCTGCCATGGCGAGCGCCCGACGCTGGCCGACGTCTGCCTGGTGCCCCAGGTGTACAACGCCCGGCGTTTCGACTGCGACCTCTCGGCCCTGCCCAGGGTGGTGGCGATCGACGCCGCCTGCACCGCGCTCGAGGCCTTCCGCGACGCCGCGCCCGAGAACCAGCCCGACGCCGGGTAGGCGGGGGCGGGGGCGGCCGAGACCCTAACCCAGCCCGCGCCCGACGGCCTGGTTGCTCAACCGCTCCAGTCGAAGGCGTGAAGGGTGCCCGAGTCGCCTTCCCAGCTTCGCAAGCCGGGGTCGGACCAGTGGCTCCCCTTACTGCTTGCCAGGTCCATGCTGTCGAACTGGAAGGCGGCCTGGGCGGCGGCGCCGGCGACGCTCGTGGCGCGTCCGGCGTCGTCCTTGAGGCGCGTCAGCCGTGCCTGGCCGACGCTGCCCACGGTGACGCTCGGGCTCTCGCCCCAATCGGCATCGATGGTGGTGGCCTCGCTGGGAAGCCAATTGGAGATCACGGCACCCCACAGCGGCTCGAAGGGCCCCCCCTTCTTGCCGCCGAAGATGTCCTCCAGCGCGCCACGCTGATCGCTGCTGGCGGCCTCGCCGATGTAGAGGCGCGCCGTGCCGTTGCCGGCGAAGAAGTTGGCGGGCCAGTGGGCCGAGAAGGCGACACGGGATCCGGCCAAATCGACGCCATCGGAGCTGCCCTCCTGGATCTCGAAGACGAAGGTGCTGGAACACCATTCCTGGTCGGGTTCCCCATCCGGCCCCAGCCAACAGGGGCAGAACATCTTGCAGCTGCAGAACTCCATGCTTCGTCCGCTGATATGCCAAGCCATCACCGTGCCTCCCATTTGCTCGCGACCGCGGGCGCCCCTGATGCTCGCCCCGGCGATGCGACTGAGTGGTAATCGTAACATGGGCCGGGAGCGGTCGTCCCGGTCCTTTCGCAATTGCCCGGCTTCGCGAGGCGGGAATGGCTCGCAGGGCTCGCTTACGGGCGACCGGGCGGCCGGCCGCTCGCCTACCGGGCTAGCAGGTTTCGCAGTTGTCGCGTGCCTCGGCGATGCGGCTCTTGAGCTCGGCGCCGCTGACGGCGCCCCGCACCAGGTTGTCGCCGATCACGAAGCTGGGCGTGCCGGTGATGCCGAGGGCCTGGGCGAGGGCGTAGTTGCGGGCGATGATGTCGGCGACCTCGGGCCCGTTCATGTCCTTCAAGAGACGCTCCACGTCGAGCCCCACCTCGGCGGCGATCTGCAATACGGCGACCTCGGTGAGCTTGCCGCGCGAGGCCATCATGGCGTCGTGGAAGGCCTGGTACTTGCCCTGGGCCCGCGAGGCGATGGCGGCCCGCGAGGCGACCACCGAGTCCGGGCCCAGGATGGGGAACTCCTTGTAGACGAAGCGCAGCTTCTTGTCCGATTGGCGCAGCTTGACGAGCTGGGGCACCACGCGCTTGCAGTAGGGACAGCGGTAGTCGAAGAACTCGATCAGGCTGATGTCGCCGTCGGGATTGCCGCCGACGAAATCGCCGGTGTCGCGCTCGAGATCCTGGCGGCGCTCGGCCATGCGCTCGCGCATCGCCGCCGTGGCAAGCCGTTCTTGCTCCTGGTCGTAAGCCCGGAGGGCATCGATGATCACCCCGGGATTGTTGCGTAGGTAGCTCTTGATAATGCCCTCGATGGTATCGACCTGGGCGTCATCGAAGGTCTGATCCTCGGCCGCCAAAGCGGCACCGAAGCCGAGTCCCGCCAGCAGCGACAGAGCGGCGGCGAGGCCTTTCAGGCCACCAATGCTGGAAATCCTGAACACCTCTAAATCTCCCTCCGGAGCGGCGCGATCCGCGTCAAACCTGAAGCCATTCTTCGTCGACACCATAACATGGGGTCCGGAGGCCCATGGTGCCAGTTCGCGGCCGCGCCAGCCGCGCTCTCGCGAGATCGTGATCGGGCCGGCTGAGGGCCTCGCCACGGCGCTCAAGCGGCGCCCCCGTCGCGGCTCAGCACCCGGGCCACCGCCTCGTGCCAGCCCGCGTAAAGCCCCTCGCGGGTGGCCGCCGCCATGGCCGGCGTGAAACGGCGCTCGCAGCGCCAGTTGCGGACGATCTCGGCCGTCGAGCCGTAGATCCCGGTCTCGAGACCGGCGAGATAGGCGGCGCCGAGGGCGGTGGTCTCGGTCACCTGGGGCCGTTCCACCGCTATCTCGAGGATGTCGGCGAGGAACTGCAACAGCCAGTCGTTCCGCGCCATGCCGCCGTCGACGCGCAGGCTCGAGGGCCGCTCGGCGCCGTCCGCGGCCATGGCCTCGATCAGGTCGCGGGTCTGGTAGCACACCGCCTCGAGCGCCGCCCGCACGACCTCGGCGATGCCGCTGTCGCGAGTCAGGCCGATCAGTGCGCCGCGCGCTTCCGGATCCCAGTAGGGCGCGCCGAGGCCGGTGAAGGCGGGCACCAGATAGACCCCCCGGGTCGACTCGACGCTGGCCGCTAGGCGGGCGCTGTCGGCCACCGAGGCGAGCAGCTTGAGCTCGTCGCGAAGCCACTGCAGCGTGGCGCCGGCCATGAAGATGCTGCCTTCGAGGGCATAGGTCGGCTCGCCGTCGAGGCGGTAGGCGACGGTGGTGAGCAGCCGGTTCTCCGAGCGCACCTGCCGCGCGCCGGTGTTGAGCAGGACGAAGCAGCCGGTGCCGTAGGTGCTTTTGATGGTGCCGGCGCTGAGCGCCGCCTGGCCCACCGTCGCCGCCTGCTGGTCGCCGGCGATGCCGGTGACCGGGATGGCGGCGCCGAACAGGGCGGGATCGGTGCGGCCGAAGTCGGCGCTCGAGTCGCGGACCTCGGGCAGCAGCGCGCGGGGGATGTCGAGCAGCTCGAGGAGCTCGTCGTCCCAGGCCTGCTCGCGGATGTTGAACATCATCGTGCGCGAGGCGTTGGTGGCGTCGGTGGCGTGCACCCGGCCGCCGCTGAGCTTCCACAGCAGCCAGCAGTCGACGGTGCCGAAAGCGAGCTCGCCGCGACCCGCCCGTTCGCGCGCGCCCTCGATGTTGTCGAGCAGCCAGGCGAGCTTGGTGCCCGAGAAGTAGGGATCGAGGAGGAGCCCGGTCTTCTCGCGCACCGCCGGCTCGTGGCCCGCGGCCGCGAGGCGCTGGCACAGCGGGGCGGTGCGCCGGTCCTGCCAGACGATGGCGTTGGCCAGCGGCCGGCCCGAGGCGCGCTCCCAGAGCACCGTGGTCTCGCGCTGGTTGGTGATGCCGAGACAGGCGATCGCGCCGCCCTCGAGGCCGGCGCCGGCGATGGCCTGGCGCGCCACCTCGAGGGTGTCGCGCCAGATCCGTTCGGGGTCGTGCTCGACCCAGCCCGGGCGCGGATAGATTTGCGGCAGCTCGCGCTGGGCCGCGGCGAGCTGGTTGCCGTGCTCGTCGAAGAGGATGGCGCGCGAGCTGGTGGTGCCTTGGTCGATGGCGAGGACGGCGGGGGCGTCCGGCAGCGAAGTCATCAGCGCCGCTTCTTGGCCTCCGACTGGGCCAGATGCTCGACGTCCTGCGCCCTGAGCCAGCCCGGCGATCCCTCGGGCAACTTGTTCTGGGCCCGGCCGGCCTGGCCGATGGCCTCCTTGAACTTGCCGGTGCTGAGCGCGCGCTCGGCGCTGGCCAGCGCCGAGAGCCCAAGCTCGCCGGCGCGACCGTAGGCGATCGCGAGCTGGTGCCAGGCACCGGGCATCTCGCGATCCCGGCCCAAGGCGTCCTCGAGATGCCCGATCGCTTCCGCATTGAACTGGCGGTTGCCGCTGGCGATCAGCGCCTGGGCGAGGCCGAGGCGCAGCAGCGGCGATCCGGGATGAAAGTCGACCGCCCGCCGATAGGGCGGGATCGACTCCGCGACCTTGCCGCTCTCGTACAGGATCTGACCCTTGAGCTCGTTGAAGTAGGGATCGCCGGGCTGCGCGGCGATCAGGCTGTCGATCTCGACGAGCGCGTGCTCGAGGTCGGCCTCGCGGTGATAGGCGACGGCGCGGGCGTAGCGCGCCCCGACGCTGGTGTCCGAGGCCGGATAGTGCCTGAGCGTCGAGCTCGGCCGGTCGAGGAAGCCGCGCAGCTTGGCCTGCATGCGCTCGTGCGCGGCGATGAACTCGGGCGGATCGGGACGGCCCGAGTTGGGACTCTGGGCGACGTGAAAGCGAACCGCCGCGAGGCGTTCGGCGACCAGGGGATGGGTGCGGACGTAAGGATCCTGGCCGCTGCCCACGAGCACGTCCTGATCCTTGAGGCGCTCCAGGAACTCGAGCATTCCGGTCGCCGACTGGCCGGTGATGTCCAAGAGCCGCATCGCGGCCTGGTCGGCGGCCGATTCCTCGGTACGGCTGTACTTGAGGAAGATGCGTTGCGCGGCGCCGCTGCCGCCCAGGGCTATGGCGCCGGCGGCATCGCCCCGGCCCGTGGCCACCGCGGCGGCGGCGGCCAGCACCAGGGCGATGATCGACTGCACGGTCATGTTGCGGAGCGCCTCCTGCTTGCGCGCCAGGTGGCCGCCGGCGATGTGACCGGTCTCGTGGGCGATCACGCCGATCAGTTGGTTGGGTCGCTCGGTCGCCTGCAAGAGCCCGGTGAAGACGAACAGCCGCTGGCCGCCGGCGACGAAGGCGTTGAGCGCCTTGTCGTTGACCAGGTGCACCTTGACCACCCTGGCGTCGAGGCCGGCGGCGCTGAACAGTGGCCTGGCGTAGGCGCGAATGGTATCTTCGATCTCGGCATCGCGCACCAGCGAGAGGCCCCGCGCCGCCGCACCCTCGACGGCCGCCGCCAAGGTCAAAACGAGGGCGAGAAATGGGGCGAGGTAGCGTCCGGGGCGAGGGGTCATCGTTTTCGCGAATCCGGCCCGTGGCCGCCGCAGGGCGGCGCGCGGACTGTGGCCCGAACCTAGGGTGCCCGCGGGGCGCGGTCAAATGCGCTGCTGGTCCCGAGCCTCGTTAAAGATAGGAAGGCGAAGCGGTCGATGAAAGTCGCTAAACGCGGGGCCGTGGCCCCGTTCTACGCGATGGAGGTCCTCAAGGCCGCCAACCGGCGCGAGGCGGCGGGCGGCGACGTCCTGCACATGGAGGTCGGCCAGCCCAGCGCGGGGGCGCCGCAACGGGTGATCGAGGCGGCCAAGCGGGCGCTCGATCGCAACCGGATCGGCTACACCGACGCCCTCGGCATCGCGCCGTTGCGCGAGCGTATCGCGCGGCATTACCGGGACTATTACGGCGTCGAGGTCGCGGCCGAGCGGGTGGTGGTGACGACGGGCTCTTCCGGCGGCTTGCTGCTTTCCTTTCTGGCCGCGTTCGACGCCGGCGACCGGGTGGCGCTGGTGCAGCCCGGCTACCCCGCCTACCGCAACATTCTCTTGGCCCATGGCATCGAGGCGGTGCTGCTCGAGGCCGGCCCCGAGACCCGCTTCCAGCCCAGCGTCGAGATGCTGGAGGCCGAGGGCGGTCGGCTCGACGGCGTGGTGGTGGCGAGCCCCGCCAACCCCACCGGCACCATGCTGAGCGCGGAGGCCCTGAAGGCGCTGGTGGACTACTGCGCCGAGCGCCGCATCCGCTTGTTCTCGGACGAGATCTATCACGGCATCACCTACGAGGGGCGCGCCGAGACCGCGCTTTCGCTCAGCCAGGACGCCGTCGTCCTCAACAGTTTCTCCAAGTACTATTGCATGACCGGGTGGCGGCTCGGCTGGCTGGTGCTGCCCGAGGACCTGGTGCGGCCGGTCGAGCGCCTGGCCCAGAGCCTGTTCATCTCGTCGCCGACGGTGGCGCAGATCGTCGCCGTCGAGGTCTTCGATTGCGCCCAAGAGCTCGACGCCAACGTCGCCCGCTATGCCCGGAACCGCGCGCTCCTCTTGGCCGAGCTGCCCAAGGCCGGGTTCGACAAGCTGGCCCCGGCCGACGGCGCCTTCTATCTGTTGGCGGACGTGGGCCGCCTGACCAACGACAGCCAGGAGTTCTGCCGGCGCATGCTCGAGGAGACCGGGGTGGCGACCACCCCCGGCGTCGACTTCGACGTCGCCCGCGGCCAGGCCTACGTGCGCTTCTCGTTCGCCGGCTCGGAGCAGGACATGGCCGAGGCCGCGGCCCGGCTCGGGCGCTGGCTGGGCTGAGCGCGGGCCGTCCCCGGCGCGGCCGACCACGGGCCCCACAGGACCTATCAGATCGGGCCCATCAGATAAGGCGCTTGGCGAGATGACGGCGCGCCTTCGGCTGTACGCCGGCCAGGTCCGAGGAGAACCTCGCCGGGACCTGGCTCGAAGGCATCACGGGCGTCGCCAAGGCCCGCATTCGGGTCGTCCATCTGGCTCTGCCGGGCCACCGCGAGGACGGCCCGACCTTGGAGTTGATCCGCCACGACGCGCCCGAGGCCGGGCAACCGACCTTGGCCAGCCGTCCCGGCTTGGGCCCGAGCCGCTCTTGCCGGCGAGCGGCGGCTCCCCACCCGCGCCCTAAGAGCAGGTCCCAATTGATGGGACCCGCTCTCTATTCATTTCGCTCACGGCAGCGGACCCAAGGGTCCGCGCCTGCGCGGGCGCGCCGGAGGGCCGCGAGGGGCCAAACCGGCGCGGCCTTGAGCGATTCCAATTAACCTGGAATCGCTCTAGATCGACGGGCGCCGCCACCAGCCCCGTCGCGCGCGGGACTTGGGCGTAGCTTCCGCATCTTCCTCGGGCGGCGTCGGCGGCATGGCGATGGCCGGCGCATCGGTCGTCGCCGCCACGGGCAGGCTCGAGACGCCGGCCTCGGTCGCTGCTTCGGGCGCCGCGCCCGCGTCCTCGCGCACTTCGTCTTCGGCCCCGGCTCGGGATCCGGAGGCGGTGATGTCGGCCGCTGCGGGCTCCGGAAAGGCGGCGCTCGCGGGCGGCGTCAGGACGGCGTCATCCGCCTCGGGCTGTTCGCGGGGCATCTCGGTGGCCGCCTCGCTCTCGGCATCCGTCACCGCGGGCTTGGCCGCGGCCCGGCTCGGGGCGGCGCGGCGGCGGCGCCACGGGGGCTCCGGCGGCGCCTCCGGTTCATCGCCGGCCGGCTCGGGCTCGGCCGGCTCGGCCGCTTGCACGACCTCGATACTGGTATCGGGCGGCGTCTCGGGCCCGGCCTCGTCATCGGCCGGCTCCACAGGTGCCGGCTCCACAGGCGGGGCCTCGCCCTCGGTCGCCGCTTGCTCGCTTGGCGCCTCTTCGCGGCCCTCCAGCGCCTCGGCGGCTTCGGTCCCGCGGGCGGCGCGAGAACGACGTCGACCACCGCGCTTGCCGCGACGGCGACGCTTGCGGGGGACCTCCTCCACGTCCCCTTCGGCGGTCATGGCGGCGGGCTCGTCGGCCACGGTCTCGGCGTCGGCCTCGGCGTCGGCCTCCGCCTCCGGCGTCTCCTCTGGCTCGGCCGCCACGACGCCGCTCTCCTCGGCCTCGTCGCGGGTGCGTTTGCGCCTGCGGGGCTTGCGGCGGCGCTTGCGCCCGGCCTCTTCCGCGGGCTCCTCATCGGCGCCGGGGGCCGCGCCGGGGGCGGGCGCCTCGACCGCTTCCACCGCCGCTTCCACCGCCGCTTCCACCGCCGCTTCCGGCGCCACCCGCTTGGCGCGCCTGGCCGGCGCCTGCTCGCTCGCCGTGCGACGTTCGATTTTGACCTCGGGCGGCACCAGGTCGTCGTCGCCGAGGACGAACACCGTGAGATCGAAACGTTCCTCGATCGCGGCCAGCTTGGCGCGCTTGAAGTTCAGCAGGTAAAGCGCCACCGGGGTGGCGACGCGGACGTTGAGCTCAGCACCCGCCTTGCGCAGGCCCTCCTCCTCGATCGCCCGCAAGGCGTGAAGCGTCGAGGACTCGGTGGAGCGCACGATGCCGGTGCCAGCGCAGTGGGTGCAGGTCTCGCCGCTCGCCTCCAGGAGGCTGGGGCGGAGCCGTTGGCGTGACATCTCCAGGAGCCCGAAGGCGCTAATGCGGCCGACCTGAATGCGCGCCCGGTCCGACTTCAGGCTCTCCTTGAGACGCCGCTCGACGGCGCGCTTGTTCCTGCCGACGTCCATGTCGATGAAGTCGATGACGATGAGCCCCGAGAGGTCGCGCAGCCGGATCTGGCGCGACAGCTCGTCGGCCGCCTCGAGGTTGGTCTTCAGCGCCGTCGCCTCGATGTTGCGCTCCTTGGTCGCGCGCCCCGAGTTGACGTCGATCGAGACCAGCGCCTCGGTCGGGTTGATGACGATGTAGCCGCCCGACTTCAGGTTCACGGTCGGGCTGTACATGGCGTCGAACTGCTCTTCCACCTTGTAGCGGCTGAACAGCGGGACATGATCGCGGTAGGGCTGCACCGCCTTGGCGCGGCTCGGCATGAGCATGCGCATGAAGGCCTTGGCGGCGCGGTAGCTCTCGTCGCCCTCGACCAGGATCTCCTCGATGTCCTTGGTGTAGAGGTCGCGAATCGAGCGCTTGATCAGGTTGGCTTCCTCGTACACCAGCGACGGCGCGGTCGACTTGAGCGTCGCCTCCCGGATGTCGTCCCACAGCCGCAGCATGTATTCCAGGTCGCGCTTCATCTCGGGCTTGGTGCGGCTCATGCCGGCGGTCCGCACGATCACCGCCATGCCCTCGGGCATGTCGAGGGACTCGACGACATCCCTGAGCCGCTTGCGGTCGGCGACGCTGACGATCTTTCGGCTGATGCCGCCGCCGCGCGTGGTGTTGGGCATCAGCACGCAATAGCGCCCGGCCAGCGACAGATAGGAGGTGAGCGCGGCGCCCTTATTGCCGCGCTCCTCCTTGACCACCTGGACCAGGAGGATCTGGCGCCGCTTCATCACCTCCTGAATCTTGTAGGGCCGGTGGGCCGTGCGGGCGGCCCGCACCACCTCGTCGTAATCGTCGCCGCCCACGTCCTCGACGCTGTCGTCCAGCGACTCCGCGGCGTCCTCCTCGTCGACCTCGGCAGCGCTCGCCGAGATCTCGTCGGCTTCCTCGGCCTCGCCTTGCTCGGGGGCAAAGTCATCCGTGGTCGAGTCGTCCTCCGGGCCCCCACCGTCCACGCCGTCCCCGGCGCCAGCTTCCTCGGCCCGCGCCGCCTCGGCCTCGGCGGCGACCTGGCGCGCGATCAGCGCCTGCCGGTCGGCGATCGGTATCTGGTAGTAATCCGGGTGGATTTCGTTGAAGGGAAGGAAGCCGTCCCGGCCACCGCCGTAATCGACGAACGCCGCCTGCAGCGACGGCTCGACCCGGGTGACCTTGGCGAGATAGATGTTTCCCTTGAGCTGTTTCTTGGTTGAGGTCTCGAAATCGAATTCTTGCAGACGATGACCATCTACGACGACGACCCGTGTCTCCTCGGCATGGGTTGCATCGATAAGCATACGCGTTGCCATCTGGCATTACTCCGCGGCCCGCTGTCGCCGCCTGCGCGAATTACAGGCTGCGGCCGGCCATTTGGTTGGGGGAAGCCCGCGGCGCCGGATACTACCCGTCGGAAATTGCGGCCCGAGTGGCCGACACGGGGATCGCAAAGGCTGCCGCGACGCCGGGACGAGCCCGACGTTGGCTTCGGATTGTTCAAAACGTTCATCACGCTGTCGTAAGCGTGCCGGGTCGTCGCGCAAGAGCGTATCATCTCTGGAGCAAGGCCCCCGGCCGCCGCGCCGCCGCCTCGGGCATGAGCCGCGAAGCGGGACGATTAAGGATGTTCGCACCCGCATATATAGGCCAGGGGCAACCATTCGACAATCGCTTTCATCGCCCGCGAACGACTCGGCTCGCGGGTAATGCATTGCCCGGACATGGAAAATTGCGTTATATCTTGTGCCCGACAGGTCGGAGACCCCTAGATGTTCGGTCAGAGGGGAGCGTTGCGCTTGAGTCTCGTGGTCCTGGGTTGGCTCTGTGCCGGCCCATGGGGGGCGCTCGCCGAGCCCGTGGTGAGCGGGGTCAGGACGGGCCAACACGCGACGATGACGCGCTTCGTGCTCGACATCAGCGAGGAGGTCGACTACCGCATCTTCACCCTGCCCAACCCCTACCGGGTGGTGATCGATCTGCCGGCGATCGACTGGCGGGTGGCGCCGGGGCCCCCGCGGCCGGTAGGGCTGATCCGCAACCAGCGCTACGGACGCTTCACCGCGAGCGTCTCCCGGGTGGTCCTCGACCTGGCGGCGCCGGTCGAGATTCACCGCGTCTTCCAGCTCCCCCCGCAGGGCGACCTCCCCTATCGTTTCGTGGTCGACTTGAGGGCCGTCGACGAGCAGACCTTCCTCAAGCGCGCGCGCTTCACGGTGCCGCCCATGGCGGCGCCGACCGCCACCGTGCCCGAGCCCGGGTCGCGGCGGCGCCAGGACGGCAAGCTCGTGGTGGTCATCGATCCCGGACACGGCGGTGTCGACCCCGGGACCATCGGCGCCTCGGGCACCTTCGAGAAGCGCGTCACCCTGGCCGTCGCCCGCGAGCTCAAGGCGGCGCTCACCGCGTCGGGGCGCTACCACGCGGTGCTCACCCGCGAGCGCGACGTCTTCGTGCGGCTGCGCGACCGCCTCGACAAAGCGCGCGGCGCCGGCGCCGTGCTCTTCATCTCGCTTCACGCCGATTCGATCAAGAACCGGCGCCTGCGCGGGGCCTCGGTCTACACCCTCTCGGAACAGGCATCCGACAAGGAGGCGGCGGATCTCGCCGCCAGGGAGAACAAGGCCGACATCATCGCCGGCGTCGACTTCAACGGGCAAAGCGACGAGGTCACGAGTATCCTCATCGACCTGGCGCAACGCGAGACCATGAACCAATCAGCGCGCTTCGCCAACATGCTCTTGCCCGAGATCGCCAAGGCCGGCAAGCTGTTGCGCAAGAGCCATCGCTTCGCTGGTTTCGCCGTCCTCAAGGCGCCCGATGTGCCTTCGGTGCTGGTCGAGATGGGCTATCTCTCGAATCCCGACGACGAGCGGTTCTTGACCTCGGCCGGCCGCCGCAAGCCGTTGGTCTCGGCCATCGTCCGCGCCATCGACAGCTACTTCGCGGTGCGTGAGGGGTAACCGCCAGAGGCGCCATACCGCGGCCACATTCTTAACCTAGCTTTTTGCCTTCGGATCGGCGATCAATGTGCTGCCGCGTCGCCTCGCCAAAGCCCGCCCCGGGGGCGCGTCACGAGGGGTCATGCTGAAGGTATTCGGAGTTCTGCTCGTCTTGCTGTTGCTGCTCGTGCTGGGCGCCGGCGGGGGCGGGCTCTATCTGCTCTACCACTTCGGGCGCGAGCTCCCCGACTACCAGCAGCTGGCCGTGTACGAGCCGCCCACGGTGACCCGCGTGCATGCCGGCGACGGCCGCCTGCTGGCCGAGTACGCGGTCGAGAAGCGGGTCTTCGTGCCCGTTTCGGCGACCCCGAGGCGCGTAATCGAGGCCTTCCTCTCGGCCGAGGACAAGAACTTCTACGCCCACCCCGGGGTCGACTTGGTGGGCGTGGCGCGGGCGCTGATCACCAACCTCCGGAGCATGGGCGGCGATCGCCGTCCGGTCGGCGGCTCGACCATCACCCAACAGGTGGCCAAGAATTTCCTGCTCTCCAGCGAGGTCTCGCTCGAGCGCAAGATCAAGGAGGCGATCCTCGCCTTTCGCATCGAGCGCACCCTTACCAAGGACCGCATTCTCGAGCTCTACCTGAACGAGATCTACCTGGGTTTTGGCTCCTACGGCGTGGCGGCGGCGGCGCTCAACTACTTCGACAAGTCGCTCGACGAGTTGACGCTCGAGGAAACGGCCTATCTGGCGGCGCTCCCCAAGGCGCCCAACAATTACCATCCGCTGCGCCGTCACGAAGCCGCCGTGAGCCGCCGCAACTGGGTCATCGAGCGCATGCGCAAGGATAGCCACATTAGCGACGACGAAGCCGAGCTGGCCAAGGCCGCGCCGCTCGCGGTGCGGGTCCGCGGCGATACCGAGATGGTGCGGGCCGACTATTTCACCGAGGAGGTGCGGCGCCAGATTCTCGAACGCTACGGCGAGACCGCGCTCTACGAAGGCGGCCTCTCGGTGCGCACGACGCTCGATCCGCGGCTGCAGGTGTTCGCCGAGGAGGCGCTTCGGGAGGGTCTGCGGACCTATGACCGGCGCCACGGCTGGCGCGGCCCGCTGGCGCGGATCGAGGTCGCCCCGGACTGGCCCGAGCGTCTGGCAGGGATCGAGCCGCCGCCCGGGCTGGGAAGCTGGCGCCTGGCGGCGGTGCTGGCCGTCGCCGCCGATGCCGTCGAGGTCGGATTCACGGACCGGGACCGCGGCACCATCCCCTTCGAGGAGATGACCTGGGCGCGGCCCTGGCTCAAGAACCAACGCTTCGGGCGCAAGCCCAAGCGCCCCGCCCAGGTGGTCGCGGTCGGCGACGTGGTGCCCGTGGAGGGGCTTGGCGACGGCTCCGGCGGCCGCTACGGCCTCAGACAGATCCCCGACATCGGCGGCGCGATCATCGTCATGGACCCGCACACCGGACGGGTGCTGGCCATGGTCGGCGGCTACAGCTTCGCTCAGAGCGAGTTCAACCGGGCGACCCAGGCCATGCGCCAGCCCGGCTCCGCCTTCAAGCCCGTGGTCTACGCGGCGGCGCTCGAGAACGGCTTCACGCCCTCGAGCTTGATCCTCGACGGCCCCTTCGTGATCGATCAGGGGCCGGGCCTGGGCAAGTGGAAGCCGGCGAACTACACCAAGAAGTTCTACGGCGCCAGCACCCTCAGGCTCGGCATCGAGAAGTCGCGCAACCTGATGACGGTTCGTCTGGCGCAGCACATCGGCATGGAGGTGGTGGCGGATTACGCCGAGCGTTTCGGCGTCGTCGATCACATGCCCGAGATCCTGTCGATGGCGTTGGGCGCCGGCGAGACCACGCTGCAGCGGCTTACCACGGCCTACGCCATGCTGGTCAACGGCGGCAGACTGATCACGCCGACCCTCATCGATCGCATCCAGGACCGCCGCGGCCGCACCATCTTCCGCCACGACTCGCGGCCCTGCGCGGCGTGCCGGGCGGCGGCCTGGCAAGGGCAGCGCGAGCCCCAGCTTCCCGACACCCGCCCGCGGGTGATCGAGGCCGCCACCGCCTACCAGGTGGTGTCGCTCCTGCAAGGGGTGGTGCAGCGCGGCACCGGGCGCCGGGTGAGGGCGGTGGGCAAGCCGCTGGCGGGTAAGACCGGCACCACCAACGACAGCCAGGACACCTGGTTCCTGGGCTTCACGCCGGACCTCGCCGCCGGCGTCTACGTCGGCTTCGACACCCCGCGCACGCTGGGGCGGCGCGAGACCGGCTCCAGCGTCGCGGCGCCGATCTTCCGCGACTTCATGGCGGCGGCGCTGGCGGGCGAGGCGGCGATCCCATTCCGCGTGCCGCCCGGGATTCGCCTCGTCCGCGTCGAGGCGACCACCGGCCTGCCGGCGCGTCCGGGCGACACCAAGGTCATCTTCGAGGCCTTCAAACCGGGCAGCGAGCCAAGCCGCGAACGCGCCGTGCTCGACGGCTCGCAAGCCGCCACCGCGCCGGGAATGACTCCCGGCGAAGGCACCGGCGGTCTATATTGACCCTGGCGCTCGCTGCCGGGCGCCGGATTGTGAGGGACAGGGGAGAACGATGCGCGCCGAGCTGCAAGCTATGGCCGATGAGATCAAGCAGTCGCTCGAGCTGCTGAGGAGGCATCTTTGACCTCGACCAGGCCCGCCGGCGACTCGACGAGCTGAACGCCCGGGTCGAGGACCCGGACCTCTGGAGCAAGCCCGACCAGGCCCAGGGCCTGATGCGGGAGCGCACCCGCCTCGAAAAGGCGGTGGGCGGCTACGGCGCCATCGAGCGCGAGCTCGACGATACCGTCGAGCTCATCGGGCTCGCCGAGGCCGAGGGCGACGAGGCGATGCTCGACGAGGCCCAAGAGGCGCTCAAGGAGCTTCGCGACCGCGCCGCCCGGCAGGAGCTCGAGACCCTGCTCTCGGGCGAGGCCGACGCCAACGACGCTTACCTCGAGGCCCACGCCGGCGCCGGCGGCACCGAATCCCAGGACTGGGCCGAGATGCTCCTGCGCATGTACGCGCGTTGGGCCGAAGGTCACGGCTACCAAATCGAGTGGATCGCCGAGAGCCCGGGCGAGGAAGCCGGCATCAAGTCGGCCACGGTGCGGGTCAAGGGCGACAACGCGTACGGCTGGCTCAAGACCGAGAGCGGGGTACACCGCCTGGTGCGGATCTCGCCCTACGACTCCAGCAACCGGCGCCACACCAGCTTCGCCAGCGTCTGGGTCTATCCCGTCGTCGACGAGGCCATCGAGATCGAGATCAGCGACAAGGACCTGCGCATCGACACCTACCGCGCCTCGGGTGCCGGCGGCCAGCACGTCAACCGCACCGACAGCGCAGTGCGCATCACCCATCTCCCCACCAACATCGTGGTGCAGTGCCAGAACGACCGCTCGCAGCACAAGAACCGGGCCGCGGCCATGGCCATGCTCAAGGCGCGGCTCTACGAGGCCGAGCTGAGGCGGCGCGAGGAGGAGCGCCGCGCCACCCACGAGAGCAAGAGCGAAATCGGCTGGGGCCACCAGATCCGCTCCTACGTGCTGCAGCCCTACCAGATGGTCAAGGACCTGCGCACCGGGGTCGAGAAGGGCGACGCCCAACGCGTCCTCGACGGCGATCTCGACGAGTTCATGGCCGCCGCGCTGGCGGCGCGCATCGGCGGCGAGGGGGCGGCCGAGAAAAAGGGATAGGGGCGCGCGAACTCGGCGCCGGACCGCTCAAGCGGGCCGTCGCGACGCCTGGAACCGGGCGGCGTCCCCGCCCACGATCGTTTTCCCGGATCGAGATGCAAGTGTCCAGCGCACGGATGGCCAGCGCACGGCTCGCCACGAGGGGAGTTCCCCGTTCCCCTGCTGCCCGACGGCGCGGGTCACCAATAGGTTTATGGTTTGTTAATCCCTCTTGTCGACATTGGCACCTGTCCGTTGCATGGCTGGGAGGCCCCGTGCCCGCGTTGGCCGATAGAACCGCAACCGAAGCCAGATTGATCGGCTCTTGCGCCGGCCTTTGCGCTGTCATTTTCCTGATCGATCTGCTGATTCCCCTCGGCGTCGCGGGCGGCGTGCCGTACGTCCTTCCGACTCTCGTCGCCTCTTGGTCCTCCGATCGCCGCCATCTTCTGTACTGTGCCGCGGCCGGGTCGGCGCTCACCGTTCTCGGCTACTTCCTGTCTCCCCTTGGCGGCGTGGCGTGGATGGTGCTCGCCAACCGCGGGCTCGCCCTCTTCGCGATCTGGGTCACGGCCGCTCTAGCTTACCGGCGCAAGAAGTCCGAGGAGGCACTGGTCCAGAGCGAGACGCAGGTGCGGCTGCTGCTCGACTCCGCCGCCGAGGCGATCTACGGCATCGACCTCGAGGGCAACTGCACGTTCTGCAATCCCGCCTGCGTTCGAATGCTGGGCTACAGCGGCGGCGAGGAACTCATCGGCCGGCAGATGCACGACCTGACCCATCACACCCGCCCCGACGGCGCCCCCTATCCCCGCAAGGAGTGCCGCATCTACCGGGCCTTCCGCCGGGGCGAGGGCAGCCATGTCGATGACGAGGTCCTGTGGCGCAAGGACGGGACCAGCTTCCCGGTCGAGTATTGGTCATACCCAGTGCGGCGTGACGGGCACGTCGTCGGGGCGGTGGTGAGCTTCCTCGACATCACCGAGCGCCATCGCGCGGCGGCGGAAATCCGAGAAGCGCATGACTTGTTGGAGCAGCGGGTGCGGGAAAGGACGTCCAAGCTCCAACTGGCCAACAAGGCTCTGGAAAACGAGATTGCCGAGCGCGAGCGGACCGAGGCGGCGCGCGCCGCGCTCAGCGACCAGCTTCGCCACAAGAACTTTCAGCTCGACGCCGCGCTCGACAACATGGGCCACAGCCTCGCCATGTTCGACGCCGAGCTGAGGCTGGTGATGTGCAACAAGAGCTACGTGGAGCTGTTCTCGCTGCCGGCGAAGCTAGGTCGCCCCGGCACGCCGCTCACCAGCATCATCGCGTTCGCGTCCAGGCACCAAAAGCTCGACAAGGAAACGAGGGACAAGATCTTCGAGCGCCGCACCGCGCTCGCCCGCAGCCGCGAGGATCGCATCTTTCACGAGTACTTCTCGGACGGGCGCGTCATCAAGATCTTCCACCGGCCGCTGGCCGATGGCGGCTCGCTCGCGATCTACGAGGACATTACCCAAAGACTCCGGGGCGAGAAGGATCTCGAGGTGGCCAAGGAGCAGGCCGAGCTCGCCAACCGCTCGAAGTCCGAGTTTCTCGCCAACATGAGCCACGAGCTGCGCACCCCGCTGAACGCCATCATCGGCTTCTCGGAAATGATCCGCAGCGGCATTTACGGGCCCGTCGGAGACGCCAAGTACGTCGAGTACGCCGGGGACATAAACATCTCGGGCCAGCTTCTGTTGGAGCTTATCAACGACATCCTCGATCTGTCGAAGATCGAGGCCGGCAAGCTCGAGCTGCAGGAGCAGATCGTCGAAGTCGCCGGCGCCGTCGACGCCTGCCTGACGGTGGTGAGGGAGCGCGCCGGCCGCGCCGGTCTCGAGCTCGAGCGATGGCTCGCGGAGGGCCTGCCGGGGCTGCGCGCGGACGAACGCAAGGTCAAGCAGATGCTGCTCAACTTGCTTTCGAATGCGATCAAGTTCACCGAGCCCGGCGGCAAGGTCACGGTGGAGGCCGAGGTGAACCGCGAGGGTGGCATCACCATCTCGGTCTCGGACACCGGCATCGGCATCGCCTCGGAACACATGGCCAAGGTCATGGAGCCCTTCGCCCAGGCCGACAACGCCCTCAACCGCCGGCACCAGGGCACCGGGCTCGGCCTGCCCCTGACCAAGGCGCTGGTGGAGGTGCACGGCGGCGACCTCGAGCTCACAAGCGAGCCCGGGGTCGGCACCACGGCGAGTTTGCTGTTTCCGCCCGAGCGGATCCGCGAGGCCGCCGCCTAAGCGGTGAGCGCCCGGGGCTGGCCCGCCGCGGGCGAGGTGAGCGACGCCGCCCCTCTGCCCTAGCCGCCGCCCGGGGCTCCGCCCGAAAGCCGCTCTGCCGGAGCGCCGGCGTCGGCCGGCGCGGTGGCGGGCGCCTTCTTCACCAGCTCGACGCCGCTGCCGGCGTTCGCCAATTCGCTCCTGTCGACGCGCTTGCAATGGCCCTCGAGGTGGGCTCCGGCCTCGACCGCGAGAAGCTCGTGCAGGATGTCGCCCATCACCTTGGCCGACTTGGCGAGCTGCACCGAGCGGGCCCGGATGCGGCCGTTGACGGCACCGAGCACCAGAACCTCGTCGGCCTCGATCTCGCCGTTGACGGTGGCTTCGCCGCCGATGGTGAGCTTGTGGCCGCGGACGTCGCCGTCGACCAGGCCGTCGATCTGTATCTCCCCCTCGGTCTTGAGGTTGCCGACGATATGCAGGTTGGCACTGATGATCGACGGCGTGCCGTCGGCCTTGACCGGCGGCGGCGGCGCTTTCGTTCTCTCGGCCTTGGCAAAGGGTTGCTTCTTCTCAGCCTTTGAAAACATATTTCCCCGCTTTCATGAACTTCGCAGGATCCTGCGGTTTGCCTTCGAACACGACCTCGTAGTGAACATGGCTGCCGGTGCTGCGGCCGGTGCTGCCCATGATGCCGATCTTGTGCCGGAAGCCGACGCTCTGCCCTTTCTTGACCAGTATCTTGCGCAGATGCCCGTAACGCGTCACCAGGCCATAGCCGTGGTCGATCTCCACCATCTTGCCGTAGGGCCCTTTGCGACCGGCGAAGGTCACCGTGCCCGGCGCCGTGCTCCACACCGGCGACTTGAAGCTGCCGGAGAGATCCACCCCGTGGTGCATCGCCCGTTTCTTCGTGATCGGGTCGCGGCGCTTGCCGTATCGGCTGGCCACGTAATAGCTGTCGAGCGGGCTCGCCATGGGCAGGCGTTGGAGCACGCTCTGCAGGCCGGCCCAGCGGTTGAGGTGGTGCTCCAGCCGCACCACGCTGGAGCCGAAGCCGGGGTCGGAGTGGGCGCTCTCGGCGTCGTCGGCAGCCTCGTCCGCGAGGTCGATGAAGGGGCCGCCAAGGCCGCTCTCGGGATCTGGCACCCGCTCCAGCAGATCCTCGGCGCTGATCCCGGTGAGCGCGATCATCGCCTCGATCTCCTCGAGGTTGGTCTCGGTGCGCTCCTGGATGCGGGCGACGAGCTCCCGTTGTGACGACTTGAGCCGGGTCAGGCGTCCCTCGAGCTCGGCGATGCGGCGCGTCAATCGATCGCCCTTGCTGACGGCCAGGTCGCGCTCGCTAAGGAGGCTCGTGAAGTGCGCCTCCACGCCGTCGAGCTGGGCCAGCCGGCGCTCGAGATCGGTGACGCGACGGGTCATTCTTTGGCCTTCGATGAGCGCCTGATCGCGCTCTTGCGCCACGTCTTCGAACTCCGCCTCCAGGCCGTCGAAGTCGGCCAGACGATGCTCGAGCCGGGCGCTGCGCTGGGCCAATTCCTGACCCCGTTGGAGTGCCGAGTCGCGCTCGGCGATCAGGTTATCGAGGCCCGTCTCGACGCTGGCGACGCCACCCCGGAGCGGATGCCGGCCGCGCTCGGCGCCCCCCGATGATTGGCTCGCGCCATCGGCGTCGTGCAGCCGCTCCTCGAGCCGCGAGATGCGCTCGCCCAGGGCCTGCTCCATGACCATGAAGCGATCGCGCTCGGCGATCACCACGGCGAGCTCGCTCGTGACCTCGCCCAAGCGCGTTCCCAGCGCCTGTCTCTGATCGATCAGCTCGACCAGCAGCCGGTGCTTGGCCTCGAGCTCCTCGGTGATGCCGAGGAAACGCCGCTGCGTGCTTTCCAGCTCGTCGCCCAGCACCCGGTACGCCGAGGCCATCTCGACGATGCGCTGCTCCTTCGAGGCGACCACGCGCTCCGCGATCATCAGGGTCACGGCGCCGTAAACCAGCCACGTGCCCAGTGCCAGCGCGACCCCGGCGAGGCTTAGCTGGGTCGCCGTGCCGAGCCGGATGAAGGTGACCTCTCCGCCGCTCCGATGGAAGAACTCACGTTCGGGAAAAAGCCAGGCAATGGTGTTTCGAGTGATGCGAATTGGTCGGTCGAGCATGCGTCCCCGGGTCCCCTCCCTTAGACATATTCTTATTTTGACCGCCTATTCCAGCCTATGAGCCTTCATTTTGCAAGGATTCCTCGGCTTCGCCGCGACGCCGCTCGGATCTGCAGGCGGCCGCCCGCGTGCCGTCACCCCGCCAGCGGCAGATAGAACTCCTGGCCGAGACCGGCGCGGCGCCGCGCCGGGACGTTGAAGGGCGGCTTGAGGGTGCCGCGAAAATGACGGCGCACCAGGTCGTGGTAGGCGGTCACCGGCTCGAGGCCGCGCCGGGCGCAGACCTTTAGGAACCACCGCTGCCCGGTGGCGACGTGGCCGATCTCCTCGTCATGGATGAGGTCGAGGATGCGGGCGCTCGCCTCGTCGCCGGCGCGGCGCAAGCGCTCGCAGATCGCGGGCGCGACGTCGAGGCCCCGAGCCTCGAGCACCAGCGGCACCACGGCGAGCCGGGCCAAAAGATCGTGGCGGGTCTCCGTGGCGGCCTGCCACAGCCCGTCGTGGGCCGGCAGCTGGCCGTAGGCCGCGCCCAGTTGGTCGAGCCTCTCGACGAGCAGGGTGAAATGCCTGGCCTCGTCGTCGGCGACGCCGACCCAGTCGTTCGCGAAGGCCCGGGCGTCCGCGAAGGCCTGGGCGTCCGCGAAGGCCTGGACGTCCGCGAAGGCCTGGGCGTCGGCGAAGGCCTGGGTCGCGCGCTCATCGCCCGCCTCGTCGGTGAAGCGGGCGATCATGTCCCAGGCCAGGTCGATGGCGTTGAGCTCGATATGGGCGAGGGCGTGCAGGAGCGCGACCCGGCCCCGGTTGTCGCGCCCCAGCCGCCGCCGGGGCACCTCGCGGGGCGGCACCAGCCGGGGGCGCGCGGGCCGCGCCGGGCGCTCCGGCGGGCGGCTCGAGCCCAGGCCGGCGAGGCGGCCCTGGCGCCAGGCCGCCGCGGCCTCCCGCGTCAGTGCCGCCTTGGCGCCGGCGTCGGCGGTCCCGAGTACGGCGCAGGCGCTCTCCGTGAGCGTTGGCAAGGCTGCCCTCCGCGGCCGCCTAGAGCGCCCGCACCGCCGCCAGCACCTCGTCGACGTGGCCCGGCACCTTGACCTTGCGCCAGACGCGCCGGATCGCGCCGTCGCCGTCGATGAGGAAGGTGGCGCGCTCGAGGCCCATATACTTGCGCCCGTACATGCTTTTCTCGAGCCACACGCCGTAGTTCTGGCAGAGCGTGCCCTCGGGGTCCGAGGCCAGGACCACGCCGAGGTCGTGCTTGGCCTTGAACTTGTCGTGGCGCGCCACGCTGTCCTTCGAGGCGCCCACCACCACCGCGCCAGCCTTCTCGAACTCGCCGAGCGCGGCGCTGAAGCCGATCGCCTCTTTGGTGCAGCCCGAGGTGTCGTCCTTGGGGTAGAAGTAGAGCACCACCGTCCTGTCCTTCAGTTCCGCGAGCGAGATGCGTCCGCCGCCGTCGCGCTCGAGGTCGAAGCCGGGGGCGCGGTCGCCCGCGCTCAAGTCCTTGCTCAAGTCTGGGCTCATGGCGGGTTCTCCTGGGCTTGGGTGACGAGGCGGGCGTGCGCCGGGGCCTCGATGAGGTGGCGATAATGGTCGAGGGTGCGGGCCTGGGCCGCCACCAGGTCGCGTTTCAGGGCGCCGAAGTCGGCGGCGCCGCCGGCGCGGGCGAGGGCCTCGCGCAACCCCGGCGGCGTGCTCTCCTCGTCGATCGGGCCTTCGCTCGAGAGCTGCGACAGGCCCTGGACGTTGCGCATCAGCACCGTCGCCGCGATGAGCTCGTCGGCAACCTCTACGCTCAGGGCGCCGACCTGCCCGAGGCGGCGGAAGGCGGCGCTGGTGTTGGTGTCCAACACCTCGGGCCGGTCCGCGGCATGGCGCAGCTGGAGGTACTGGCTGATGAACTCGAGGTCCAAGAGGCCGCCGCGGGCGTACTTGACGTTCCAGGGGTCCGAGGTGCCGTGCTCGCGCTCGACCCGTTCGCGCATCTCGGCCACGTCCGCGACCAGCTGGCCCGGGTCGCGGGGCCGGGTGAGGACGCGGCGGATCATGCCGGGGATCGCCGCGGCGAGGCGCTTGGGCCCGCCGATCACCCGCGCCCGGGTCAAGGCCATATGCTCCCAGGTCCAGGCCGACTCGCGCTGGTAGAGCTCGAAGGCGTGCAGGCTGGTGGCGATGGGGCCGGCCTTGCCCGAAGGCCTGAGCCGCATGTCGACGTCGTAGAGTCGTCCCTCGGCGGTGAGCGCCGTGAGGGCGGCGATGAAGCGCTGGCTGAGGCGGGCGAAGTAGTGGCCGACCGCGAGCGGCTTGGCGCCGTCGGAGGCCTCGACCTCGGGCGGGAAGTCGTAGACCAAGATGAGGTCGAGGTCGGAGCCCGCGGTCATCTCGCGCCCGCCCAGCTTGCCGAGCCCCACGACCGCCATGCCGGCGCCCGGCACGCCGCCGTGGCGGCGCCCGAACTCTTGCTCGACCAGGGGCTGGAGGGCGCGAATCAGCACCTCGGCGATGTCGCTCAGCGCCGGCCCCGAGGCCTCCGAGTCCGAAAGGTTGCGCATGATCTGGACCCCGACCTGAAACTTGGCGTCGGCGGTCCATCGCCGGGTCACGTCGAGCACCTCCTCGAAGTCGGCGGCGCCCTCGAGGGCGCTGGCCAGGTCTTGGGCGCGGCGCCCCGCCTGCGGCAGCGGGTCGAAGAATCCCGGCGTCAACACGCCATCGAAGAGCGCGGGGTTGCGGCTCAGATAGGAGGCCAGCCGGGGCGCATCGCCCATCACCTCGGCCACCAGATCCAAGAGCCCCGGGTTGGCGTGAAAGAGCGAGAACAGCTGGATCCCCGCCGGCAGCTTGCCGAGGAACTCGTCCAGCTTGGCGAAGGCGAGGTCGGGATTGGCGGTCCTCGCGAGCGCCTCGAGGAGCGCCGGCGTGATCTCGGTCAGGAGCTCGCGCGCCCGCGTCGAGCGCATGGCGCGGTAGCGGCCGTGATGCCACTTGCGAAGGCTCGTCGCCACCGCCTCGGGCCGCCCGAAGCCCATTTCGCTTAAGGTTTTCAGGGTCTCGGGGTCATCCTCGGTGCCGGTGAAGGCGAGGCTGCCGGCGTGGCCGAGCGGGGGCGCGTCCTCGAACAGCGCGGCGTAATGGCTTTGAACCCTCTCGAGGCGGCTGAGCAGTTGGCGGCTGAAATGATCGCCGTCGTCGCAACCCATGAACACGGCGAGGCGGGCCACGGCGTCGCGGTCAGTGGGCAGGGTGTGGGTCTGCTCGTCGCCGATCATCTGCAGCCGGTGCTCGAGCCGGCGCAGGAACTCGTAGGCCTCCACCAGCTCCTCGGCGACCTCGTGCCCGAGACGTCCCGACTCGGCCAGCGCCCGAATCGCCGCGGCGGTGCCCGGGACACGCAAGCGGCGGTCGCGTCCCCCGGCGATGAGCTGCTGGGTCTGGGCGAAGAACTCGATCTCGCGAATGCCGCCCCGCCCCAGCTTGATGTTGTGGCCGGCGACGGCGATGCGCGCGTGGCCCCGGTGATCGTGGATCTGGCGCTTGATCGAGTGGATGTCCTGGATGGCCGCGAAGTCGAGGTACTTGCGCCAGATGAAGGGGGCGACGCGGGCGAGAAAGTCGCGCCCAGCCACGAGGTCGCCGGCCACCGGCCGCGCCTTGATCATCGCCGCCCGCTCCCAGTTCTGGCCCTGGCTTTCGTAGTAGTTCTCGGCCGCGATCATGGGCAGCGCCAGCGGCGTCGCGCCGCCCTCCGGCCTGAGGCGCAGGTCGGTGCGGAAGACGTAGCCTTCCGCGGTGCGCTCGTGAAAGATTCGCACCAGCTCCTGGGTGAGCCGCACGAAGCAATCCTGCGGCGTCTGCGGGCCCAGGTAGTCGATCGCGTCCTGGTCATAGAGCACGATGAGGTCGATGTCGCTCGAGTAGTTGAGCTCGCGGGCGCCCAGCTTGCCCATGCCGAGCACGGCGAAGCCGCTGCCCTCGTCGGGGTGCTCGGGATCGGGCAGGGCGAGCTCACCCCTGGCGGCCGCCGCGGCCAGGAGATGGCGGGCGGCCAGCGTCAGCGCCCGATCGGCGAAATCGCTGAGCGCGCCGGTGACCTGCTCCAGGTTCCAAAGCCCGCCGATGTCGGCCAGCGCCACCAGCAGCGCGGTCCGTCGCTTGGCCCGGCGCAGCACCGTCATGAGCTCGTCCACGCCGCCGCCGGCGCCGCCGGTGTCAGCGTCGAGCTCGGCGAGGATGGCGGCGAAGCTCTCTTCGGGGGCCCGGCTCATGAGCTCGCGGACGAAGCCCACCTCGGCCAGCAGGCACTGGGTGAGAAATGGACTGTTGCCGAAGATCGCCTTTAGGATGGCCTCGCCCTGGGGCTCGGCGGCGAGGCGCTCGGCGAAGGCGGCAAGCGCGGCGTCCTCCGCCTCCGCCGCCCGTTCGCGCCACTGCACGAGACCCAACGCGGCACGCTCCGGGTTCGCCGGTGGCGGCGCCGAGACAATCCGATCGAGCAGGGGAAACTCGCTCATTCCTTACCAACCTGCTTTGAGGCACACTGCGAGACTGCGGCATGGTGGTCAAGACACGGCAAGATCGGATTTCCCATCGGGCGGCGGCGGCGGCGCCGGACGCCGCCCTTGGCGGTCACGCGCGGCCGCGGTCAGGGGCGGGGGATAAGCGGTGATCCGGCCGGCCGGGCGGTTGTTTCTGGGTGCTCTCGGCGCCGCCGCCGCCGGTCTCCTGGTGTTCTTCGCGGTGTTCGCCTGGCTGCTCTTCTCGGGCCCGATCTCACTGAGTTTTCTGTCGCGCTACGTCGAGGACGTGCTGACCAAGGCGGAACTGGAGTTTCGCATCGAGTTCGACGACGTGGTGCTGGCCTGGGCCGGCTGGGAGCGAACGCTGGACGTGCGCGCCATCGGGGTTCGGGTGCTGCGCGACGATGGCTCGCTGCTTGCCTCGCTACCCGCGGTGTCGGTGGCGCTGAGCGGACGGGCGCTGATTCGCGGCGCCGTGGCCCCCACCAGCCTGGATCTGATCGGCATCGACGCCAGACTGGTCCGCCGCGCCGACGGAAGCATCGACTTCGGCCTCGAGGCGGACGCGGCGGAAGCGGGCGATCTGGCGCGGCAGTTGCTCGACGACCTGTTGCGGCCGCCCGACCCGACCCGCATGATGGGCTACTTGCGGCGGGTCAGCGTGCTCGACGCCGACCTCACCGTGTTCGACCAGATCTCGGGGGTCTCGTGGCGCGCCCCGCGGGCCGACGTGGTGCTGGTGCGCGACCGGGACGGCATCGAGGGCATCGCCCAGGTCGACGTCGAGTTGGGCGATGAGCTCGTCAAGCTGACCGCCAACGCCGTCTACACCAGCGCCGGGCGCCGCGCCCGCATCACCCTCCGCTTCGCCGACCTTGACCCGGCTCGCCTTGGCGATGCTGGGGTCCCGTTGCCGCGTCTCGCCTCGTTGCGGATGCCGATGAGCGGCACCCTGGGGCTGACGGTGGATGTAACGGGAACATTCTCCGATGTCGCCTTCGATCTCGAGGCCGGACCCGGCCATCTCGATCTGCCCGAGTTCTACGAGGAGCCCCAGCCGGTCACGAGCCTGCGGCTCAGGGGTCGCCTCGGCGACAGCTTCGACAGTCTCGTCGTCGATTCGTTCGCGGCCGACTTCGGCGGTCCCTCGGCGACCTTGAGCGGCCAGGTCTGGTTTGGCGACGGCGGCCGGGGGGCCCGCCTCGAAGGCGTGCTCAACGACCTCACCATCGCCGAGCTGCTGCGGCGTTGGCCCGCGACCGTGGGACGGCGGACCTATGCCTGGGCCAAGACCCATCTCCACGAGGGCCTGATCACGGACGCCAAATTCCGCGTCGACGTGGCGCCCGGGGCGCTGGATGGCGAGCACTTGCCGGAGGACGCCTTCGCCCTGGAGTTTGGCTTCGATGGGCTTTCGATCTCGTACTACAGCAAGTTGCCCCCGATCACCGATGGCAAGGGGACGGCGCGCCTGGGCCCCAAGAGGTTCGACCTCACCCTCACCGAGGGTCGGCTCGCCGAGCTCGTGGTCAGCGACGGCAGCCTCGCCATCACCGGGCTTGACCAGGTCCACAAGCGCGCCCGCGTCGGCGCCGTGACGCGGGGCTCCATCAAGCAGACCATGACGGTGCTCGACTACGAGCCCTTGGGGTATGCCCGCAAGCTCAACCTCGACCCGGCGACCCTCGGCGGCCTGGCGGGGACGCGGCTCCAGTTCAGCTTTCCGGTCAGGATGGACCTTCGCGGCTCGGAGATTCGCTACTCCGCCGCCGCCAACTTGAGCGACGCCGAGATTCCCGGCCTTTACGGCAGCTACACCCTGAGCCGGGGAACCCTCAGCCTGCAGGTCGACGGCAACGGCGCCGGGCTCAGCGGCCTGGCGGAGCTCAACGGGGTCCCGGTCAAGGTCGCCTGGCAGCGGCGATTCAGGACCGATGGGGACTTCCGCAGCCGTTTCACGATCTCAGGCTTGGCCGACGACGCGGAGCGGGCGGCGCTTTTCGTGCCGGCCGGCGATTTCCTCGACGGCCCCGTCGCCATCGACCTCGAGATCGTCACCGGCGACGACAAGGGCTTCCGCGCCAGCGCCGTCGTCGATCTGGCGCGGGCGCGGCTCAGCCTGCCCATGTTGCATTGGCAAAAGCCGCCCCAGGCGCCGGGCTCGCTTCGGGTGTCGTTGCGCGGCGCGCCCGGCGGCGCGACCCGCGTCGACTCGTTTTCGCTCGCCGCCGCCGATCTCGAGGCCTCGGGCGCGGCGCAATTCGCCGCCGGTTGGAGCTTGAGCGACCTCGAGATCAGTCGTCTTGTCTTTGGCGGCCCCGAGGGTACCGACATGAGCGCCTCGTTTCATGTCCGCGACGACGGGCTCTCGCTCGCGCTCCAGGGCCATCGTTTCGATCTCCGTCCCTTTCTCGATGACTTTAGCGGCGACGGGGAAGCCGCGATGGCGTCCTCGGTGGCGCCCCCGCTGGCGCTTACGGCGCGTCTCGAACGCGTCATCGTCGGCGACGACCGAGAGCTGCGCGAGGTTCGGGCCTGGGCGCGCCGTGCCGGCGGGCGCTGGAACAGGCTCGACATGACGGCGAGCCTGAATGGCCGCGCACCGTTCGAGGTCACGATCGCGCCGCGCCAAGGCGGGCGGGAGATCCGGGTGACCTCGGCGGACGCCGCCGCGGTCGCCCGGGCCCTGGATATCTTCCTCAACGGCGAGGGCGGCACCCTCGAGATGCGGGCGATGATCCGCGACGATCTGCCCGGCCGGCCGATCGAGGGCCAGGTGGTGGTCGACCAGTTCCGCATCGTCCGGGCGCCGGTGCTGACGCGCATCCTCACCGTGGGCTCGCTCACCGGGGTGGTCGATCTCTTGAACGGCGAGGGCATCAGCTTCGCCCGCTTCGTGGCCCCGTTCCGGATGGCGGAGAAGAAGGTGACGCTCGAGAAGGCGCGCGCCTACGGCCCGGCCCTCGGCATCACCCTCGAGGGCGTCGTCGACCGCGCCGCCGAGAGCGCCGACCTCAAGGGCACCATCGTGCCGGCCTACACCATCAACAGCATGCTGGGAAAGATCCCGCTGCTCGGCGAAATCCTGGTGGGCCGCGAGGGCGAGGGCGTCTTCGCCTTCACCTATTCGGTCAAGGGGCCGATCCGGAACCCCCGCGTGATCGTCAACCCGCTTTCGGCACTCGCCCCCGGCATCCTGAGGCGAATGCTGTTCCTCGGCGCCAGCGGCGAGGCTCAGCCGGAACCCGGGGAGCGCGAGATGTCAAAGTAGGGAAAATTAATTGGGGTCAGACTCCATTTAATTGGCACCGCCCCGAGGCGGCGATGACGATTAATTGGCGCCGCCCCGAGGCGGCGGTGACGGTGGGCTGAGAAAATTAAATGGAGTCTGACCCCAATTAAATCCAATTAGATTTAGACCGGCCGCACCAGGGCGTGGCGCTTCCTTCCGGCGGAGAGCCGGATCACGCCCTCGGGCGTGAGGTCGGCGAGCGAGATGGGGCGCAGTTCGTTGTCGATCACCACCCCGTTGAGGCGTCCGCCGCCACCCTTGATGAGCCGCCGCGCCTCCCCGCCCGAGGCCGCGAGGCCGGCGCGGTGCAACAGCTCGAACGCGCTGACCCCGGCCTCGAGCTCGGCCCGCGGCACCTCGACGGTGGGCAGCGCCGCCCCGGCGCCGCCGTCCTCGAAGGTGCGCCGCGCGGTTTCGGCCGCGCTTGCCGCCGCCGCGGCGCCGTGGCAGAGCTCGGTCGCCTGGTCGGCCAGGACCTTCTTGGCCTCGTTGATCTCCTCGCCCTCGAGGCCCTCCAGCCGCGCGATCTCATCGAGCGGCAGCTCGCTGAAGAGGCGCAGGAAGCGGCCCACGTCGCGGTCCTCGGTGTTGCGCCAGAACTGCCAGTATTCGTAAGGCGAAAGCATGTCCTCGTTGAGCCACACCGCGCCCCGCGCGGTCTTGCCCATCTTCTCGCCCGAGGCGCTGGCGATGAGCGGCGTGGTGAGGCCGTAGAACGATTTTTGCAGGACCCGGCGGCCGAGCTCGACGCCGTTGACGATGTTGCCCCATTGGTCGGAGCCGCCCATCTGCAACACGCAATCGTGGCGCCGGCCCAGCTCGAGAAAGTCGTAGGCCTGCAGCACCATGTAGTTGAACTCGAGGAAGGTCAGCGGTTGCTCGCGCTCGAGGCGCAGCTTGACGCTGTCGAACGAGAGCATCCGGTTGACCGAGAAGTGGCGGCCGTAGTCGCGCAGGAAGGGGATGTAGGCGAGCTCGTCGAGCCACTCCGCGTTGTCGACCATGAGGGCGTCGGTGGCTCCGTCGCCGAAGCTGATGAAGCGGGCGAAGACCTCCTTGATGCCGGCCATGTTGGCGGCGATCTCGGCCTCGCTCAAGAACTGGCGCGAGCTGTCCTTGCCCGAGGGGTCCCCGACCTTGGTGGTGCCGCCGCCCATCAGGACGATGGGGCGGTGACCGCTGCGCTGGAGCCAGCGCAAGAGCATGATCGAGACCAGGCTGCCGACATGGAGGCTGGGCGCGGTACAATCGAAGCCGATATAGGCGGCGACGACCTCGCGGGACATGACCTCGTCCAGCCCTTCGAGATCGGTGCATTGGTGCAGATAATCGCGCTCGGTGACGGCGCGCAGGAACTGGGAGCGGAGATCGGTCATTGCGTGAGCGCCGTGAGCGGTGCCATGGACGCCGCGACGAGGGCCGCCGGCCGCGCCACCGGCGGCGGTCGTTTAGCACAATAGCCCTGGGGCGACAACGGGGGCGACTACAGGGGCGAAAATGGGGGCGGCCCGGCGCCGGCCGGCGCCCGGAGGCGGCCCGGGGGGAGGGAGATGGCTGAAACGATGTACGCCCTAGGCCTCATGAGCGGCACCTCGATGGACGGCGTCGACGCCGCCCTGCTGCGCACCGATGGCGAGGCGATCGAGGCGCTCGGCCCGTCGCTTACGGTGCCCTACGACGAGGGCTTGCGCGACCGCCTGCGGCGACTTCTTGTCGGCGTCGGCGAGGTCGGGCCGGTCGAACGGCTGATCACCGAGGCCCACGCCGAGGTAGTTACAATTTTACTCGAAAAAAACTCTCTAATCTCCTCTAATATAGATGTTATCGGCTTTCACGGCCATACCATTCTTCACCGCCCGCGGGAGGGCAGGACGAGACAGATCGGCGACGGCGAGCTGCTCGCGCGGCGCACCCAAATCGATGTCGTCGACGACTTCCGCAGCGCCGACGTCGCCGCCGGCGGCGAGGGCGCGCCCCTGGCGCCGCTCTATCACGCCGCCCTCGCCGGAGCGCTCGAGCGGCCGCTGGCGGTGCTCAATCTCGGCGGCGTCGCCAACCTGACCTGGATCGGGGCGGATGACGCGCTGCTGGCCTTTGATATCGGTCCCGGAAACGCGCTCATCGACGACTGGATGCGGGACAAGGTGGGCCGCGCCATGGACTCGGACGGCGCGCTGGCCAGCACCGGACAGGTCGATGAGACGGTGCTCCGGGTGCTGCTCGATCACCCCTACTTCGAGCGCAGGCCGCCCAAATCGCTGGACCGGGCCGACTTTTCGGCGCGCCCCGCGGCCGCGCTCGGGGCGGCCGACGGCGCGGCCACGCTCACCGCCTTCAGCGCCCGGGCGGTGGCGGCGGCGCGCGAGCACTTGCCGGCGGCGCCCGGACGTTGGCTGGTGTGCGGCGGAGGGCGCCACAATCGGACCCTGATGAAGGCGCTCGAGGCGGCGCTCGAGGTCCCGGTGGCGGCGGTGGAAACGGTCGGCTGGCGCGGTGACGCGCTCGAGGCCCAGGCCTTTGCCTTTCTCGCTGCGCGCAGCCTGCGGGGCCTGCCGCTCAGCCTTCCCTCGACCACCGGCGTGCGCGAGCCGCTCAGCGGCGGCGTCCTGCACCGGGCTCAGCCTGCGGCGGCGGCGGGCGGCGAGAGCACCGAATCGAGATAGCCGTTGATCATCTCGGCGAGCTCGTCGAGGTGGTCCTCGAAGAGATGGTTGGCGCCGTCGACGAGGCCGTACTCGACGGTGATCGCGCGCTGGGCGGAGAGCCGGTTGGCCAGCTCGGCGACGTCGGATTCCGGAACGTGGGCGTCGTCAGAGCCATGGACGATGAGGCCCGACGTCGGGCACGGCGCCAGGAACGTGAAGTCATAGGCGTTGGCGGGCGGAGCCACCGAGACGAAGCCGGAAATCTCCGGCCGCCGCATCAGGAGCTGCAACGAGATCCAGGCGCCGAAGGAAAAGCCGGCAATCCAACAGGCGCTGGCGTCGGCGTTGTGGGTCTGAAGCCAGTCCAGCGCCGAGGCCGCGTCGGAGAGCTCGCCCTGGCCGTTGTCGTAGCTCCCTTCACTGCGTCCGACGCCGCGGAAATTGAATCTTAGGACCGAGAACCCGCGTCGCGCGAAAATATGATAGAGGTTGTAGACGACCTTGCTGTGCATGGTGCCGCCATGCTGGGGATGGGGATGCAATATCAGCGCGATTGGCCCGCCGGGCGGGCCGCTATGCTGGTAGCGGCCTTCCAAGCGACCTTCGGGACCGTTGAAGTTGACGTCCGGCATATCCGTCCTGGCGCTAGGCCTCTAGTTGGTGGGCGGTGGGGCGCAAAACCGAGTCATGGCCTCAGGTAAGTGGCTTATGTTTTTCTGGCGCAAGCGAGATTTGCTTGATAACCTGACTCAAGCAATCTACATATTAACCGTGACACGACCTCATCGCACCCGGCGAACCCAGCATGGCGCGGACGGGCGGACGATAATATCGGACTGACGAGCGAATGTTCAAGAAGCTTCGCGAAGACATCGACGCAGTGTTCGAACGCGACCCGGCGGTACGCTCGCGGCTCGAGGTGGTGCTCTGCTATCCGGGCTTCCACGCGCTCGTTTTCTACCGTGTGGCGCGCGCCTGCTGGGTGCGGAAGTTGTATTTGCTTGGACGTTTGCTCTCCAATCTGGCGCGGTTCTTCACCGGCATCGAGATCCATCCCGGCGCCGTGATCGGACAACGCTTCTTCATCGATCACGGTTCCGGCGTTGTGATCGGCGAAACCTCGATGATCGGGGACGACGTCACCATCTACCACGACGTGACGCTGGGCGGCATCGCCCCGGCCGTGGATTCCGACGCGCAGGTCAATCGGAAGCGGCATCCGACTCTGGGCGACGACGTCATCGTGGGCTCGGGCGCCCAGGTGCTGGGCCCGATCACGGTCGGCAAGGGCGCGCGTGTCGGCGCCAACTCAGTGGTGTTGAAGGACGTCGCGCCGGGCGTCACGGTAGTCGGCATCCCGGCCAAGGCGGTGGTGCCGAACACCAGGCTGCGGCCCGCGAGGTTCGATGCCTACGGCACTCCGACCGGCGAGCGCTCGGATCCCATGGCCCAGGTCATCGACGGGCTCAGCAAGCAGATCGAGAGGCTCGATGCTCGGTTGGAGGAGATCGAGAGCCGCTCGGCCGGGACGGAGGCACGCGATCTCATCGAGGAGGAGGCGCCGTCGGAGCGCGCCTCGTGCAACGAGAACTGAGGACGGGGACGGAAATCGTTTGATGGCGATTGGACGAGGAGAAGGCTCTTGAAGTTGAGCACCAAGGGACGCTACGCGGTCATGGCCATGGCCGACTTGGCGATACGGAGCACGGGCAAGCCGGTGTCGCTGGCGGACATCGCCACCCGGCAGGAAATATCGTTGTCCTATCTCGAGCAGCTTTTCGGCAAGCTGCGCCGGGGCGGGCTGGTGAAAAGCGTGCGCGGCCCGGGGGGCGGCTACCTCCTGAGCCGCCAGGCCTCGGAGACGCGAATCTCGGACATCGTCCTCGCGGTCGATGAGCCGATCAAGGCCATCCGTTGCAACCCGGGGTCGCCCAAGGGTTGTCACAGCGACGAGCGCCGCTGCATCACCCACGACCTGTGGGAGGAACTGGGCAACCAGATCTACCTGTTTCTGAGCTCGCTCTCGCTCGAGGACGTGATGCTGCGGCGGGTGCTGGGCAGCAGCGGCTTGTTTCATGCCCGCGAAGGCGAGGAGCGACGCGCCGCGGACTAGCCTCCGCGTTCCACGAGCTCCGCGTTCCGCCAGCTCCGCGTTCCGCTCCTAAGGTAGGGTCTCGTGACCGGGGCCGCGGTATACCTCGACTACAACGCCACGACGCCCGTGAAGCCGGCGGTGGCTGAGGCCGTGGCGCGCGCCTTCGCACTTGGCGGCAATCCCTCCTCGGTGCATCGCGCCGGACGCCTCGCGCGCCGCGCCGTCGAGGAGGCGCGGCTCCGCGTGGCGGAGCTTGCCGGTGCCGAGGCCGGCGCAGTGATCTTCACCTCGGGCGGCACCGAGGCCAACAACCTGGCGCTCATGGGCGCCGCGCCGCGGCGCCTCTTGATCTCGGCGATCGAGCACGACTCCGTGCTCGCCGTGGCCGCCGCGTCGGGCGCCGCGGTGACCCTGGTGCCGGTCGACGAGGACGGCATCGTCGACCTCGCGGCCCTCGAACGGGCGTTGGCGGCGGACGCCGGGCCGGCGCTGGTCTCGGTGATGCTGGCGAACAACGAGAGCGGCGTGGTTCAGCCCGTGGCCGAGGTCGCCCGGCGGGCCCACGACGCCGGCGCCATCGCCCATTGTGACGCGGTGCAAGCGCCGGGCCGGCTGGCGCTCGACATGGCGGCGTTGGGGGTCGACCTGCTCACGCTCTCCGCCCACAAGCTCGGCGGCCCCCAAGGGGTGGGGGCGCTGGTCGCGGCCGGCGGGACGGCGCCGTCGAAGCTCTTGCATGGCGGCGGTCAGGAGCTGGGGCGCCGCGCCGGCACCGAGAACGTCCCCGGCATCGTCGGCTTCGGCGTCGCCGCGGAGCTCGCCGCGGACGACCTCGGCGTCAGCGCTCGGATCGCGAGCCTGCGCGACGATCTCGAGGCGCGCCTGGCGGCGACGGCGCCCGAGCTCAAGGTCTTCGGCCGGGGCGCCGAGCGGCTTGTCAATACCAGCTGTTTCGCGCTGCCCGGCTTGGCCAGCGAGACCCAGGTGATGGCGCTCGACCTCGCCGGCGTCGCGGTCAGCGCCGGCGCCGCCTGTTCCTCGGGCAAGGTTCAGCCTTCTCACGTGCTGCGCGCCATGGCGGCGAGCGAGGACGAGGCGGGCTCGGCCATCCGCGTCAGCCTGGGCTGGGACAGCAGCGAACGCGACATCGATCGTCTGGTCGAGGCCTGGAGTGAGTTATACTGCCGCGTTACCACAGGGGCGCGCTGAGGGGCGACGCTGAGGGGCGGCGCGAGCGGGAGGACAGAGGCGCATGACTGAGCAGGCGGCGGCCGCCAACATCCACCTGCCGGTGTATCTCGACTATCAGGCGACCACCCCGGTGGATCCCAGGGTGCTGGAGCTCATGCTGCCCTACTTCGGCGAGCGCTTCGGCAATCCCCATTCGCGCACCCACGCCTACGGCTGGGACAGCGAGGAGGCCTGCGAGAAGGCCCGCGCCCAGATCGCCGCCATCATCGGCGCCGCGACCCGGGAGGTGATCTTCACCTCGGGCGCCACCGAGTCCAACAACCTGGCGCTGACCGGCGCGGCCCGCTTCCAGCGCGCCCATGGCGGCGGGCGGGATCACATCGTCACCGTGGTGACCGAGCACAAGTGCGTGATCGAGGCCTGTCGGCAGCTCGAGGGCGACGGTTTCAGGGTGACCTATCTGGGGGTCGATGGCGGCGGCCTGATCGACCTCGAAGGTCTCGACGCGGTGGTCGACGAAGGCACCCTGCTGGTCTCGGTAATGGGCGCCAACAACGAGATCGGCGTGATCCAGCCGCTCGAGGAGATCGGCGCCCTGTGCCGCCGGCGGGGCGTGCTCTTCCACAGCGACTGTGCCCAGGCGGTGGGCAAGATCCCGCTCGACGTGAACGCGCTCAATATCGACCTGATGAGCATCTCGGGCCACAAGATCTACGGGCCAAAGGGGGTGGGGGCGCTCTACGTCCGGCGCCGCCCGCGCGCCCGGCTCGAGGCGCTGATCCACGGTGGCGGCCAGGAACGCGGGTTGCGCTCGGGCACCCTGCCAACCCCGCTCTGCGTCGGCATCGGCGCGGCCTGCGCCATCGCCGGCCAGGAGATGGCGGTCGAGAGCAAGCGCCTCCGCGCGCTTAAGGAGCGGCTCCATCGGGGCCTCGACGGCGCTCTCGCCGAGGTCCACCTCAACGGCGATGGCGAGCGCCGGCTCGCCGGCAACCTCAACCTGAGCTTCGCGGGCGTCGACGCCGAGGAGCTGATGGCGGCGATGAAGGAGCTCGCGGTGTCGTCGGGTTCGGCCTGCACCTCGGCCGCGGTCGAGCCGAGCTACGTGTTGCGCGCGCTGGGCACCGGCGACGAGCTGGCCCAGGGTTCGATCCGCTTCGGCATCGGCCGCTTCACCACCGAGGGCGAGATCGACTACGCCGTCGAGACCGTGGTCCGCGAGGTAACGCGGCTGCGCCGGGGCGGCTCGCGCGAGGCGGTGGCCTAGGCCGGCCAGCGACGTGCCCGAGACGCGGTCGCGAGAGCGGTTCCGAATTGATCGGAACCGCCCTAGGTTCTTTTCGCTCACGGCAGCGGACCCAAGGGTCCGCGCCTGCGCGGGCGCGCCGGACGACCGGCGGGCCCGAGGGTCCCCACTGGCGCGGCCTGAGAGCGATTCCAATTGACCTGGAATCGCTCTATAGGATTCGGCGCGTGCCGAGGATGACCTTCATCAGGCCCGACGGTGAACGTCTCGAGGTCGAGGCGCCGGTGGGGCACTCGGTGCTCGATATCGCCCACCGCAACGACATCGACATCGAGGGTGCCTGCGAGGGCTCGCTCGCCTGCTCGACCTGCCACGTCATCGTCGCCGCGGTTGACTTCGACCGCTTGCCCGCGCCCGAGGAGGACGAGGAGGACATGCTCGACCTCGCCTTCGGGCTCGTGCCGACCTCGCGGCTGGGCTGCCAGATCGTCATCACCGAGGCGCTCGACGGGCTCACCGTGACCCTGCCCACCGAGACCCGCAACATGCTGCTCGACTAGGAGCCTGTCCGACCGACCATGCCCGAACCCGACGCCCTCTTCGGCAACACCCTCTTTGCCCGCCTCCGCGAGGCCTGCGCCGAGCCCTGGCGGGCCTACTGCGGGCACGAGTTCGTGCGTCGCCTGGGCGACGCCAGCCTGCCCGAGGCCTGCTTCCGCCATTACCTGGGCCAGGATTATTTGTTCCTGATCCACTTCGCGCGCGCCTATGGGCTCGCGATCTACAAGTCGGACGATCTCACCGGCATGCGCCGGGCGGCGGCCACGGTCTCGGGCCTGCTCGACGTCGAGATGGGCCTGCACGTCGAGTTCTGCGCCGCTTGGGGGCTCGACGAGGCGGAGATGGAGGCGCTGCCCGAGGCCACCGCGACCATGGCCTATACCCGCTACGTGCTCGAGCGCGGCCTCGCCGGCGACATCCTCGATCTGCAGGTGGCGCTGGCCCCTTGCGTCGTCGGTTACGGCGAGATCGGCCAGCGCCTGATGGCCGACCCCGCCACCAGGTTGGACGGCAACCCCTACCGCGCCTGGATCGAGATGTATGCCGGCGAGGACTACCAGGCGCTGGCGCGGGGCGCGGTGGACGAGCTCGAGCGCCTGGCGGAGCGGCGCCTTGGGCCCGCCCGCTTCGACGATCTCGCCACCACCTTCGCCCAGGCGACACGGCTCGAAACCGGGTTCTGGGAGATGGGGCTCACGCTCTCGAGCTGAACCGGCTGGCCGGGCCGCGCTTCCGCCGCCGGTGAGGGCAGGGGCTTATCGCCAAGACAATCAGATGCCTCGCCCGGTCTTTGCCGCGCTCTTACACAGATCTGGCTCGGCTCCGCCGGCCCTCGCCGTCACGCCGTGCGGCTCAGGGGCTCGGGCTCTTGCTCTCTTGGCGGCGCTGCTTCCGGCGCGCACGGGCGCGTCGCCGCGTCGCTATAGCTCGCGGTCGCGGGGTCGCGTTCGACCCGTCTGCGGATGCGGATGACCTGGAGGACGAAGATCAGGAAGGGCAGGTAGGTCGCCGCCAGCTCCCAAAGACGCCGCGGGTAGAAGATCAGCGGGCTCTCAAGCGGGAAATCCGGGCGCCGCGAGCGACGGTACTTGAGCCGGAAGAAGCCGCTCTGCAGGGGATGCACACCCTCGAACCGTAGGGAGCCCTGGAACTGCATGATGTTAAGCATCAGGCGCCCGGCCTTGAGACCACCGGCCGCCGCCCGCCTCAGCAGGGTCTCGATATGCTCGGGCGAGTAGTAGAGGTCCCAGGCTTGGCGATAGACGCCCTGCCACTCCGCGCCGCTCATGGTGGCGTGACGCGAGACCACGTGCTCGAGGTCGTAGTTGTTCAGCTCGGGGCTCATCCAGGCGCCCGCGGCGTGAAGCCGTTGATGGTCCTCCGAGCCCGGCAACGGGGTGAGGATGAAGAACTCGAGGAGATCGACCGGCAGCTCGCGTTGGATGACGCGGATATCGCGGGCGATCGAGGCCGGCGTATCGGCCGGAAAGCCGAGGATATAGCCGGCGTAGATGAAGACACCGGCATTGTGCCACGCCTGCAGCATGGTGCGGTACTCGTCGAAGTGGTTCTGCCGCTTCTTGACGCTGAGCAGGTTTTCGGGACTGACGCTTTCGAGGCCGATGAAGACCCGTTTGCAGCCGGCGCGGCTCGCCTTCTCGACGAAATTGGGCAGGCGGTGGGCGAGCGCGTCGACCTGGAGGATGAAATGAAGCTCCGGGACATCTTCGCGCAGCCTGATGAGCACGTCGAAGATCGCCTCCCAGTTCTTGTTACGGGCGAAATCGTCGTCGGTGATGAAGAAGTTGCTGATCCCTCGGGCCAGGTTGGCGTGGACCAGCCGTTCGATGTCCTCGGCGCTGCGGTAGCGGGACTTGCGCCCCTGCACGTTGATGATGGTGCAGAAACTGCATTGGAAGGGGCAGCCGCGGCCGGCGTCGAAGCTGCCGATGGCCGGCGAATAGCGGCGCAACACCGATGCCGGCATGATGGGCGCGGGCTCGCCCTGGATGTCGGGGAGGTCCGACAGATAGTTGTAGAGGGGCTTAAGCCGCCCCCCGTGGGCGTCCTCGAGCAGCGCGTCGAGGCGCCCCCCCTCGGCCTCGCCGGCGAAGAGGCTGATGCCGGCCTCCATCGCCGCCTCCATCTCGGCCGGAATCGAGGGCAGCATCGACAGGCAGCCGCTGACGTGAAAGCCACCGATGACGACGGGAAGTCCCGCCGCCATGAAGGTCGTCGCCAGGTCCATGGCGCGGGGGAACTGGTTGGACTGCACGCCGACGAGACAGACCAGGCCGGAAGCGCCGGGCGCGGTCAGGCGCTTGATGATGCCCTTGACCGGGAGACGCTGGTTGCACTCGTCGTAGCCGTTGACCACGATCTCGACGTCGTCACCGAGCACCCGGTGGGACGCGGCGTCGAGCGCCAGGCCATAGAGGCTGGCGAGCGAGTTCGAGGGGATCCAGGCCTTCCACCACTGGATCACGTAGCCGTCATCGTCGTAGTGGGAAGGCTTGATCAGCTCGACGTAAAAGCGCCCCGCCATCTATGAGTCCTCACTGCCGTTAAGCCCGACCTCGACAGAACCAACATCGCCCGTTCGCCGCTCAGGTCAAGGCGCGATCCTCGCAAATCGAGGGTCCGAGGACAATGATAAGAAGCGGCAGCCAAGCCTTGGCACCGCGACGCTACGCCCCGAGCCCCAGGAATCGCGCCGGGTTGGGCTTGCGGATCTTGTCCTTCGCGGGTTCGCTGAGCTCCGGCGCCCCCGCGCACCAGTGCGGCGGTGCCGGTATGCTTCAGCCACGGCCAATCGGGGGTGCCGTCCGCTCTACCCGCCTCCGCCCAGGGCCTCCTCGACGAAGGCCACGATCGCCTCCAGGAGCACCTCGCGGGGGTATTTGTTGCGGGTGACCAGGGTCGCGGCGAGCACAGGCGCGTCCTCCGAGAAGGGGAGGATCACCGCCCAGTGGTCGGCGTTGGCGAATCCCAGCAGCGTGCCCCCGGGGATGATGGCGTCGGTGATGATGGCCTGGCTGTCGTTGCGCGGGTCGGTCTGCGACAGAATTTTGTAAGTCGGCTTGAGGATCGCCGAGACCTGGCCTTCCTGCGGCCAGGCGACCAAAGAGAAATAGCGCACCCCGGCCGGCAGCCCGTTGCCTCTGGTCAACCGCTCCATGGCATTGGCCCGTTTCAAGCTGTCGATCGCGCCGCTCCCGGGTTCGCAGCTTGGCATGGGAAGTTTCTCGGCCAAGGCCTTGAGGGGAGCCTTGGCGCCGTCGGCCAGTGGCGTTCCGCCGACGATCCCGGCGATACTGACCAGTGCCGCCACGTCCTGCACCTCGTCGGCGTTTTCGACCAGGAACTCCAGGGCGTCGGTGGTGCCCTTGGAATAGCCCACCAGCACCAACCGTTCCCCCGGCTCCAGGGGCGGCTGGAGCCCCTCCAGATGTTCCTTGATGACGCGCGCGTTCTCGGCGCTGCTCTTGCGCCCGCCCACCTGGATGATGCCGAAGCGGCCGGCATAGCCGTGGGCCTCCTCCAGGTGCCGGATGGCGTGTCGGAAGGGGCTGGTCATGTCGCCCATGCATTCGCCGAAGATGCCGGGGACGATGAGGTAGCGCAGATCGGGGCGCGGGCTTCCCCGGGCCAGCACGGGGGCCGCGACCGGGGGCGCCTCGTTTTCGTCGGGCAGGCGCACCAGTGCCTCGTCGCAGAGACGGTGATGGTGGAGCGTATCGCCGTGGTCGTTGCGGATGGCGCAGAAGATTTGCCGGAAGTGCGCCCGTCCGTCCTCGACCCCGGCGAGGGCCGTCGACAGCTTCACCGGCGCCGACCCATCCGTCGAATTCTTGAGCAACAGCACCGCGGCCCATGCCGCCAATCCGGCGCCAACCAACAGCGTTGCCGCGAGCCAGATTTTCCACCGCGCTTGCAAGATCGCCTACTCCCACCACCGCGCGAGGCGACAGATCTCGGCAGCCGATTTCCGCCACAGCCGCGCAACCGACTCGCCGCCCGGTTACCGTAGAACCACCTCACCCTCGCGTCCCACGGCGGAGCGTTGCCCGGGATTCAAAGCTCGGCGAGCGCCGTCCTCGTACAACGCAAGCGCTAAAAGGTCAGCACAAAATTCGTGCTTGTCAAGCGTGAATGGGCCTTTCTTGGGGACCTTCGCCAAGTCAAATCCTGGCCCCCGGGATGCCGCTCTCGCTCGGGGCGGCGGTCGCTTCGCCGCCGGCCACCCTCATTCCGGCTACCCTCATTCCGGGTAGAGCGGCTCGGCCCGGGCGAAGCCGATGTAGCTGGTGTGGCTCACCAGCCCCTCGCCTTCGAGCCAGACGTGGAGCTGGCAGGCCGGCGGCTCCATGATCACGTCGGCCTTGGCGCCGGGCCTGAGGTCGAGGGCGATCTGATGCGCGGTCGAGGGGCAGATGCTCACCATCGTGCCGCACCAGCGCCTCATCACCGGGCGGTGCACGTGGCCGCAGACGATGCGCTCGATCTGGGGGTGGCGCGCCACCACCGCGCCGAAGCGCTCGGCGTCCATGAGCCGCGACTTGTCCATGTGGTCGAGCCCGGTGCGGAACGGCGGGTGGTGCATAAAGAGCAGCGTCGGGCGCTCGGGCGCCTCGCTCAAGCGGGCCTCGAGCCAGGCCAGCCGCGCGGCGCAGAGCTCGCCCCGGACCTTGCCCGGAAGCTGGGTGTCGAGGGCGATGAGGCGCACCGCGTGGGGCTCGACGGTGTAATGAAGGAACCGGCCCTCGGCCGGCCAGTAGGCGTGATCGGCGAAGGCCGCCCTCAAGGCCTCGCGGTCGTCGTGGTTGCCGGGGATGGCGTAGAGGGGCATCTTCAAGGGGCCAAGTATCTCCCTGAGGCGCCCGTACTCGTCCGCGCCGCCGTCGTGCACCAGGTCGCCGGTCAGGAGCAGCACCTCGGGCGCCGGCTCGAGGGCGATGATGTGGGCGACGCAGCGCTCGAGATGCTCGGCGGTGCGGAAGCGCCGATCGGTCTCGCTGCCCGGTGGGGCGACGTGGAAGTCCGAGATCTGGCCGATGATCATGGTGCGACCCGCCTCGCGGCTTCCCTAATACCCGAGCTCGAGGTCGATGGCGCGCGGCATCGCTTCGCCCCGGGCGAAGGCGGCCAGGCTCTCGGCAGCCATCTCGAGGATGCGCTCCAACACCCTATCGACGTTCGAGGCCTGATCGCCCGAGGCCACCACGTTGGCGAGCTTGTGCAGCCCGGTGCGCGAGGGGATGGGGAAGTGATAGGTGGCTGGGAACGAGTTGGTGTAGGTCCACCACACGTCGCTCGCGTAGCCCGCCAGCCGACCTTCGGCGAGGGCCTCGTAAAGCGCCTGTTCGACCACCAGGTTGCCGCGCGCGATGTTGATCAGGAAGGCACCGGGCTTGATCGCGGCGAGCGCCGCCTCGTCGATGAAGGAGAGGGTCTCGGGCGTGAGCGGGGTGGCGAGGACGATGAAGTCGGCCTGGGCCAACACGTCGTGGAGCTCGCCCGGCCCATACACCGCTTCGACGTGCTCGCCGCCGCGCTCGGGGTTGCGGCGCACCCCCAGCACCCGCATGTCGAAGGCCTGGGAGCGCCGCGCCACGGCCGTGCCGATCTGGCCCAGGCCGATCACCGCCAGGGTCTTGCCGCTGAGCACGGCACCCCGCGAGTCCGGGTTCCAGATCGGCTGCCAGCGGCTCTCGAACACCCGCTGGTGATTGCTCACCACCCGCTTGGCCAGCGCCAGCATCAGCGCCATGGCCTGCTCCGCCACGGCGATGCCGTTGGCGCCCCGCACGTTGGCGACCTCGACCCCGCGGCGCCTCAAGAGGGCGAAATCGAGCTCGTCGCAGCCGGCGTGAAGCCAGATCAGCGCCTTTAGGCGCCGCGCCTCCTCGAGCACCCCCGGGGGCAGCACCCAGCCCATGATGGCGTCGGCGTCGCGGGCCTCCGCCACGACCTCGTCGTAGCTCACCTCGTAGCGCGAGAGGCCGGGACGCGCGGGCGGCGCCGTGACGGTCGCGTCCTCCGGTAGCGCCTCGCGGATCTGGGCGATCTCATCGTCATCGGCGTACCAGGTCAGCAGCAGCTTCATGATCGAGCCCTCCTCGGCCCCGGCCGCAGGCCTGAATGGCGGAGTGCGATAGATAACAGACCATGCGCCGCGACGCGACTTGCGCCGTCGCGGCCATCTCTTACCCGGGGAAGGAGGGCGCTGCCGCCCTTGTGCGGCGCGCGGCGGCGGCGTTATGGTGCCGCCAGGGTTGGCCGGGCGGAGCTCGAAATGGCCGTCAGCGAGGAATACCGCGACTATGTGATGGAGCTGCTGGCGCCCATGGGTGCGGTGGCGCCGCGCCGCATGTTCGGCGGCCTCGGCATCTTCTGTGACGGCACGATGTTCGCGCTGGTGGCCGACGACACCCTCTACTTCAAGGTCGACGACAGCAACCGCGGCGACTTCGAGGCCGCCGGCGCCGCTCCCTTCAGCTACCGCGCCAAGGGCGGCCGGCGGGGCGTGATGTCCTATTATCAGGCCCCGGCCGAGGTTCTGGAAGAGGCCGAGCAGGCCCTGGCATGGGCCGCCAAGGCGGTCGACGTGGCGCTCAAGGCCCAGGCCGCGAAGCGCCGCTGAAGCGCCGCTCGACGATGACGGGCGCGGCCGAAAGCTTTGCCGCGGCGCGCGCCGCCGAGGAGGACGGGCGCGCGGCGGAGGCCCTCGATCTCTATCGCCAGATCCTGGCGGCGGAGCCGCAGCACACCGGTGCCCTCTTGGGTCTGGCGCGGCTCTTACTCGCGGCCGGCGAGCTCGAGGCGGCGCGCTATTGTCTCGAGACCCGCCTCGCCCTCCTTCCCGACGACGCCGAGACCGCTTTTCAGCTCGGCACCGTGCACCTCGCGGGCGAGCACTACGCCGCCGCCGCCGAGCACCTCGGGCGCGCCGCCGCCCTGGCGCCGGGGATGCCCGAGGTCCACAACAATCTGGGCGCGGCGCTGCTGCGCCTAGGGCGCCACGACGAGGCGATCGCGGCGCTGGAGCGGGCGCTCGAGCTCAGGCCCGACTTCGCCATGGCCCTCAACACCCTGGGCAACGCCTATGCCTCGGCGGGGCGGGCCGAGCCGGCGATCGCCGCCTACCGGCGCGCCTGGGACCTCGATCCCGGCCTGGCCGAGGCGGCAGTGAACCTCGGCCATGCCGTTCGCGAGCAGGGCCGGGCCGAGGAGGCCATGACCTGGTTCATGAAGGCGCTGAGCGCGCGGCCGGACGCGGTTGGCGCCCACAACGGCATCGGCCTGGCGCTGCAGGGCCAGCATTTGCACGGGAAGGCGATCGCCGCCTTCCGGCGGGCCCTCGAGGTCGGGCCCGAGAACGTCGAGGTCCTTAACAACCTGGCCATCTCGCTGCAAATCATCGGCCGCCACGCCGAGGCGCTCGTGCTCTATCGCGATCTGCTGTCGGCACGGCCCGAACTCGCCCAGGCCCACGCCAACCTGGGGCACGTGCTGCAGGGCATGGGGCGTCAGGGCGAGGCCGCCGATGCCTTCCGGCGCGCCCTCGAGCTCAACCCCGAGGCCCGAAACCTGCACATGTTCCTGGCCCACGCCCTGTTGCACGAGTGCGCCTGGGACGATCTCGGCGGGATCATGGACCGGGTCATCGCCGAGGCCGAGGCGGCCGAGGGCAACGCGCTCGCCGCCTCGCCCTTCGCCCTGGCGGCGACGCCGGCCTCGCCCGCCCTCAGGCTCCGGGTGGCGCGGCGAAGCGCCCGGGCGGTGGGCGAAAGCGTGGCGGCGGAGGCGGCCGCGCTCGGCTTTCTCTACCGCAAGCCCCGCGGCGGGCGGCTCGCGGTGGGCTATGTCTCGCCCGACTTCCGTACCCACAGCCTGGGGCTCGCCTTTCGCGAGCTGCTCGGCGCCCACGACCGCGAGCGCTTCCAATGGCATGGCTACGCGCTCACCCCGAGCGGCGAGGACGAGGTCGGCGCCGATTACGCCCGCGCCTTCGATGCCTTCGCCGACCTCAGCGCCTTGTCCCCGCCCGAGGCCGCCCGCCGCATCAACCGCGACGGCATACAGGTACTGATCGATCTCGCCGGCCACACCCGCAACGCCAACCTCGCGCTGTTCTTCCTCAAGCCGGCGCCGGTGCAGGCCCATTACCTGGGCTACGCCATGACCTTGGGCGCCGAGTGCATCCAATACCTGATCACCGATCCGGTCCACATGCCGCTGGCGCTCGCGCCCCACTGCGGCGAGCACCTGGTCCACCTGCCCGAGAGCTTCATGGCCACCGCGCGCCCTGACGTGGGCGCGGTGCCTGAGGGGCGCGCCGCCCATGGCCTGCCCCCCGAGGCCATCGTCTTCGTCAGCTTCAACGCCCACTTCAAGCTCCACCCGGCGATGTTCGATTGCTGGATGCGGCTCCTGGACCAGGTCCCCGGCAGCGTGCTGTGGCTGCGCGGCGGCGGCGGCGCGGCGGTAGGGAACCTGCGGCGCGAGGCCGAGGCGCGCGGCGTGGGCGCCGAGCGCCTGGTGTTCGCCGACCGCCTCCCGCACGCGGAGCACCTGGCCCGCCACGGCCTCGCCGACATCGTCCTCGACACCCTCTACCATGGCGGTGGGGTGACCTCGGTCGACGCGCTATGGTGCGGGGTGCCGCTGGTCACCCTGGCCGGCAAGACCGCGAGCTCCCGCATCGGCGCCTCGCTGCTTACCGCCCTCGGCCTCGAGGAGCTGATCGCCACCTCGCTCGAGGACTACCAGCGCATCGCCCTTGACCTCGCCCGCGATGGCGAGCGGCTCGGGGCGCTCAAGGCCAAGCTCCGCGGCAAGCTCGAGACCGAGCCCTTGTTCGACGTCGCGCGCCTCGCCCGCCACCTGGAGCGCGCCTACGAGCTGATGTGGGAGCGTTACGAGGCCGGCGAGCCGCCGGGGCCGATCCGGGTGCCGGCGCTGCCCAGGGCTTGAGCGCGGAAGGAGGACCGCGGCTCAAGTCGGGCCGCCCCCCGAAGTAACCATCGCTCGCTCAGTCGTAGGCATGGCGCTGCGCCGGATCGCCCGAGGTGTACTCGACGAGCTCGCACTCGAGGCCCGCGGCGTCGTGGAAATAGACGCGCTTGCGGTGGCGATGGGGGGCGACCGGGCGGCCCCGCCGCTCAGCCCTTGGGGCGCAGGTCGACGACCCTCTGAGCCTTGCCCATCGAGCGCTCGATGCCGCCCGGCTCCAAGAGCCGCACCGCCGCCGTGACGCCGATGAGATCCTTGATGCGGCCCTTCAGCTCCTCGGCGCAGGCGGCCTGGGCGCTCTCGCCGGCGCCGGCCAGCGCGGGCGCCATCTCGACCACCACGTCGAGCTCGTCGAGCGCCTTCTCGCGCCGCACCTCGAGAAGGTAGTGGGGCGCCAGGCGCTTTTCCTTGAGCACGATCTCCTCGATCTGGGTCGGGAACAGGTTGACGCCGCGGATGATCAGCATGTCGTCGGTGCGGCCGGTGATCTTCTCCATGCGGCGCATGGTGCGCGCGGTGCCGGGAAGCAAGCGGGTGAGGTCGCGGGTGCGGTAGCGCACCACCGGGAAGGCCTCCTTGGTGAGCGAGGTGAAGACCAGCTCGCCGAGCTCGCCATCCGCCAGCACCGCGCCCGACGCCGGGTCGACGATCTCGGGATAGAAGTGGTCCTCCCAGACGTGGAGGCCGCCCTTGGCCTCGACGCACTCGTTGGCGACGCCGGGACCCATGACCTCGGAGAGGCCATAGATGTCGACCGCCTCGATGTCGAAGCGCTCCTCGATTTGCGCGCGCATCTGCTCGGTCCAGGGCTCGGCGCCGTGGATGCCGACCTTGAGCGAGCAGCGCCGCGAGTCGAGGCCCTGGCGCTCGAACTCCTCGCCGATCGCCAGCATATAGGACGGCGTCACCATGATCACCGCCGGCTCGAAGTCCCGGATCAGCTGGACCTGGCGCTCGGTCTGGCCGCCCGACATCGGGATCACCGTGCAGCCCAGGCGCTCGGCCCCATAGTGGGCGCCGAGGCCGCCGGTGAACAGGCCGTAGCCGTAGGCGATGTGGACGATGTCGCCGGGCTTGCCGCCCGAGGCGCGGATCGAGCGCGCCATGCAGTCCGACCACATCTCGATGTCCTTGGCGGTGTAGCCCACCACCGTGGGCTTGCCGGTGGTGCCCGAGGAGGCGTGGATGCGCACCACCCGCTGGCGCGGCACCGCGAACATACCGAAGGGGTAGTTCTGGCGCAGGTCCTCCTTGGTGGTGAGCGGGAAGCGCGCGAGGTCGGCGAGCCCCCGCACCTCGCCCGGGTGAGCGCCGGCCTCGTCGAAGGCGCGGCGATAGTGGGGCACGTTGTCGTAGGCGTGGGCAAGCGACCACTTGAGGCGCTCGAGCTGCAGGGCCTCGAGCTCGTCGCGGCTCGCCACCTCGATGGGATCGAGGTCTTGCTTAGCCGGCGCTGTCACCCTCATGATTCTCTCCCAAGACCACAAGACCATTTATCGGCGGCGCCAACGAAGATACCCCGACCGACGGGTCCTCCTCGGCATTTTTCGGAAACGGCACTCACTCTCCCGGCCATCTTCGCGCGCCATGTATGACGGCGAGAATCTCCACCACCTCCGAGCTGACCCGGTAGGGGATGATAAATGGCGTGCCGGGGACGACCAGCTCGCGGCTGTTCGGCAGGCGCCCCGGCCGGCCACTCGCCGGAAACTCGGCGAGCCGTTCGACGGCTTCGAGGATCGTGAGAGCCACGGCCCTGGCGGCTCGTGGATCGGCTTGAGAGATGTAGCGTCGCACAGCGCGCAAATCGCGGCCCGCCCGCTCGCTCCATTCGATCCTCATACGGGTGGGTCAGGCTCATCTTCGCTGCCCCAGGTCTGCAGCCATTCGCGGATGCGCTCATGGGGCAAGGTGCGCCCGGCGTCCGCGTCCGCCACTCCTTCCTCGATGTGCGCGATCTGCCACGCCTGATTCTCCAGGTACGCGTCCAGCGCCTGTTCCAAATGCCACGACCGCGGCCGATCGGTGGCCTCCGCAAGGCGTTCCAGGCGTCTTATCTTCTCCGTCTTGATGCGAAAGGAGATCGCCTGCGTATTTGGATTGCTCATGACGACCCTCTTTGGATGTGCGCGTTGTGCACAGTCCACACATTATGCACAGCGCTCAGGTGGGTGACAAGCTTCGCGCCGACCCGCGCTACGCCCGGCGAACCAAGGCGCGGAATTCTGGGCGCTAAACCCGTTCCAGCACCATGGCGATGCCCTGGCCGACGCCGATGCACATGGTGCAGAGCGCGTAGCGCCCGCCCGTCTCGGCGAGCTGGTAGGTGGCGGTGGTGGCGAGCCGCGCCCCGCTCATGCCCAGCGGGTGACCGAGCGCGATGGCACCGCCGTTGGGATTGACGTGCCGGGCGTCGTCGTCGAGCCCGAGGTCGCGCAGCACCGCCAGCCCTTGCGCCGCGAAGGCCTCGTTGAGCTCGATCACGTCCATGTCGCCAAGCGCGAGGCCGGCGATCTCCAGCACCTTGCGGGTGGCGGGCGCGGGCCCCATGCCCATGATGCGGGGCGGCACCCCGGCGTGGGCCATCGCCACCACCCGTGCCTTGGGCACGAGGCCGTGGGCGTGGGCGGCCTTGGCCGAGGCCACAATCAGGGCGCAGGCGCCGTCGTTGACGCCCGAGGCGTTGCCGGCGGTGACGGTGCCGCCGTCGCGGAACGGGGTCGGCAGCTTGGCGAGCTTCTCGAGCGAGGTGTCGGCGCGGGGGTGCTCGTCGTGCTCGACCACGATGGGCTCGCCCTTGCGCCGCGGGATGGTGACCGCGACGATCTCCTTGGCCAGGCGCCCCGAGGTTTGTGCCGCCACCGCCCGCTGCTGGCTCCTGAGGGCGAAGGCGTCCTGGTCGTCGCGGCGGATCTGGAACTCCTCGGCCACGTTCTCGGCCGTCTCGGGCATCGAATCGATGCCGTACTGGGCCTTCAGCACCGGGTTGACGAAGCGCCAGCCCATGGTGGTGTCGTAGACCTCGGCGTTGCGCGAGAACGCGGTCTGGGCTTTCGCCATGACGAAGGGCGCCCGGCTCATGCTCTCGACGCCGCCGGCGATGACGAGGCTGGCCTCGCCGACCTTGATCGCTCGCGCCGCGCCGCCCAGCGCCTCGAGCCCTGAGCCGCAGAGCCGGTTGACGGTGGCGCCCGGCACCTCCTCCGGCAGTCCGGCGAGGAGAGCGGCCATGCGGGCGACGTTGCGGTTGTCCTCGCCGGCCTGGTTGGCGCAGCCCATCACCAGGTCGTCGACCTGGGACCAGTCGACGCCCGGGTTGCGCTCCCTCAGCGCCGTGATGGGGATGGCGGCGAGGTCGTCGGTGCGCACCGCCGAGAGCGCGCCGCCGTAGCGGCCGATGGGGGTGCGGACGGCGTCGCAGATGTAGGCGTCGGTGATGGGGGCGTCGGTCATGGGCTTGGCTCGCTGTCGAGGGCGGTCGGGCTGCGCCGCCGCCCCATGGTAAACGCCGCGCGCCCTCGCCGTCACCCCTTGGCTGAGGCGCGGCCGCCAGATACGGAGAGTGCGTGGCCTCGCATGCTAACGGGGATTTCCACGGAGTGTTACGGTGTGACCTCCGATAAGCTCGGGCACACCGAAAGATGACGATCCCGCTGCACATTCGCGTCGCCGTGCTCGCCCTCGCCGCGGTGCTGCTGGCACCGGTGGGCGCCGGGGCCCAATCCGACGCGCTGATGCAGGCGTTCCGGCAGTACAAGGCGTTCAACGAACAAGGCCGGTACGGCGAAGCGGAGCCTTTCGCCCGCAAAGCGCTGGAACTGGGTGAAGAGGAACTTGGTCCGGAGCACCAAACAACCGCCGTACTGCTGAACAACCTGGCGGAGCTCTACCGCGTCCAGGGCAAATACGCCGAGGCCGAGCCGCTGCACAAGCGCGCGCTGGCGGTTCGGGAAAATGTGCTTGGGCCGGAGCATCCCGACCTAGCCCAGAGCCTCAACAACCTGGCGGAGTTGTACCGCTTCCAGGGCCTCTACGCCGAGGGCGAGCCCCTCCACAAACGCGCGCTGGCGATTTGGGAGAAGGCGCTGGGGCTGGAGCATCCCTACGTGGCGCACAGCCTCAACAACCTGGCTCTGATCTACAAGGCCCAGGGCCTTTACACTGAGGCCGAGCCGCTCTACGAGCGGTCGCTGGCGATCTGGGGGAAGGCACTCGGGCCGGAGCATCCCCAAGTCGCAACCGGCCTCAACAACCTGGCGGAACTCTACCGCCTCCAGGGCCGCTACGCCGAGGCCGAGCCGCTCCACAAGCGAGCGCTGACGATTGATGAGAAGGCGCTGGGGCTGGAGCATCCCAACGTGGCCCAGAGCCTCGCCAACCTGGCGTTGCTCTACCAAGCCCAAGGCCGCTACCCTGAGGCCGAGCCGCTCTATGAGCAGTCGCTGGCGATCTTGGAGAAGGCCCTGGGGTCGGAGCATTCCGAAATAGCCCAGAGCCTCAACAACCTGGCGAATCTCTACCGCGCCCAGGGCCGCTACGCCGAGGCCCAGCCGCTCCACAAACGCGCTTTGGCGATCCGGGAAAATGCTCTTGGTCCGGAGCATCCCAACGTGGCCCAGAGCCTCAACAATCTGGCGTTGCTCTACCAAGCCCAAGGCCGCTACCCTGAGGCCGAGCCGCTCTATGAGCAGTCGCTGGCGATCTTGGAGAAGGCCCTGGGGTCGGAGCATTCCGAGGTAGCCCAGAGCCTCAACAACTTGGCGAATCTTTACCACGCCCAGGGCCGCTACGCCGAGGCCGAGCCGCTCCACAAACGCGCTTTGGCGATCCGCGAAGAAGCGCTTGGTCCGGAGCATCCTCACACGGCCCAGAGCCTCAACAACCTGGCGCTGATTTACCAAGCCCAAGGCCGGCACGCCGAGGCCGAGCCGCTCCACCAGCGGGCGCTGGCGATCAAGGAGAAGGTTCTCGGGTCGGAGCACTCCAGCTTAGCCACGAGCCTCAACAACCTGGCGAATCTCTACCGCGACCGGGGCCGCCACGCCAAGGCCGAGCCGCTCTTCAAGCGCGCCCTGGCGATCTTTGAGAAGACCCTGGGGCCGGAGCATCCCAATGTGGCTCAGAGCCTTGAGAACTACGCCGCTCTGCTCCGCAAGACCGGGCGCGACGCCGAGGCGTCAAAGATGGAGGCCCGTGCCAAGGCGATCCGCGCCAAATAAGCAGCACAGAACCCGCCGAAGTGACGTCCCCGCGCGGCTCGACCTCGACGCCCACTGGGTCGTGCTCTCGGCCTGCAACACGACGGCGGGCGGGGAGCCTGGGGCGGAAGGGCTCTCGGGCCTGGCCAAAGGCCTTCTTCTGCGCCGGCAGCCGCGCGCTCCTGGTCTCGCACTGGCCGGTGGCATCGGCGAGCACGGTCAAGCTCATCACCGGCGTGTTCGCCGCGGCCGCGGCGAACCCTGAGATCGGGCGGGCGGAGGCGCTGCGCCGCTCGATGCTGAAGCTGATGGACGACCCGGACCACTCTGAGTTCGCCCATCCCGCGTTCTGGGCCCCGTTCGTGGTCGTCGGCGAGGGTGGTGCGCGGGGGTGAGACAGCGGGCCAATTGTGGCGACAACCGGGCCACGGTTAGACCCCGCGCGGCGGCCCGAGTAGGCGATATCCGTGGAGGCCTGGCGCCGGCTCAGCCGAGGCGCCAGTTATCGACCTGGTCGGGATCGAAGGTGAAGCCCAGCCCGGGCCTCTCGGGCATGGCGATCGAGCCCTCCTCGAGCACCATCTTCTCGCGAAAGAGCGGCGCGAACCACGGCATGTGCTCGAGGTAGATGGCGTTGGCGGCAGAGCCGGCGATGGTCAGGCTGTGCTCGGGGAAGACGTGGGGCGAGATCGGCAGCTCGTGCGCCTCGGCCAGGTGAGCCGCCTTGCGGAACTCGGTCAGGCCGCCGATGCGCTGCAGATCGGGCATCAGGATGTCGGCGGCCTTGGCCTCGATCATCGCGGCCATGCCGTGGCGGGTGTACTCGCTCTCGCCCGAGGCGACGGGCGTGTCGAGGGCGGCGGCGACCCGGGCGTGACCCTCGAGGTCGTAGGCCGCCACCGGCTCCTCGAACCACACCAGGTCGAGATCCTCGAGGCGGCGCCCGAGGCGGATGGCGTGAGCGACGCTGAGGCCCTGATTGGCGTCGACCATCAGCTCGATATCCGGCCCCACCGCCTGGCGCACCGCGCTCACCCGCTCCACGTCCTCGCCGTAGCGCGGCTTGCCGATGCGTATCTTCATGGCGCGGAAGCCCTGGGCCACGAACTCCTGCGCCTCGGCGACCAGCTCTTCGGTCGAATGGCTGAGCCAGAGCCCGCCCGAGGCGTAGGCCTTGATGCGCTCGCGCACGGCGCCGAACAGCCTGTAGAGCGGCTCATCGGCGGCCTTGCCGACGAGGTCCCAGCACGCGGTATCGAGCGCCGAGAGCGCGAACAGGGTGATGCCCTTGTGGCCGAAGAAGTTGATGTCGCGCCACATCGCCTGCCAGATGGCCTCGACCCGGTGGGGGTCCTGGCCCACGACATGGTGCTCCAGGCTCCTGACCATGGCGTCCAACACCTCGAGCCGCAGCGCGCTTAAGCTGAACATGTAGCTCTCGCCGACGAGCCCCTCATCGCTGTCGAGGGTGACCAGCACGCAGCCCACCGAGCGGATGTCGTGGATGGCGGTGCGGATCGGCTTGGCGATCGGCAACTCGACCCGGACCGTGCGCAGGGCGGTGATTCGCATGCTTCCCCGACCCCTCTCTTCACACCCCCAGGTAGCGGCGCTGGACGTCCTCGCTGGCGCTGAGCTCGGGCGAAGAGCCCTGCCACACCACCTTGCCCTTCTCGATGATGTAGTGGCGGTCGGCGATGCGGGTCAGCGCCTTGACGCTCTTGTCGATGATCAGGATCGACTGCCCGGCGCGCTTGAGCTCGCCCAGACGCTGCCAGATCTCGGCCCGGATCAGGGGCGCCAGGCCCTCGGTCGCCTCGTCGAGGATCAGGAGCTTGGGATTGGTCATCAGCGCCCGTCCGATCGAGAGCATCTGCTGCTCCCCGCCCGAGAGCTCGTTGCCCATGCTGGCCGAGCGTTCCCCGAGCCTGGGAAAGAGCTCGTAGACCCGCTCCAGGGTCCAGGGCTCGGCACCGCCGCCGCGGTTGGCGGCGGTCGCCACCAGGTTCTCGCGCACCGTCAGGTTGGGGAACACCTGCCGCCCCTCGGGCACCAGGCCGATGCCGAGCTGGGCGACGCGGTAGGCGGGGAGCTCGCGGATGTCGGTGCCCTCGAAGGTGATCGAGCCGCTGGCCGCCGGCGTCAGGCCCATGATCGAGCGCACGGTGGTGGTCTTGCCCATGCCGTTGCGGCCCATCAGGGTCACCACCTCGCCGGCCCCGACGTTAAGCTCCATGCGGAACAGGACCTGGCTCTGGCCGTAGAAGGTCTCGATGGCGGCGACCTCGAGCATCTCAGGCGCCCCCAGCCGCGCCATCGGCGCCGCCCGAGCCCTCCTGCTCGCCCAGATAGGCCTCGCGGACCTTGGCGTTGGCGCGGATCTCCTCGGGCTCTCCGGTGGCGATGGCGCGGCCGTAGACCAGCACCGTGATGCGGTCGGCGAGGGCGAACACCGCATCCATGTCGTGCTCGACCAGAAGGATGGTCCGACCCCCCTTGAGACCGCCCAGCAGCTCGATCATGCGCGCCGATTCCTCGGCCCCCATCCCCGCCGTGGGCTCGTCGAGCAGCAACAGCCTGGGGCCCGTGGCCAGGGCCATGGCGATCTCGAGCTGACGGTGCTCGCCGTGGCTCAAGCTCGAGGCCACGACATCGGCGCGCGCGGTGAGCCCGACGTGCTCGAGCGCCGCCATCGCCGGCTCGCGCAGGCCGGGCTCGCGCCGCGCCCGGCGCCAGAAGCGAAAGGAGTGGCCGTCGTGTGCCTGCACCGCCAGGGCCACGTTGTCGAGCGTCGTGAAGTCGAGGAAGACGCTGGTGATCTGGAACGAGCGCGCCAGGCCCAAATGCGCTCGGCGATGGGTGGGAAGGCGGGTGATGTCGCGGCCCGCGAAGGCGATGCTGCCGCCGTCGGAGCGCAGCTCGCCGGTGAGCTGGCCGATCAGTGTGGTCTTGCCGGCGCCGTTGGGGCCGATGATGGCGTGGATCTCGCCGGCCTCGATGTCGAGATCGAGCTCATCGGTGGCGACCAGGCCGCCGAAGCGCTTGATCAGGCCGCGAACCTCGAGCAGGGGCGCGGTCACGGCGCCCGGCCGGAGGGCAGGATGCCCAGGATTCCGCGCCTGGCGAACAGCACCAGGAAGATCAGGATCGGCCCCAGCACGATCTGCCAGTGCACGCCGGTGTCGGCGATCACCGCGTTCATCATCTCGGGCAGGTACTCCTCGAGCAGGAGGAAGGCGGTGGCGCCGAGGACCGGGCCGAACAGGGTCCCGATGCCGCCCATGATGACCATGATCAAAAGCTCGCCCGAGCGCGTCCAGTGCATGAACTCAGGCGTCACGAACTCGGTCAGGTTGGCGAGCAGCGCGCCGGCCACCCCGCACATGGTGCCGGCGAGGACGAAGGCGGCGAGCTTGTAGCGGTAGATGGGAAAACCGAGCGCCCGCATGCGCCGCTCGTTGGAGCGCGCGCCGCGGATCACCATGCCGAAGCGCGAGCTCACCAGGCGGCGGCCGAGGAAGAGGAACAGGAGCAGGATGCCGAGGATGAGGTAGTAGAGCGAGTTGCCGGCGTAGAGGTCGATGGCGCCGAAGAACTCGGAACGGTTGGTCGGCATGCCGTCGTCGCCGCCATAGGTCTCGAGGCTGATGCCGAAGAAATAGAGCATCTGCGTGAAGGCCAGGGTGATCATGATGAAGTAGACCCCGGTGGTGCGCAGCGAGATCGCGCCGATGCCGAGCGAGACCAGCGCCGAGGCGACGATGGCGACCAGGAGCTGAAGCACCCCGTTGTCGATGCCGTAGAACGAGAGCACGCCCACGGCGTAGGCGCCGACGCCGAGATAGGCGGCGTGGCCGAAGCTCACCATGCCGCCGAAGCCCAGGATCAGGTCGAGGCTCATGGCGGCGATGGCGAAGATCATGATGCGCGCGAAGAGGTCGACGTAGAAGGGCTCGTCGAGCGCCACCGCCACCTGGGGCAGGGCCAACAGCACCACCAGGCCGATGACCAGAACGACGCCGCGGGAGGTGATCGCCATGGCTTACCCGGTGCGCGCCGGGAACAGGCCCTGGGGCCGGAAGGTGAGTACCGCCGCCATCAGGATGTAGATCAGCATCGAGGCGATGGCCGGGCCCGCGGTGTCGGCGACGTCGGGCGCCAGGAAGGTCTTGAGGAACAGCGGCAGGAAGGCGCGGCCGATGGTGTCGACCACGCCGACGATCACGGCGGCGACGAAGGCGCCCCGGATCGAGCCGATGCCGCCGATGACGATGACCACCAAGGTGAGGATCAGGATCTGCTCGCCCATGCCCGGCTGCACCGTGAAGATGGGCCCCGCCATCAGCCCCGAAAGGCCGGCCAGCGCCGCGCCGAGACCGAACACCAGGGTGTAGAGCAACTTCACGTCGATCCCCAGCGCGCCGACGATCTCGCGGTTGCTGGCGCCGGCGCGGATCAGCATGCCGAGGCGGGTGCGCGTCACCAGGAGGTAGAGGAACAGCGCCACAAAGAGCCCCACGGCGATGATCGCCAGGCGATAGGTGGGGTAGGGGGCGCCGGGGATGAACTCGACCCGGCCCTCGAGGAACGAGGGCAGCGACGTGTAAAGCGCCGCCGGTCCCCAGACGATGCGCACCAGCTCGTTGAAGAACAGGATCAGGCCGAAGGTGGCGAGCACCTGGTCGAGGTGGTCGCGCTCGTAAAGCGTCCGGAGCGCCACCACCTCGACGACGATGCCGACCACCAGCGCCGCCGGCAGCGCCAGCAGCACCGCCAGGATGAACGAGCCGGTCCACTGGTGAAAGGTGGTGGCGAAGTAGGCCCCCACCATGTAGAGCGAGCCGTGCGCCAGGTTGACCAGGTTCATGATCCCGAACACCAGGGTCAACCCGGCCGCCATGAGGAACAGCATGACGCCGAACTGAAGGCCGTTGAGGCCCTGTTCGAGCAACAGCAAGAAGGTCATGGAGCGGGGCCGGTTACCGTCGGCCGTAAGAGAAACCACAAAAAGCGGGGGGCGCGCAAGGCGGCGCCCCCCGTCGCTCGGCTTGGCCGCAGGCTACCACTTCATGGGGCAGTCCTTGGCGTAGGCGTCGCCGTGGGACGAGAACACCACACCCTTGATCTTGGTGGTGTAGTCGTCGCCGTCCTTGACCACCTCGCGCAGGTAGAAGTTCTGAATCGGGAAGTGGTTGTTGTTGAACTTGAACGAGCCCCTGACCGAGGGGAAGTCGGCCTTGCGGATGGCCGCGATCAGCGCCTCCTTGTCGTCGAGGTTGCCGTTGACGGCGCGGATCGCCCTGTCGATCAGCATCACCGTGTCATAGCTCTGGGCGCCGTAGAACGAGGGGATGTAGCCGTACTTGGCGCGGAAGTCGGCGACGAACTTGGTATTGACCGGGTTGCCGAGGTCGGGGCTCCAGAACTGGGTCATCAGCATGCCGAGCGCCGTCTCTTTCTGCGCCGGCAGGGTCACCGCGTCGGCGGTGTACACCGAGTAGATCGGGAGCTTGCCCATGAGGCCCGCCTGCGCGTACTGCTTGACGAACTGGATGCCCATTCCGCCGGGTAGGAACACGAACACCGCCTCGGGCTTGGCGGCGCGCAACTGGGTGATCTCGGCGGCGTAGTCCTGCTGGCCGAGCTTGGTGTAGACCTCGCCCACGATGGTGCCCTTGAAGTAGCGCTTGAAGCCGGTGAGCATGTCCTTGCCGGCCTGGTAGTTGGGCGCCATCGCGTAGACGTTGTTGACGCCCTTGTCCTGCAGGTGCTTGCCCATGGCCTCCGGCGTCTGGTCGTTCTGCCACGAGGTCGAGAAGAAGTACTTGGAGCAGCGCTTGCCGGCGATCGGCGAGGGCCCGGCGTTGGAGCCGATGAATAAGGTCTTGTTGCGGGTGACGGGGCCGTGGACGGCCATCATCACGTTCGACCAGATGATGCCCGACATGAAGTCCACCCTGTCCTTCTTCATCATCTTGTCGGCGATCTGCTTGCCGACGTCGGGCTTGCGCTGGTCGTCGCCGTAGATGATCTCGGTCTCGAGCCCGCCCACCTTGCGGTCGACGTGGTCGAGGCCGAGCTCGAAAGAGTCCTTCATGTGCTTGCCGATGATGCCGGCCGGCCCCGAGAGCGTGGTGATGAAGCCGATCTTCACCTTCTCCGCCGCCATCGCCGGGGCGGCGAGGAACGCGGCGGCGCAGGCCAGTCCGATCAAACGTTTGGTCATGTCGGTTACCCTCCCTTGAGGTTCCCTTGGCGAAGGGCGATGCAGCGGGGCGGGCATCACCCGGCGTTCGATTGCGCGGCCGCGCGGCGCCTCCGCGGCGCGGCCCGGGGGCAGTGTACTCCAGCCCGGCGGTGCTGCCAAAACCCTTCTTGGGCCGTGGCGATTGGTGGCGATTGGCGGCGATCGGTCGCGAAAAGGGCTGTCCCCGGTCGCCCCGGCGCGCGTAAGCTCGGGCACCTCGGGGCACCTGGGGGGCAACGGAGAGAGGCTCGCCATGGAGATCGACGGCGCGGTCGCCATCGTCACCGGCTCGGCCACCGGTATCGGCGCCGCCACGGCGCGGCTCTTGGCGTCGAAGGGCTGCAACCTGGTCGTCAACTACACCAAAAGCGAACGCGAAGCGGAAGAGACCGCGGCGGCCTGCGAGGCGGCCGGTGCCGAGGCGCTCTTGTGCCGCGCCGACGTCGCCGAGGACGGGGACTGCCGGCGCCTGGCGGCGGCGGCGTTCGAGCGCTGGGGCCGCGTCGATGCGCTGGTCAACAACGCCGGGGTCACCAAGTACGTGGCCTTCGAGGATCTGGAGGGCCTGAGCGCCGAGGACTTCCAGCGCCTCTACGCCGTCAACGTCATCGGCGCCTACCAGATGACCCGGGCGGTGGCGCCCCACATGACGGCGGCGGGCCAGGGCGCCATCGTCAACGTCTCCTCGATCACCGGGGTGATGGGGGTGGGAAGCTCGATCGCCTACGCGGCGTCCAAGGGGGCGCTCAACACCATGACGCTGGCGCTGGCCCGGGCGCTGGCGCCTGAGATCCGCGTCAACGCCGTGTGCCCGGGCTTCGTGCAGACGCGCTGGACCATCGACGGCGCGGGCCTCGAGGCCTACGAGCGGCAGAAGGCCCACCACGAGAAGCGCACGCCGCTCAAGCTCGCCGGCACGCCCGAGGAGATCGCCAAGGCGGTGGTGTTCTTCGTCGAGGGCGCCGACCACGTCACCGGCGAGATCCTCATCATCGACGCCGGCTGGCACCTCGGCGGGGCGCCGCTCGTGGCGCGCTGGGGGGCCTCAGGCCGCCAGCGGCGGGCGGCGGCCGGCCCAGGGGCGCGCCGCCTCGAGCTGGGCGGCAAGGCGGAAGAGGCTCGCCTCGTCGCCGTAGCGGGCCATGAAGTGGCTGCCCACGGGGAGGCCGTCGCCGTTCCAGCTCAAGGGCAGCGACATCGCCGGCTGGCCGCTAACGTTGGCGATCAGGGTGAAGTGGCTGAACTGAGCGATGCGCGTGCGCCAGCGCTGGCGCCCCTCGGTGCTCTGCTCCGGGTCGTAGTCGAACTCGCCCAGCGTCACCGGCGGGTGGGCCAGGGTCGGCGTCAGCCAGAGGTCGAGCTCCGAGAAGAAGCCGGCGACCTCGCGGGCCACCCGCTGCAGGTCCTGGAGCGTGAGCAGGTGCTGGATCGCGCCGCGCTCGCGCGCCACCTCGTACATGCGCCAGGTGCCGGGCTCGAAGTGCTCGGCCCTGGGCTCGCGGCCGGTGCGCCGCGCCCAGTCCTCGATCACCCAGCCCAAGGTGCCGATCCACAAGTTCGTGAAGCCCTTGACCAGGGTCTCGGCGTCGAGCTTCGGGCTCGCCTCGACGACCTCGTGGCCGAGCCCGGCGCACAGCGCGGCCGTCGACTCGACCGCGGCGACACAGTCCGGGTGCACATCGATCCCGGTCGGGGAGGCGCGCGCGAAAGCGATCCTGAGCCGCCCCGGATCCCGCCCCACCTCGTCGCGGAAGGGCCGGGCCGGCGGCGGCGGCGCGTAGGGGGCGCCGGGATCGGGGGTGGAAGTGGCGTCGAGGAGCGCGGCGCTGTCCCGCACCGAGCGCGTCACGGCGTGCTCGGCGGCGAGCCCGCTGGCGATGTCGCCGTAGTGGGGCCCCAGCGGATTGCGCCCCCGCGTCGGCTTCAACGCGAAGACCCCGCAGCACGAGGCCGGGATGCGCAGCGAGCCGCCGCCGTCGTTGCCGTGGGCCATGGGCACCAGGCCGGCGGCCACCGCCGCCGCCGAGCCGCCGCTCGAGCCGCCGGTGGTGCGCGAGCGGTCCCAGGGGTTGCGGGCGGGGCCGAATAGGCGCGGCTCGGTGGTCGGCAGGAGCCCGAACTCGGGCGTGTTGGCCTTGCCCACCACCACCAGCCCGGCGGCCTTATGGCGCCGCACCAGCTCGGAGTCCTGGGGCGAGGTGTAGTGCCCGGCGAGGAACGCCGAGCCCTCCGAGAGCGGCGCGCCGGCGTACTCGGCCACCAGGTCCTTGAGCAGGAAGGGGACGCCGGCGAAGGGCGCCTCGGCCAGGCTCTCCGCCGACAGGGCGGCGGCGGATGCCCGCGCCGTTTCGTACATCGGCGTGACCACGGCGTTGAGCTCAGGGTTGAGGCGCTCGATGCGCAGAATTGCGGCCTCCACGAGCTCGGCCGGGCTGAGCTCGCCGCGCCGCACCAGCTCGGCCTGGGCGCTGGCGTCGAGGGTCGCGAGCCCGTTCATGGCTAGCCGCTCTCGCGCAGGCGGAAGCGCTGCAATTTGCCGCTCTCGGTCTTCGGGAGGGCGTCCCTGAACTCGATCGATCGCGGGTACTTGTAGGGGGCGATCTCGGCCTTGACGAAATCCTGCAGCTCGGCCGCCGTGGCCTCGTTGGCGTCGCCCTGGTGGCGCAGCACCACGAAGGCCTTGACGACCTGGCCGCGCTCGGGATCGGGCGCGCCCACGACGGCGCATTCCAGCACCTTGGGGTGCTCGAGGAGCACCGCCTCGATCTCGGGCCCGGCGATGTTGTAGCCCGCCGAGATGATCATGTCGTCGGTGCGGGCCTGGTACCAGAAGTAGCCCTCCTCATCGACCCGGTAGGCGTCGCCGGTGAGGTTCCAGCCCCCCTGCACATAGGTCGCCTGGCGCTCCGCGTCGTCGAGGTAGCGGCAGCCGGTGGGCCCGCGCACCGCCAGCCGGCCGATCTCTCCCGGCCCCAACGGCTCGCCCCGGTCGTCGAGCACGCGGGCCTCATACCCCGGGATCGCCTTGCCGGTGGCGCCGGGGCGGATGTCGTCGCCCGCGCAGGCGATGAAGATGTGCAGCATCTCGGTCGAGCCGATGCCGTCGATGATCTTGATCCCCGTCGCCTTCTCCCAGGCCAGATAGGTCGCCGCCGGCAGGGTCTCGCCGGCCGAGACGCATTTCTTCAGCGACGAGAGGTCGTGATCGGGCACCAGGTCGGTCATCGCCCGGTAGCCGGTGGGGGCGGTGAAGAGCACGCTGACGCGACGCCGCGCGATGGTCTCCATCAGCGATTGCGGCGTGAACTGCTCAAAGAGCACCGTCGCGGCGCCGGCGTGCATGGGAAAGGCGAGGTTGGCGCCGAGCCCGAAGGTGAAGGCCAGGGGCGGCGAGCCGGCGAAGACATCCTCCTCGTCGGGCCTCAGCACGTAGCGCGAGAAGGTGTCGCAGATGGCCAGGATGTCGCGGTGGCAATGCATGCAGCCCTTGGGCTGGCCGGTGGTGCCCGAGGTGAAGGCGATCAGCGCCACGTCGTCGGCGGCGGTGTCCAGGTTCTCGAAATCGCCGGATTTGCCGGCCATGCGGGCCTCGAGCGAGCCGGGCCCGCCGCCACCCCAGTAGACGATGGTCTCGAGCTCGGCCGAGCGCGCCCTGGTCTCCTCGAGCTCCGCCGCGAGCCGGTGGTCGCAGAGCGCGATAGCGACCCGCGCCTTGTCGGCGATGTAGGTGAGCTCGCGGCTCCTGAGCAGCGGCATGGTGGCGACCGCGACCGCGCCCACCTTCTGGAGCGCCAGCCAGCAGGCGGCGTAGGTGGGGTTGTTGGCCGAGCGCAGCATCACCCGGTTGCCCGGCACCACGCCCAAGTCGTCGGTGAGCACCCGGGCGACGCGGTTGGCCTTGTCGAGGAGCTCGTCGTAGCTCCAGGTCTCATCGCCGAAGTGGTAGGCGGGGCGGGCGCCGAAGCGTTCCGCTTGGCGGTCGATGAGCTCGGTGGCGCAGTTCATGCGCCCCGGGTAGGCCGCGGTCTCAGGCGTCCCGGAGAGGTCGAGCAGCGGCAAGCACTCGGGTGGTGGCAGGTGGTCGCGGGCGAAGCTGTCGGCGTGGGCGCTGCTCTCAGCCATGCTCGGCGATCTCTTGACCGGCCTGTGCTCCGGCCAGGTCCGGCATCGGCATGGCGATAGCGACGCTGTTGGACGGCGGGCTGGTGCGGCCTCCCTTGTCGAAGGCCTTGACATGGTAGGTGTAGCGCAATCCCCCCAGCACCAGGCGGTCCGAGAAACGGCTGCCCTTTACCGCCTCGACGCAGCTCACGGCGCCCTCGTCCTCGGCGCGGTAGATGTCGTAGCCGCCGATGTCGTCGCCTTCGGCGCGGTGCCAGGTCAAGGTGACGCGGCCCTTCTCGACGGTGGCCGCGAGCCCGGCCCCTTGTGGCGGCCAGCGCGGGTTCTCGCCCGCCGCATCGTCGAGCGGCGCCTGCAGCGCGCCCTTGGGCCACAGGAAGCAGGTCACCTGGTGGAAGTTCTCGTCGAGCTGCTTGCAGACGTTGCACCAGATGCAGCGCACGATCTGGTCGGTCCGGCCCTCCTCGAGCTTCTTCACCCAGTCGGGATCGGTGAGCAACTGGCGCGCCATGCCGATGAGGTCGGCGCGTCCCTCGAGCAGCAGTCCCTCGGCCTCGTCGGGGTCGCTGATCTTGCCCACCGAGACCACGGGCACGGCAAAGCCCTTGTCGTTGATGTAGCGCTTGATGGCCTCGGCCAAGTGGGCGTGGGGCAGCGGCGGGTACCAGTCGCCCGGCATACAGCGGTCGCCCGAGTAGCCGGTGTATGGATAGAGGGGCTGGCCCTCGCGGTGCTGGGCGTCCTCGAACTTGCCGCCCACCGAGAGCGAGATGTAGTCGACTCCGGTTTGCGCCGCCCTCAGCGCGATGAGCTTGGCCTCCTCGACGGTGTAGCCGTCCTTGACCGCCTCCTCGGCGAGGAAGCGCATGCCGACGGGAAAGTCGGCGCCCACCTTGCCGCGCACCCGGTTCATGACCTCGCCGAAGAGGCGCAGCCGGCCCTCCAGGGTACGCCCGTCGTATTGGTCGCGGCGCCGGTTGTGGCGCGAGAAGAACGACGACAGCGTGTAGGCGTGGGCAGCGTGGAGCTCGACTCCGTCGTAGCCCGCCTCGCGGGCCCGCGCCGCGGCCGCGGCGAACTGCTCGACGATGTGCTCGATGTCGTCGGCCGAGAGCGACTCGATCTTCTGGCGCCAGCCCGAGCGCGCCACCTTCATGAAGTGGATGATCTGGGGCACCACCTTGGAATCCGAGGCCTCGTGGACGCGCTTCACCAGCTCGGCGTGGCCGGGGATGAAGGCATCGTCCGAGAGCCGCAACAGGGGCCCCGACTTGGCCTCGTGCACCGCCGTCGCCTCGACCACGATGAGGCCGACGTGGCCCTCGGCATAACCCAGGTAGCGCTCGATCACGCCCTCGTTGACCAAGCCGTCCTCGCCCGAGAGCCGGGTCACCATGGCCGGCACCACCACCCGGTTGGGGATCACCATGCCGTTGATGTCGAGGGGCTCGAGAAGCTTCATGGCCCGAGCTGCGGCCCTAGCCCTCGGGCGCCGCCTTGGGCGCGACGCGGGTTTGGCCATGGGCGCTGAGCACCTGGCGGGCGATCACCAGCTTGTTGATCTCGGTGGTGCCCTCGTAGATGCGCAAGGCGCGCACCTCGCGGTAGAGGCGCTCGACCGGCACCCCGGCGACCACGCCGAGGCCGCCGAAGATCTGCACCGCCTGGTCGACCACGCGCTGCGCCGCTTCCGTGGCGTACATCTTGGCCATCGAGGACTCGCGCGTCACCCGGGCGGCCTGGGTGTCGCGGGTCCAGGCCGAGCGGTAGACCAGCAGCGCGCTGGCGTCGATCTCGGTGGCCATGTCGGCGAGCTTCGCCTGGATGAGCTGGAACTCGGCGATCGGTTGGCCGAAGGCGCGCCGCGACTGGGCCCGGGCGAGGGCCTCGTCGAGCGCCCGCCGGGCCAAGCCGAGGGCGGCGGCGCCCACCGAGGAGCGGAAGATGTCGAGCGTCGCCATGGCCACCTTGAAGCCCTGGCCGGGCGTGCCCAGGAGGCGCTCCCGGGGCACCGGGCAGTCGCTGAAGCTCACGGTGCCGATGGGGTGGGGGGCGATCAGCTTGATGCGCTCGCTGACCTCGAGCCCGGGGCTGTCGGCGTCGACCACGAAGGCCGAGAGCCCGCGCGCGCCCTCGTCGCTGGTGCGGGCGAAGACCACGTAGTGGTCGGCGATGCCGGCGTTCGAGATCCAGGTCTTGGCGCCGTTCAGCACGTAGCCGTCGCCGTCGGCCTCGGCCCGGGTGGCGATCGCCGCCACGTCGGAGCCGGCCTCGGGCTCGGACAGCGCGAAGGCGGCGATGCGTTCGCCGCGCGCCACCGCCGGCAGGTAGGCACGCTTGACCTCGTCCGAGCCGAACAGCGCGATCGGGCCGGTGCCGAGCCCCTGCATGGCGAAGGCGAAGTCGGCGAGGCCCGAGCTCCGGGCCAGGATCTCGCGGCACAGGCAGAGTGCGCGCACGTCGAGCCCGTCCCCGGCGCCGCCGTCGGCCGCGGCCACGCAATGGTCGAGCCAGCCGGCGGCGCCGAGCTTGGCGACGAGGCGGCGGCAGTGACCGTCGACGTCGTCCTCGTCATCGCCCTCCGGCGCGATCTCGGCCGCCGTCCAGGCCTCGAGCTCGGCGGCGAGGCGGCGGTGTCGGTCGTCGAGGAAGGGCCAGTCGAGGAAGCTCCGGTCGGCCATCAGTTGCCCTCGAAGACGGGGCGCTCCTTCTTGACGAAGGCCTCGTAGGCGCGCCGGAAGTCCCCGGTCTGCATGCAGATGGCCTGGGCCTCGGCCTCGGCCTCGATGGCCTCGTCGACCCCCATGTTCCACTCCTGGTGCAGCGTCTTCTTGGTCATGGCGTGGGCGAAGCCGGGGCCGCTGGCGAGGCGGGCGGCCAAGGCCTGGGCCTCGGCCAGGACCTCGTCGGGCTCGCAGAGCCGATTGTAGAAGCCCCAGCGCTCGGCCTCGTCGCCGGCCATGGCGCGCCCGGTGTACAACAGCTCCGAGGCCCGCCCCTGGCCGATGATGCGGGGCAGGATGGCGCAGGCCCCCATGTCGCAGCCCGCCAGCCCGACACGGGTGAAGAGGAAGGCGACCTTCGAGCGCGCGGTGCCGAAGCGCAGGTCGGTGGCCATGGCGATGCAGGCGCCGGCGCCGGCGCAGATGCCGTCGATAGCGGCGATCACGGGCTGGGGGCAGGCGCGGATGGCCTTGACCAGGTCCCCGGTCATGCGGGTGAACTTCAAGAGCTCGGGCATCTCCATCGCCACCAGGGGCCCGATGATGTCGTGGACGTCGCCGCCCGAGCAGAAGTTGCCCTCGGCGCCGGTGAACACCACCGCCCGCACCTCGTCGGCGTCGCCGAGCGCGCCAAAGGTGTCGCGCAGCTCGGCGTAGGAGTCGAAGGTGAGCGGGTTCTTGCGCTCGGGCCGATTGAGGGTGACGGTGGCGACGCCGCCGTCGAAGGACCAGTCGAAGTGCTGGGGTTGGAAGCTTTGTGGTTTCATGTTCTTCCTTGGTCCGATTGAGAGAGGTCGAGGGCGGCGCGGAGCCGGCCCAGGAGCTCGAGGAGCTGGCGCGTGTCCTCGGCCCCCAGGCCCGACATGATATCGACGATCCAGGCCTCGTGAGCCGGGGCCATGGCGTCGAAGGCCTTTATTCCGGCGGGCGTCAGGCGGACCATCTGCTTGCGGCGGTCGCCCGGGGCGGTCTCGCGGCTCACCAGGCCCTCGTTGGCGAGCCGGTCGATGAGCCCGGTGACGTTGCCGTTCGAGACCATCAGCCGGCGCGACAGGTCGCCCATCCACAGGCCCTCGGGCGCCCGGTCGAGCTGGGCCAGGACGTCGAAGCGGGGCAGGGTGGTGTCGAACTCCTCGCGGAAGCCGGAGCGTACGCGGCGCTCGATCAGCCCCGAGCAGGCCAGCAGGCGCAGCCACAGCCTGAGCTCGGCCTTATTAGCGGGCTTTGGGTCGGCGCGCAGTGGCTCGGCGCGCCCCGGCTCGGCAGGCTGGCCCGTCACATCACCTCTCCGCCGGCCACGGCGATGGCCTGACCGGTGATGGCGGCCGACGAGGGCAGGCACAGCCAGGCCACCGTCCCGGCCACTTCCGCGGGCTCGATGAGGCGCCCTTGAGGGTTGTGCTTGACCAGCTCGGCGCGGGCCTGCTCGGAGCTGCGCCCGGTCTTGTCGGCGATGTTGGCGATGGCCTCGGCGGTGATGTCGGTGTCGGTGTAGCCGGGGCAGACCGCGTTGACGGTGATCCCGGTCCGGGCCAGCTCCAGCGCCAGCGCCCGCGTCAGGCCCACCAGGCCGTGCTTCGAGGCGCAGTAGGCGGCGACGTAGCCGTAACCCACCAGACCGGCGGTGGAGGCGATGTTGACGATGCGCCCCAGGCCCGCCTCGCGCATCCCCGGCACCACCTGGCGGCAGCACAGGAAGGCGGCGGTGAGGTTGACGCCCAGGGTCTGGCTCCAGAGCGCGAGGTCGGTCTTGGCGAGCGGCGCGCTCAGCGCCATGCCGGCGTTGTTGACCAGGATCGCGACGCTGCCGAGCTCACCTGCCGCGGCCTCGAAGGCGCGGGCCACCGCCGCCTCGTCGCTGACGTCGACGGTCTGATGCCCGACCTCGACGGCGCAGGCGTCGGCGATCTCGGCGCGGCGCGCCTCGAGCGTCGTCGTGGTGCGGCCCATCAACGTCAGGCGCGCCCCCAGGCGGCCGAGCTCGGCCGCGATCGCCGCCCCGATGCCGCGCCCGCCACCCGTGACCACCGCGTGCTGATCGGCGAGCGGCGCTTGCGCGGCGGCCGGCTCGCTGGCGATGCTGGCTGTCCGCTCCGCCATCTCCGCCTGTCCTCGCCGTCCCGTGAATTATTTTAAGCTTAAAATATTATTGGCGCGAGCGGAAGGCGGTTTCGGCGCGCCTCCGCGCCGCGTCCGGCGGTGGAGGGCTCCCATGGGGCCGTGTAAGCTCCGCCCGTGTAAGCTGGGCGGCGACCGGTGGTGCGCGCGGCGGGAGCCGTTGATGATGTTGGCGGAGCGGAGAGACGCGGGCCGATGAACCGCAAGGAGCGGCGGCGGCGCGAGAAGCTGGCGGCACGGGCCGCCCGGGCGCCGGACCGGGGAAGCGCCCGGGCGGCGCTGGGCACCGCGCTCGAGCATCAGCGGGCGGGGCGGCTCGAGCCCGCCGAGGCGATCTACCGGCGGGTGCTCCAGGTCGCGCCCGAGAGCGTCGACGCGCTCCATCTCCTGGGCGTGATCGAGCACCACAAGGGCCGCCATCACGAGGCAGCCGAGCTCATCGGCCGGGCCCTCGACAAGGCGCCCAAGCAAGCCCTGATACACAACTCTCTGGGCATCGTGCTGCGCAGCCTGGGCCGGCTCGACCAGGCGATGGCCTCGTTCGAGCGCGCCCTGGCCCTCGACGGCGCTCTCGCCGAGGCTCACAACAACCTGGGCCGGGCGCTGCGCTCACAGGGCCGGCTCGACGAGGCCGTCGCCGCCTTCCGCCACGCCCTCGCCATCGACGGCGGCCAGGTGGAGATCCTCAACAACCTGGGCAACACCTTGCAGAGCCAGGGCCGCCATGACGAGGCGGATGCCTGCTTCCGCCGCGTCCTGGCGAGCGCGCCGGAGCACATCCCCACGCTCTACAATCTGGCCTTGAGCCACCGCCACGGCCCCGGCGATCCCGCCATCGCCAAGCTCGAGGACCTGCTCGAGCGCGACACCGCGCCCGGCGATCAGCGCGACCAGCTCCTGTTCGCCCTCGGCAAGGCGTACGACGACCTCGGCGATCACCCCCGGGCCTTCGACTACTACCGGCGGGCCAACGCCGAGCGCCGCCAGAGCGTCACCTTCGATGCCCGCCACCATCGCGCGCTCGTGGCCGAGATCGAACGGGCCTTCCCCGCGCCCCACCCCGGCGCCGACGCCCCGGTGCCACGAGGCGCCTGCGTGCCGATCTTCGTCGTGGGCCTGTCGAGGTCGGGCAAGAGCCTGGTGGAAGCGGTGCTGGCGCGTCACCCGGCGGTGTGCGCCGGCGGCGAGCGGCTCGAACTCGCCGCCGCCATCCGCCAAGCCCTGGAAAGCGAGGGCCTGGCGGATTCGTTTCCGCGTTATATGGACGGCCTGAGCGAGGCTCGGATCCGGGAGATCGGCCAGCACTACGTGGACAGCGTCTCCCGGGTCTCGCCCGACTCCCGGTTCTTCGTCAACACCTTGCCCGAGCATGTCTGGTACCTGGGGCTGATCCTGCGGGCGATGCCGGGGGTGCGCGTCATCGCCTGCGAGCGCGACCCGCTCGACAACTGCCTGTTCGTCTATTTCAAGCGCTACGAGGCCGAGCACGGCTACGCCTACGACCTGGCGGACGCCGCCTCCCACTGCGCCGACTATCGCGACATGGTGGCCCATTGGCGCGCCCTCTACGGCGAGCGCATCCTGGTGGTGGCCTACGAGGAGCTGGTGCGCGAGCGCGCGGCCACGGCGGCAAGGCTCTACGCCCACTGCGGTCTCGAGGGCGCGCCAGACTTGGCGCCTGAGACCCTGAGCGCCGACGAGATCGGCTATTGGTGCCGCTACGAGCCCTATCTCGAGCCCCTGCGCCGGGCCCTGGCGGAGCGCGCCATCGCGCGCCCCACCGTCAGTCGATCTTGACGCCGAGCTGACCGAGGATCTGCTTGGCGCCGCCGAGGGTCTGAACGGCCTCTTTGTGTTTGCCGGCTTTGTGCAGGCGCTGGCCCGTATCGCGCAGCGTCATGATCGTGCTCCGGAGGTTGGGATCGAGACCCGCGTTGGCCGCCAGGGCGGCATCGATCTTGCCGATGTCGACCGGGCACTGAAACCCGAAGGCGGGCGCCGTCAAGCCGATCGCGATCGGCAGCGCCAACAGAAGACGTGCTCTCATCCCAAACCTCCCATAGGTGACGGGCCAGCTCCGCTGCCCGTCGCGATCTTAAGCACGCCGCCCCGCGCCATCAAGCGACGGCTCGGGTGGCTCGTCGGCCTGGCGCCGGGGCCAATTCCCCATGCCGCGCCCGCGGCGTTGTTGTAAGGTTGGGCCCATCCGAGCATTTGGCCCAGGAGGCTCGTCATGACCATCGCCGAAGCCGTGACGGCAGAGCCGCCGCCGGAGTTGGGACAGATCTTCCAGCGCCAGCGCGCCGCCTTCGCGGCGGCGGGGGCGCCCGATCTCGGCGCCCGCCGCGCCGCCCTTAAGCGCCTCGAGCGGCTGGTGCTCGACAACCGGGAGGCGGTGGCCGACGCCATCGCCGAGGACTTCGGCCACCGTTCGCGCCACGAGACCGCGCTGGCCGAGATCTTCCTCACCGTCGACGGTCTGCGCCACGCCGGCGCCCGACTGCGGCGCTGGATGCGGCCCCGCCGCAGGGCCGTCTCGTGGCCCTTCCTGCCGGCGCGTGCCCGCGTGATCCATCAGCCGCTCGGCGTGGTGGGGATCATCGCGCCCTGGAACTACCCCTTCAATCTGGCGCTGGCGCCGCTCACCGGCGCGCTCGCCGCCGGCAACCGGGTCATGATCAAGCCCTCCGAGTTGACCCCGGCGACCAGCGCCCTCCTGGCCCGGCTCTTGGGCCAGGGCTTCGAGCGGGACGAGGTGGCGGTGGTCACGGGCGGGCCCGAGGTCGGAAAGGCCTTCGCCGCGCTGCCCTTCGATCACCTGATGTTCACCGGCTCGACCGCGATCGGCGTCAGCATCCTCCACGCCGCGGCCGACAACCTGACCCCGGTGACGCTCGAGCTCGGCGGCAAGTCGCCGGCCATCGTCGCCGAGGGCTATCCGCTTGAGCGCGCGGCGCTCAAGATCATGGCCGGCAAGCTGTTCAACGCCGGCCAGACCTGCATCGCGCCCGACTACGTGCTTATCCCTAAGGCCCGGCTCGAGGACTTCGTCGCCGCGGCGCGGGACGCGGTGGCCAAGCTCTACCCGACGCTGGCCGAGAACCCGGACTACACCGCGATCGTAAACCAGCACCACTACCGGCGCCTCGCCGGGCTGGTGGAAAAGGCGCGGGAGGGGGGCGCCCGCGTGGTCGAGATCAACCCCGCCGGCGAGACCCTGGACCCGGGCGCGCGCAAGTTCCCGCCCACCCTGGTGGTGGGCGCCGGGGAGCGGAGCGCGGTGATGAGCGAGGAGATCTTCGGCCCGGTGCTTCCCATCGTGCCCTATGGCGATCTCGGCCAGGCCATCGACTACGTCAACGCCCGGCCGCGACCGCTGGCGCTCTACCACTTCGACGACGACCGCGGCCGCGCCGAGCGAGTGCTCCGCGAGACCACCTCGGGCGGCGCGGCGCTCAACGACACGCTGCTGCAGACCGCCCTCAACGACCTGCCGTTCGGCGGCGTCGGCGCCAGCGGCATGGGCGCCTATCACGGCCGCGACGGCTTCGAGACCTTCTCGCACAAGAAGTCGGTGTTCGCGCAAAGCCGGCTCTCGGTCAGCGCGATGCTGTCCCCGCCGTTCGGCCGGGTGGCGGAGCGGATGCTCAGACTGCTGATCCGAAGGTGAGCGCGAAAGGGCACGGCGCGGCGGCGCTCGGCGCCAACACCACGCTCGACCTGTTGCGGCCCTCGCGCCGCGAGCTCCTGAAGACCGGCGCGCTGGGCTGCGCGGCGCTGGCCTTTGTGGGCCTCGCGGCGCGGGCGCGCGCCCAGCCGATCGAAGGCGACTTTGCCTTCCTCGGCGCGGAGGACCGGGTGATCGTAGCCGCGATCGCGCCGGTGATGCTGGCCGGCGCCCTGCCCGCGGGCGGCGCGGCGCGGCAAAGGGCCGAGGCCGAGGTGGTGGAGGGCGTCGACCGCGCCATCTCAGGGCTCGCGCCGGCGACCCAGGCCGAGCTGCGCCAGCTCTTCGACCTCTTGGGGCTCGGCATCGCGCGGGTCCTGGTGGCGGGCCTGTGGCCGTCGTGGGACGAGGCCGGCGCGGAGGACATCGCCGGCTTCCTGGGGCGCTGGAAGGAGAGCCGTTTCGACCTCTTGCGCTCGGCCTACCTCGGCCTTCACGAGCTCATCATCGCCGCCTGGTACGGCAACCCGCGTGCCTGGCCGCGCATCGGCTACCCCGGCCCGCCCGAGCTCGGGTAGCGTAATGGCCGAGAGCGCCCCCGCGCCCCACCACGACGTCCGCGACGCCTCCCGGCTCGAGGCCGACCTCACGCTCGCCGGCGACGTCGCCATCGTCGGCAGCGGCGCCGGCGGCGGCGTCGCCGCGGAGGTCCTGGCCGAGGCCGGGCTCAAGGTGGTGCTGATCGAGGAGGGGCCCTACCGCACGGCGCGGGACTTCAACATGCGCGAGGCCTGGGCCTACCCCGAGCTCTATCAGGAATCGGCGGCGCGCCAGACCAAGGACAAGGCCATCACCATCCTCCAGGGGCGCGCCGTGGGCGGCTCGACCACCGTCAACTGGACCACCAGCTTCCGCACCCCGCCCGAGACCCTTGGGCACTGGCGCGCGCGGCACGGTCTCGGGGAGTTCACCGAGGCGGCGCTCGCGCCCTGGTTCGCGCGCATGGAGGCGCGCCTCGGCATTGCGCCCTGGGCGCTCGCGCCCAATCCCAACAACGCGGCGCTGGCCCGGGGCGCCGAGCGGCTGGGCTGGTCGCACGGCGTCATCAGCCGCAACGTGCGTGACTGCATCGAACTCGGCTACTGCGGCCTGGGCTGCCCCGTCGACGCCAAGCAGTCGATGCTGGTGACCACCATCCCGGCGGCGCTGGAGCGCGGCGCCACGCTCCTCACCCGGAGCCGCGCCGAGCGTCTCGAGATCACGGGTGAGGGCGTCACCGCCGTGCTCTGCGCGGCACTCGACCGGGGCGGCATCCGGCCCAGCGGCCGACGGCTCAAGGTCGAGGCGCGCCACGTGGTGCTGGCGGGCGGCGCCATCGGCTCGCCGGCGCTGCTCCTGCGCTCGGGCGCGCCCGACCCCCACGGGCGGCTTGGGCGGCGCACCTTCCTGCACCCGGTCTGCATCTCCACCGCGATCATGGCCGAAGCCATCGAGCCCTGGAGCGGGGCGCCGCAGTCGATCTACTCGGACCACTTCCTGTGGCGGGGCGGGGTGCGCGGCGCGGCGGGCTACAAGATCGAGACCCCGCCCACCTATCCGATGATCGCCGCCACCGTGTTCAAGAGCTTCGGCGCCGGCCACGCGGCCGAGTTCGCCAAGCTCCCCCACGCCCACACCCTGATCGCGCTGCTGCGCGACGGCTTCCACGGGCAAAGCACCGGCGGCGAGGTCGGCTTGCGCGACGACGGCAGCCCGCTGCTCGACTATCCCTTCACCGACTACCTTCGGGACGGCCTCCGCCGCGCCTATCTTTCGATGGCCGAGCTGCAGTTCGCGGCCGGCGCCCGCACGGTGCAGCCGGTGCACAGCGAGGCGAGGCCGTACCAGAGCTGGCCCGAGGCCCGGGCCGCCATCGCCGAGCTCGATCTCGCACCCTTGCGGCCGGTGTTGTTCTCGGCCCACGTCATGGGCGGCGCGGCGATGGGCAAGGACCCGCGCGCCTCGGTGGTCGACGGTTGGGGCCGCCACCACCAGCTCGCCAACCTCTCGGTGCTCGACGGCGCGACCTTCCCGACCTCGCTCGGCGCCAACCCCCAGCTCACCATCTTCGCGCTGGCGGCGCGAAACGCGAGCCGGCTGGCGGCGGAGCTCGCCGGCTAGGCGATCGGGCGCCCGCTTACGAGAAGGCCTTGAAGGTGATCAGCGTGAAGGTGTCCTTGATGCCCGGCAGGAGCTGGACGCGCTCGGTGATGAAATGGCCGATGTCCTGGTCGTCGGTCAGGTAGCACTTCATCAAGAGATCGTACTGCCCCGAGATCGAGTGGACCTCGGAGACCTGCTCGATGTTCTCGACCGCCTCGCTGGCGACGTCGTAGGATTTGCCGAGCTCGCACTTCACCATGACGAAGATGGTCTGCATCGCCGGGCTCGCTATTTCTTGGGCGCTCGCGCGGGCCGCATCATGAAGGCGGGGACGTGCTCGCCCATGCCGACCACCGGCTTCTTGGCCTCGTCCTTGCGCTTCGGGCGCCCTCCCTCGGCCTTGCCCTTGCGGGTCGTGTCCCGGTCCGCCTTGGCGCCTCGCGGCGCCTTGTCTCTGGCCGGGCGCGGCGCGGCGGCGTGGTCGCCGCTCTCGACGATCTTCGCCTCGGGCTCCCGTTCCGCCTTCGCCGGCGCTCGCTCAGGTCTGGCCGGCGCCCGCTTGGCCCTCGCCGGCGCCCGCTTGGCCCTCGCCGGGGCGCGCTTGCCCCTCGCCGGGGCGCGCTCGGGCTTGCCTCGCGGGCGCCCGCGGCGGCGCCGCCCGTCGCCCGCCTCGAGCGGGCTCTGGTCCATGCCCTCGACGGCGATGGGCGGGATCTCCTTGCCGATGAGGCGCTGGATGGCGTCGACGTACTTGCCGTCCTCGGGCGCCGCCAGGGTATAGGCCTTGCCGGGAAGGCCGGCGCGCCCGGTGCGCCCGATGCGGTGGATGTAGTCCTCGGCATGGGTCGGGACGTCGAAGTTGAAGACGTGGCTGAGGCCCTGGATGTCGAGGCCGCGCGCCGCCACGTCGCTCGCCACCAGGAACGTCACCTCGCCCGCCTTGAAGCGCTCCAGAGTCTCGGTGCGCACCGACTGGACCAAGTCGCCATGGAGTACGGCGACGTGGAAGTCGTGCTTCTTGAGCGAGCGGTAGAGGATGTCGACGTCGCGCTTGCGGTTGCAGAAGATGAGCGCGTTCTTGACGTTCTGCGCCCGGATCAGCCGCCTCAGCGCCTCCCGCTTGTCGTGCGGCTCGACCACGGCGAGGCCCTGCACCACCAGCTCCGCCGGCGAGGTCGGGGGATCGACCGTGATCTCCTTGGGGTTGATCAGGAAGGCATCCGCGAGGCGCCGGATCTCGGGAAATATGGTGGCCGAGAAGAACAGGGTCTGGCGGATCGGCGGCATCAAGGAAACGATCTTCTCGACGTCGGGGATGAAGCCCATGTCGAGCATGCGGTCGGCCTCGTCGATGACCAGCACCTGGACCCCCCGCAGCATCACCTTGCCGCGCTCCAATTGGTCGATGAGGCGCCCCGGGGTGGCGATCAGCACGTCGACGCCGCGGCCCAACAGCCGGTCCTGCTCGTCGAACGAGACCCCGCCGATGATCAGCGCCATGGTGAGCTTGTGGTACTTGCCGTAGACCACGAAGTTCTCGGCGATCTGGGTGGCGAGCTCGCGCGTCGGCTCGAGGATCAGCGAGCGCGGCAGGCGCGCCTTGGGCCGGCCGGCGGCCAGGATCTCGATCATCGGCAGGGTGAACGAGGCCGTCTTGCCGGTGCCGGTCTGGGCGCAGCCGAGCACGTCGCGGCCCTGCAGCACGATCGGGATCGCCTTCTCTTGAATCGGGGTGGGTTGGGTGTAACCCGCGTCCTCGACCGCCTGGAGCACGTCCGCGCCGAGGCCAAGATCTGAAAATTTCATGCGTTACGCCCGAAGGCGCGGTCCACTAACGTTCTCGGGAGGCGAGGCTTCGGCGCGAGCATAGCGGACCTGAGCCGGCTGTCAACGCAAGCGGGCGCGTGTTGGGCCGCACGGGGATGGGTCGCTGTCGCTCGGAGAGCTAGATTTTGCCGGCGGCGCCGTGCTCGTTTACAGTCGGCGACGACCATGGCTTGGGAAGAAAAACCTGCCAATGCCCCGGCCGAGGGGGGTGCCTCGCTAGCGGCGCTGGGGCAGCGCGCCACCGCGCTCTACAACGCCGGCCGCCTGGCCGAGGCGCTCGCGGTCTGCCGCGAGGCCCTGGCGCTGGAGCCCGGCCGCGCCGACGTGCTCGCCTTCGCCGCCATGCTGGCGCTCGAGCTCGGCGATCACGCCCAGGCGGCCGAGCTCTACGGCGAGACGGTGACGGCCAAACCCGACTACGCCGAGGCCCACTACAACCTGGGCAACGCGCTCAAGAGCCTGGGACGGCCGGACGACGCCATGGCCGCCTACCGCCGCGCCATCGAGCTCAAGCCCGACCTCGCCGAGGCCCACAACAACCTCGGCAACGTGCTGCTGGGGTTGGGCCGGCACGAGGAGGCGACCGAGGCCTACCGCCGCACCCTCGATCTCGTGCCGACGGTGCCCGAAACAAGGCGCAACCTGGGCATGGTGCTCGGCAAGATGGGGCGTTGGGACGAGGCGGTCGCCGCCTTCCGCCGCGCGCTCGAGCTCAAGCCCGACTGGCCCACCGCCTACAACAACCTGGTGACCGCGCTGCTCGAGGAGGGCAGCCCGCAAGCCGCGGTCGCGGCCAGCGACGCCTGGCTCGGGTTTCGGCCGGGCGACACCGAGGCGCTTTCGTTCAAGGCGCTGGCGCTGATCGAGGCCGGCGAGGCCGAGGCCGCGTGCTTTCTTTTGGACTACGACCGCCTCGTGCAGTCGCGGCGCTGGCAGGCGCCGGCTGCCTTCGCCACCCTCGCCGACTTCAACCGGGCGCTGGTCGCCCACGTCCTCGACCATCCTACCCTCAGGGTGCCCGACCAGGACCATCCCACCTACCACCACCCGGCGCTGGCCATCACCGAGGACCTGCTGGCCGAGCACAAGGGTCCGATGGTCTATCTCGAGGAGATGATGCACGCCGCGGTGGAGGCCTACTACGGCGAGCGGCCCGAGGATGCCGCGCACCCCTTCCTGGCCCGCCGGCCCAAGCGCTGGCGGCTGGTGTCGTGGGCCGCGGTGCTCGAGGGCGAGGGCAACCTGGTGCCCCACATCCACCTCGACGGCTACCTGAGCGGCGTCTATTACGCCCAGATGCCCATGGTCGTGGGCGCGCCCGGAGCGGGCCAGGCCGGCTGGTTCGAGGTCGGCCGCCCGCCCGACGACCTGCCTTGCCGCGCCGCCCCATTGGTGCGCGCCTACTGCCCCGAGGAAGGCCTGATGCTGCTCTTCCCCGCCTACATCTATCACCGCACCGTGCCCTATCGCTCGGGCGAGCCCCGCGTCTCCATCGCCTTCGACGTCATCGCCGAGGATTGAGGCGGCCGCGCACCCCGGCGCACCCGGCGGCGGGCCAGCGCTTGAGGCAGGGACCCGCGCCGCGTAGGATAGCGGAAGGCGGCGCCCGCCCACGGCCTTGGGGGGAAACGGCGGGCGCCAAGGGGTGATAAGGCGCCGATTGGACATGACCCCCACGACGGCGAGGCGTCACGGCACCTGGGTTCGGGCCTTGCTCCCGGCGGTGCTTCCGCTCGTTCTCGCCGGCTCGGTGTCTGCCGCCGAGAAGACCGCCGCCCTGTTCGAGGTCAAGGGCATCATCGGTCCCGCCATGAGCGACTATCTGGTGCGCGGCTTCGCCAAGGCGCGCGAGCAGGGTGCGACGGTGATCGTGCTGCGCATCGACACGCCGGGCGGCCTCGACACCTCGATGCGCGAGATCATCCGCGAGATCCTGGCCTCGCCCATCCCGGTCCTGAGCTACGTCGCCCCAAGCGGCGCGCGGGCGGCCAGCGCCGGCACCTACATGCTCTACGCCAGCCATATCGCCGCCATGGCGCCCGGCACCAACCTGGGCGCGGCGACGCCGGTGCAAATCGGCGGTGCGCCCAAGCCCCTGCCGCCGCCGCGCCGGGGCGACGACGACGAAGACGAAGACGCCGAGGGGGAGGAGGACGGAGAGCAAGCGAAGGGCGACGAAGCCGCGGACAAGCCGGCCAGGAAAGGGCCGCCGCCGACGCTGGCCGACAAGGCGGTGAGCGACGCCGCCGCCTATATCCGCAGCCTCGCCCAGCTCAGGGGCCGCAACGTCAAGTGGGCCGAGCGGGCGGTGCGCGAGGCCGCCAGCCTCTCGGCCGAGGAGGCGCTCGAGGCCGGCGTCATCGACCTGGTGGCACAAGACCTGGACGAGCTGCTGGCCAAGGCGGACGGGCGCAGCGTGAAGGTGGTGAACACTCTGCAAACGATCGCATCGGCGGGCGCCGAGGTCGCGGTGACCGCGCCCGACTGGCGCACCGAGCTGTTGGGCGTCATCACCAACCCCAACGTCGCCTACATCCTGCTGCTGATCGGCATGTACGGGCTGATCTACGAGTTCACCCACCCCGGCATCGTGGCCCCGGGGGTGGCCGGCGCCATCAGCCTCATGCTGGCGCTGTTCGCGTTCCACGTCCTGCCCATCAACTACGCCGGCCTCGGCCTCATCCTCCTGGGCATCGCCTTCATGGTGGCGGAGGCCTTCCTTCCCGCCTTCGGGGCGCTCGGCATCGGCGGCGTGATCGCCTTCGTCATCGGCTCGATGATGCTGTTCGACATCGAGGCGCCGGGCTTCGGCGTCTCGCGGCCGCTGATCTTCGGCATCGCCGCCTCGAGCAGCGCGCTTTTCACCGTGGTGCTGGCGTTGGCCGTGAAGGCGAGGCGGCGCCCGGTGGTGAGCGGGCGCGAGGAGATGGTCGGCAGCTTGGGCCAGGTCGCCGATTGGGGCGAGGGGAGGGGCCGTGTCCGGGTCCACGGCGAGATCTGGCAGGCGGACGCTGCAACGCCGCTCGAGCCGGGTGCCGCGGTCCGCGTCACCGCCCTCGACGGGCTTACCGTGAGGGTCGAGCCCGCGGAAGACAACAAGGAGACCTGACATGTCGGTGATCGCGGTTCTCTCCACCTACGCCCTGGCGATCTTCGCCATCGTCGTCCTCATCATCGTTCTCTCGGCGCTCAGGGTGCTGCGCGAGTACCAGCGCGGCGTCATCTTCCTCCTCGGCCGTTTCTGGAAGGTCAAGGGACCGGGGCTGATCATCGTCATCCCGGTGGTCCAGCAGATGGTCCGGGTCGACCTCCGCACCGTGGTGCTCGACGTGCCGACCCAGGACGTGATCTCGCGCGACAACGTCTCGGTCAAGGTGAGCGCGGTGATCTACTACCGCGTCATCGACCCCGAGAAGGCGATCATCCAGGTCGAGGACTTCGAGAACGCCACCAGCCAGCTCGCCCAGACCACCCTGCGCTCGGTGCTGGGCCAGCACGAGCTCGACGAGATGCTGGCCGAGCGCGACAAGCTCAACGCCGACATCCAGCGCATCCTCGACCACCAGACCGAGGCCTGGGGCATCAAGGTCTCGAACGTCGAGATCAAGCACATCGACCTGGACGAGAGCATGATCCGGGCGATCGCCAAGCAGGCCGAGACCGAGCGCATCCGCCGCGCCAAGATCATCAACGCCGAGGGCGAGTTCCAGGCCGCGCAGCGGCTCCTCGAGGCCGCCGAGATCATGTCGGCGAACCCCCAAACGCTGCAGCTTCGCTACCTCGCGGCGCTCCAGGACATCGCCAGCGAAAAGACCTCGACCATCATCTTTCCGGTGCCGCTCGACTTCATCGCTGCCTTCACCGGCGGGCGCCGGGAGGACGGCGGCGGGGCCACCTGAACGGCAGTCCCCGGCTCGCATCTCCTCAGCCCCCCTCGCGAAATGTTGCCTTGACCGGCGCGCCCCGGCCTTAAATATCTCTAGCGGCTGACCACCTTTTCCGGGGACCCTGGACCATGAAGCGATTCCTTTTTGCCTGCCTGGGGCACGCCTCCCTGGCCCTGGCGCTGGCCGCCGCGGGGAGCGCGCCGGCTTATGCCGCGGCGCCGACCCGGGTCACGGTCACCGGCGAGGTCATCGACTCGTGGTGCTATCTCACCGAGATCATGTACCCCTTGGGCACCGCCCACCACCAGTGCGCCTTATGGTGCGCCGCGGGGGGCATTCCGGTCGGCATTCTCAGCGACGAGGGCGAGGTCTACATCGTCCTCAAGATGGCGGGTGACGACACCTCCGTCGCCAACCCCGCCCTCTTGGAGATGCAGACCCACAAGATCACCGTCGAGGGCCAGGCCATCGCCCGCGACGGCATGAAGTACCTGTTGATCGAGCGGGTGGTCGAGGATTTCGGAATCGTCAACCAGACCCACGAGGACTACGGCATCCAGCCGTTCGGGGAATAGCGCCATGAAACCATTGGTTGTTGCCGCCCTCGCTGCCCTCGCCGCCCTCGCGCTGGCGCTCGGCCCCCCGGCGCGGGCGGCCGAGGAATGGGGCCTGCCCGACGAGGAGGTGGTGCGCTTCGAGGCCCGCGTGGTCGACGTGCTGTGCGAGCTCACCGGCGACTGCCCCGCGGTGTGCGGCGGCGGCAAGCGTCAGCTCGGGCTGATCGACGACCAGGGCGCGCTGGTCATCGCGCATAAGAACGTGGTGCCCTTCGCCGGCGCCGCCGCCGAGCTCATCGACTTCTGCGGCCGGCAGGTGATCGCCGACGGGCTGTTCTCCACCAACCGCGGGGTGCGGGTGTTCGTGCTCCAGTTCGTGCGCGAGGCGCCCGAGGGAAAGTGGCGGCGCGCCAACCGCTTCCTGCCCAAGTGGGGCAAGGAGCAGGGCGTCGACCCCGAAAGCGAGGCCGCCAAGGTGTGGTTCCGCAACGACCCCCGGGTCAAGGCGCGGCTCGCCGAGGAGGGCAAGCTGGGTCTGGGTCCGGGTGTGGGTCCGGAGTGATGGCCACGGCGGCCCTCGCGGGGAGCGCCGCGGCGCTGCTCGGGCTGGCACTGCTCTTGGCGCCGCTTCCGGCCGCTGCCCATGACCGTAGCATCGGCCACGGGGCGACGGCGCCGGACCCCTCGCCGGAAGCCCTCGACATCGGCGGGCCGTTCACGCTCACCGACCATGAGGGCCGCGCCCGCAGCGACGCCGACTATCGCGGCGACTACCTGCTGGTCTACTTCGGCTATACGGCCTGCCCCTATACCTGCTCGACGGCGCTGATCAACCTCGCCAGCGCGCTCGACCAACTGAGCGCGGAGGGGGCAGAGCTCACGCCCCTCTTCATCACCGTCGATCCCGAGTACGACACGCCCGAGCGGCTGGCGCCCTTCGTGGCCGCCATTCACCCGCGCCTGGTGGGGCTCACCGGCACCGCCGAACAGGTCCGCGCCGTGCTCGCGGCCTACCGCGTCGAGGCCCGTCCGGCCGTGGACAAGGGCGCCTACGCGCGCCTCATCGACCACAGCCCGTTCGCCTACCTCATGGGACCTGAGGGCGACTTCCTGACCCTGTTCCCCCCGATCGTGCCGCCCCGGCGCATGGCCGCCATCATCCGCGACTATCTGCGCTGAAAAGGGGACTGTCCCCTGTACCTCAGATAAGCCAAACTCCCCCGGTTCGCGGCCGATCCCGCAAGGCGAACCAAGGGGGCGAGCATGGGCCAGTACGACGCACTCTTCGAGCCCTTGGAGATCAAGGGCGTGGTGATCCGCAACCGGATCATGAGCACCAGCCACTCGCCGGCCTACGCGGTGGGCGGCGAGATCACCGAGCGCTACCGCCTCTACCACGCCGAGAAGGCCAAGGGCGGCGTCGGGCTGACCCAGTTCGGCGGCGCCACCGGGGTCTCGATCGAGAACTCCTACCACTACGGCCAGGTCAACGGCGCCACCGACGCCGTCATCCCCCAGTTCCAGGCCATGGCCGCCGGCATCCACGAGCACGGTGCCAAATGCATGGTCCAGCTCACCCACGGCGGCCGCCGCGAGCGCTGGGACGACCACAACTGGTTGCCGGTGTTCTCGGCCTCGTGCCGGCGCGAGCTCATCCACCGCTCCTTCCCGGTCGAGATGGAGGACCACGACATCCGCCGCATCACCGCGGACTTTGCCCAGGCGGTGCGGCGCGCTAGCGAAGGCGATGTCGACGGCATCGAGATCTCGTGCCAGGCGGGGACCCTGATCGAGCAGTTCTGGTCGCCGCTGATGAACCAGCGCGGCGACGCCTACGGCGGCAGCCTCGAGAACCGGGTGCGCTTCGGCCTCGAGGTGTTCGAGGCCATCCGCGCCGAAGTCGGCGAGGACTACGTGGTCGGCCTGCGCATGCCCGGCGACCAGATGATCGAGGGCGGCCTCACCCAGGAGGACTGCCTGGCCATCGCCAAGGCCTACGCCACCTCCGGCATGGTCGACTTCATCAGCGTGGTCGGCGCCCAGGCCTCGGACTTCCGCTCCTCGGCGCTGATCTGGCCCACCATGTGGGTGCCCTCGGCGGGCTTCCTCTACCTCGCCAGCGCGATCAAGGCCGAGGTCGAAATTCCCATCTTCCACGCCACCCGCATCACCGATCCGGCGACCGCGGCGCGGGCGCTGGAGGAGGGCCACGTCGACATGGTCGGCATGACCCGGGCGCTGATCGCCGACCCCCACTTCGTCAACAAGCTGCGCCAGGGCCGCGAGGACGAGATCCGCCAGTGCGTCGGCGCCGGCTACTGCGTCGACCGGGTGATCAGCGGCCACGACGCGCTGTGCATCCAGAACGCCTCGACCGGGCGCGAGAAGACCCTGCCTCACGTGGTGGCCAAGGCGACGGTCAAGCGCCGCGCCGTGGTGGTGGGCGGCGGCCCCGGCGGCATGGAGGCGGCGCGGGTGCTGGCCGCGCGCGGTCACCAGGTGGTGCTGTTCGAGCGCGGCGCCGCGCTCGGCGGCCAGATCAACATCGCCGCCCGCGCCGGCTGGCGCGAGACCCTCTCCGGCATCCCGCGCTGGTTCGAGGGCGAGCTCGCCCGGCTCGGCGTCGAGCTGCGCCTCGAGAGCGAAGCCGGGGCCGACCAGGTCCTCGCCCTGGACCCGGAGATCGTCATCGTCGCCACCGGAGGGCGTCCCAACAAGGGCTGGTTCAGCGGTACCGAGCACGCGCTCTCGACCTGGCAGGTCTTGAGCGGCGAGGTCGAGCCTGGCGAGACCGTGCTGATCTTTGACGAGAACGGCTCCCACCATGGCCCCTCGTGCGCCGAGTACATGGCGGCGCGCGGCGCCCGGGTCGAGATCGCGACGCCCGACCGGGCGCTGGGCACCGAGCTCGCCGAGACCAACTTCGGCGCCCACATGAGCGAGCTCTACAAGCTCGGCGTCATGATCTCAGCAGACCTGCGCCTCACCGAGGTCGCGCCCGAGGGCAACAAGCTGGTGGCGGTGCTCGTCAACACCTACACCGAGGAGGCCGAGGAGCGCCTGGTGGACCAGGTGGTGGGCGAGCACGGCACCCTGCCCAACGACGCGCTCTACAACGAGTTGAAGCCGCGCTCGCGCAACCTCGGCGAGGCCGACCTCGAGGCCCTGGTCGGCGCGACGCGGCAGGCGACGGAGCGCAACAGAGAGGGTCGCTTCCAGCTCTTCCGCGTCGGCGACGCCTGGGCCAGCCGCAACGTCCACGCCGCGGTCCTCGACTCCTTGCGCCTGTGCAAGGACCTGTGATGGTGGCCCGGCGGCGCCGATGAGCGGCTCGGACGAGCGCCGGCGCCGCGATCCCTTCGCCGAGCGGGCGGCGCGGCGCGGGGCGAGGTCGGCGCCCTCGGATCAGGACCGTGCACGGCCCGCCGCCGAAGCTCCGCCGCGCCTCATCGAGGATCCCGCGTGCCTCGTCCTGGCGGTGCCCGACCTCGACGACGGCCGCCTCACGAGCCACGACCGCGACCTCTTGGGCGCCGCCCGTCTCCTGGCCGACGGGCTCGAGGGCGCGGTGGTGGCGCTGCTGTTCGTAGCGGAGGCCGGGGCGCCGACGGAGCTCGATCTCGCCGCCGCCGGCGCCGACCGGGTGCTCGCCGCGAGCCATCCCCTGTTCGCCGGCTACGCGCCCGAGGCCCGGGCGGCGGCGGTGGCCGAGGCGGTGCGCCGGCTCGCGCCCCGCCATCTGCTGTTTCCGGACACCGCGGCGGCGGGCGGGGACGTGGGCCGGCGGGTGGCGGCGGGGCTCGGCGAGCGCGCCGCCGGCAACGTCCAGCGCCTTGGCCCCGAGACCATCACCCGGCGCGGCCGCGGCGGCGCGAGCGACTTCGCCATGACCCCGCCCCGGATCTTGCTGGTCGCCGCCGAGGCCGCGGAGCCGGTGACGGGCCAGCGCTTCGAGGCCCGCCCCCTCGAGCCCATCGCCCACGAGCCCATCGCCCTCGAATTGGAAGCGCGGCTCGTCGACCGCGGTCTGGTGGCCGGCGATCCCAACGCGGTGCCGCTCGCCGAGGCCGACTTCATCGTCAGCGCCGGCAACGGGGTCAGCGACTGGGACGCCTTCCACCGCCTCGCCACCGCGCTCGGCGCGGCCGAGGGCGGCAGCCGGGTGGTCTGCGATTCCGGCCACCTGCCGCGCGGCCGCCAGGTGGGCTCGTCCGGGACCCTGGTCGAGCCGCGCTGCTACCTGGCCTTCGGCATCGCCGGCGCGCCCCAGCACCTGCAGGGCATCGCCCGCTGCGAGCGCGTGGTGGCGGTCAACACCGACCTCCACGCCGACATGGTCAAGCGCGCCGACCTGGCGATCATCGCCGACGCCCAGGCGGTAATGCCGGCGCTCGCCCGCCTGGTGCTGGAGAAGCGCGGTGACGCTTGAGGTCGCGGTGCTGGTGTCGGTCGGCCGCCACCCCGCCTCGGGCCGCGCGCGGCGCGCCGAAGGGGATGCCCGCGCGGTCGAGCTGGCGCTGAGGATTGCCGGCGCCAAGCGCCACCTGATCCACGCCGGCGACCCGGACGCGGCGGCCTTGCGCGACTATCTCGGCATGGGCGTGGCCGCGCTCACGGTGCTGGCGCTGCCCGCCGACGCCGACCCGGTGCCGGCGCTCGCCGACCACCTCGCGGGCCTCGCCCCCGACCTGGTGCTCGCCGGGCAGTGCGCCGAGGGCGGCGAGGACAGCGGGCTGGTTCCCTATTGCCTGGCCCAGGCCCTGGGCTATGCGCTCGCGCCCGCCATCGCCGAGCTCGAGGTTCGGGAGCGCCGGGCGCACTGTCTCCAGGCCCTGCCCCGGGGCCGGCGCCGCGCCCTGGAGGTGCGATTGCCGCTGCTGGCGACGGTCTCGCCGGCGGCGCCGGAGCCGAGGATGAGCGCTTTCGGCCCGGCGCGCCGCGGCCGCGTCGAGGTGCGCAGCGCGGTGGCGGCGCCGGACCCCGCGCCCGCGGGCTGGGAGGAGCGCCCGGCGCGGCGGCGGCCCAAGCGCTTGCGCCAAGCCAGCGGCGCCAGCGCGCTCGAGCGCGTGCGCGCCGTGACCGAAGTGGCGGCGGGCGCTGGGGTGACGCTCGAGGGGCCCACGCCCGAAGCCGCGGCGCGGGCAATCTACGACTACCTGGTCGCCCAATCGATGGTGACGGAATAAACGCGGAAGCCTGCGGCAAAGGTTTTCGCGCAGATAAAGGTCGTTTCGTGTCGTGACGACCCTCTCGAAAGACGTTTCGCGGTTCTATAGAGAGCTAATATTCAATACGATTCCGAATCCAAGCCCATAGGATATATGTGAAATTGTAGTTCTGATTAACCGTGCTGTGTTGTCGGATGCCTTGATCCCAAAGAAGCCCATGCCAAATGCAGGAAACATGACGCACCATGGAAGGGTTACCGTTGCCAGGCCAAACAAGAGCCCAGGAATCAGGTGATTTTCTGGCAGGGGTAGGTTAAATGCGAGATAGAATATAGGGTACATGAATCCCACACCGCCACCTATGAGGTAATGAAAGAACCAGCCGGCGGAATTTTCGTTCTTTAAAGGGCTGGCCTGACTTATATTTTTATATACAAAACGCCCGTCGAACATACCCAGACACCAACGCCCAACCAACCCCCAACGGTCAATTAGAGCCGCGCTTCCTCCACTCAATTTCTGCACACCGCTTGACGCGATATCCATGAATAGAGAACCGACTAGTCCGCCAATAAAAGACCAAAACAAGAGTTCCAACAGAGCCATTATCAAACGATGTCTCCCGCGGGGCGTGTCCAGTTGTTGTAAAGCCTAGCACTAGTCCAGGTTGTCTTAAGCGAGATTTCCCCGATGGCATCTCCGGCTGGCGGCAAACGGTAGCAAATTCGGGTCTTGAAGGCGACTCAGGGTCTTGATTCGCATTCCGCATAGCAATCTCCTCGGTTTGTTGGCCGATTTCGCGATTGAACGGCCGTTGCGCCACCAATCTCGTCATGGGAGGGCACACTTCGACATTCAGGAGGCATAGCTCTCGTGTCGGGAGTTCTGGATGTTTCCGAATCGAGGCCCGTCACGGCGGCAAGGAAGCCGACCGCGGCCGGTCGCGAGCGCGGAGCTCACCATCAGGGACGGCGCGGCGCACTGCCTCCAGCCCCTGCCCCGGGGCCGAGGATGAGCGCCTTCGGTCCGGCACGCCACGGGACCCGGCGCCCGAGAGGCCCTCGCCCGAGGCCGCGGCGCGGGCCATCTACAATTACCTGGTCGCGGAATCGATCGTGACGGAATAAAAGGGACTATCCCCGTATAGCCAATGGTAAGGAGGGAGCGCCGTGCCAGCCGAGTTGAAGCCGGTGTCGATCGAGGCCATCCGCGCCGCGGCCAAGCGCCTGGCCGGGCTCGCCATGCGCACGCCGCTGGTGCGCCTCAATGTCGACGACGCGCCGGCCGAGATCTACCTCAAGCTCGAGAACCTGCAGCCCATCGGCTCGTTCAAGATCCGCGGCGCCGGCAACAAGTTGCGCGGCGCCCGGCCCGAGGACCTGGCCCAGGGCGTCTACACGGCGTCGAGCGGCAACATGGCGCAAGGGGTCTCGTGGACGGCGCGCGAGCTCGGCGTCCCGGCCACCGTGATCGTGCCCGAGAGCGCCGATGCGACCAAGCTCGCCGCGGTCGAGCGCTTCGGCGGCACGACCCGGCTGGTGTCCTTCGAGCGCTGGTGGCAGACCCTCGTCGAGCACGGCTTTCCCGGCCAGCCGGGGCTCTTCGTCCACCCGGTAGCGGACCCGGAGGTGATCGCCGGCAACGGCACCATCGGCCTCGAGATCATCGACGACCTGCCCGAGGTCGATACCGTGCTGGTGCCCTATGGCGGCGGCGGCTTGATCAGTGGCATCGCCGCGGCGGTCAAGGCCCTCAAGCCGCAAGTCCGGGTGCTCGCCTCCGAGAGCGAGGCGGCCCAGCCGGTGGCCGCCGCCTTCGCGGCCGGGGCGCCGGTCGAGGTGCCCTACGGCCCCAACTTCATCACCGGCATGGGCGGCCGCTCGGTACTGCCCGAGATGTGGCCGATGGTGCGCGCCCTCGTCGACGGCGTGGTCTGCTCGACGCTGGCCGAGGTCGCCGCCGCCATCCGCCTCATCTTCGAGCGCAACCGGGTGGTCGCCGAGGGCGCCGGCGCCGCTCCGGTGGCCGCGGCGCTAGCCGGCGCAGGGGGCAGCGGCAAGGTGGTGTGCGTGGTCTCGGGCGGCAACCTCGACGCCGAGGCCATGGTCACCATCCTTCAGGGCGGCGTGCCCTAGACTCTTGTCGCTCACGGCAGCGGACCCGAGGGTCCGCGCCTGCGCGGGCGCGCCGGGCAACCGGCGGGCCGCAGTCGCGGCCTGAGAACGATTCCAGGCGACCTGGAATCGTTCTAGGAGGCCGGGATCGCCGCCTTGGCTCAGAGCGCCGGCGCCGCGATCGGGCGCCAGTCGTTGGCGAGGGTGAGCGGGGCCTGGGTCTTGGCCTCGAGCGCTTCGAAGTCGAGGCCCTCGATCATCTCCCGCACCACCAGCCCCTCGGCTCCCACCTCGATCACCGCGAGGTCGGTGTAGACGCGGTCGACCACGCCGGCCCCGGTCAGGGGATAGGTGCAGGCGTTCAGGATCTTGGGCTCGCCCGCGCGGGTTGAGTGCTCCATCATCACGAAGATGCGCCTGGCCCCGGCGGCCAGGTCCATGGCGCCGCCCACCGCCGGCGGGTAGCCGTCGTCGTCGGTGGCCCAGTTGGCGAGGTCGCCCGAGCTCGAGACCTGGTAGGCGCCCATCACGCAGAGGTCGATGTGGCCGCCGCGCACCATGACGAATGAATCCGTGTGGTGGAAGTAGCTCCCCCCCGTCAACAGGGTCACCGGCGACTTGCCGGCGTTGATCAGCTCCCAGTCCTCGGCGCCCTCGGGCGGCGCCGGCCCCATGCCGAGCAGTCCGTTCTCGGAGTGAAACACCACCTCGCGGTCCTCGGGCAGGTAGTCGGCCACCATCACCGGCATGCCGATGCCGAGGTTGACGTAGCTGCCGTCAGCGATGTCCTGGGCGACGCGCCAGGCGATCTGGGGCCTGGTCAAGGGGGCGCTCATATTGTTGCCCCGACCTCGACCACGCGGTCGACGAAGATCCCGGGGGTCACCACGTGCTCAGGATCGAGCGCGCCGAGCTCGACGAACTCGCGGACCTCGACCACGGTGAGGTCGGCGGCGGTGGCCATGGTGGGGCCGAAATTGCGCGCCGCCTTGGCGTAGGTGAGGTTGCCCCAGCGGTCGGCGCGGTCGGCCCGGATGAGCGCCAGCTCGCCGTGGATGGGCAGCTCGAGCACGTACTCGCGGCCGTTGAAGCGGCGTACCTCCTTGCCCTCGGCGAGCCGGGTGCCGACGGCGGTGGGAGTGTAGAAGCCGGCGATGCCGGCGCCGCCGGCGCGCAACCGCTCCGAGAGCGTGCCCTGGGGCACCACCTCGAGCTCGAGACGACCGGCCGAGTAGAGCTCCTCGAACACCACCGAGCCGCGCGAGCGCGGGAACGAGCAAATCACCTTGCGCACCCGCCCGGCGTCGAGCAAGGCGGCCAGGCCCTCGCGCCCGACGCCGGCGTTGTTGTTGACGATGGTGAGCTCGCGCGCGCCCTGGTCGATAAGCGCGTAGACCAGGTGGTTGGGGGCGCCGGCCTCGCCGAAGCCGCCGACCAGCACCGTCGCGCCGTCCTCGATGCCCTCGAGCGCCGCCTCCAGGCTGGCCACCCGCTTGTCGATCATGGTGTGCCCCATCCTCCCCGGGGCGAGAAGCTAACACGGGGCGGCGGCCCGGTCAGCGGGGATTCGCAGGTCGGAGGCGGGCCGGAAGCCGCCACCTTGCCTCGCCAGGGGCGGGCGCTTCGGCTAACCTGGGAAAAAGTTGACGGGAGGAACATGCGATGACGGGGGCAGAGACGATTCCGGGCACCGTGCTCGAGGACGAGATCGTGGCGGCGGGGGCGC
>CBDUZE010000014.1:0-98590 GCA_965371625.1 uncultured Alphaproteobacteria bacterium
GCGATGGTGGCCGCCACCCTGGCCTCGGCCTCGGCGACCTCGCGCTCCAGCGCCTCGGACCTCGGGCCCGCGATCTCGAGCCCGAGCGCCACCACCAGCGCCACGCGGTAGTGGGGGAAATCGGCCCTCAGGTCCTCGATGTCGAGCCTCACCATGGCGGGAACTCGAGCCTGCGCCCAGCGCTCAGGGCTGGCCGAAGAGCCCCATGCGCCGCATCAGGCGCGTGGTCTCTCCCGAGCCGCCGGAATCCGGGATGGTGACGGACTCGCCCTCGTCCGCGTGCAGGTCGACGGCGTTGGCGGCCGTGATGGGTCGATAGCGCTTGGCGATCGCGATCGGCTCGATCGTGCTCACCGTTGCTCCCTCCCAGCGCCGCCGCGCCGGCCGCTGGCGGCGCTCCCCGGTGTCCGAGCAATAGCGAGGCGCCGGGCGCCAAGCAAGCCGAATCCGGATCGGCGATGGGGCCGATAGCGCCGCCTCGGGCCCCCGGCACGGCGGCTTGTGAGCGCTGGGGCCCGATGCTACGGTCCGGGCGATAATCGGGGCCCGCGATGGCGCATACCTACTTCTGCATCGACGGTCACACCTGCGGCGGGCCGGTGCGCCTGGTCACCGGCGGCGCCCCGGCGCTGGTCGGCCGCACCATGAGCGAGCGCCGGGTCCACTTCATCGAGAACTTCGACTGGGTGCGCACGGCGCTGATGTACGAGCCCAGGGGCCACGACGCGATGTCGGGGGCGCTCTTGTACCCGCCGCTGGCCGCGGACTGCGACCTCGGGCTGGTCTTCATCGAGACCACCGGCAGCCTGCCGATGTGCGTCCACGGCACCATCGGCACCACCACCATGGTGCTCGAGCACGGTCTGGTGAGCCCGCGCGAGGAGGGGCGTCTGCACATCGACGCCCCGGCCGGCCACGTCGTCGCCGACTACACCATGAACGGGCGCCATGTCGAGCAGGTGCGGCTCAGGAACGTGGCCAGCTACCTGGCGGCGAGCGAGGTACGGGTCGAGTGTCCCGAGCTCGGCGAGCTGGTGATGGACATCGCCTATGGCGGCAACTTCTACGCCATCATCGAGGAGCAGCCCAACTACGCCGGCCTCGACGCGCTCTCGGTCGACCAGATCCTAAAGTTTAGCCCGGTGCTGCGCGAGCGCATCAACCAGGCCATCGACCTGGTCCATCCCGAGATCCCCAGCATCCGGGGCCTGCGCCACGTGATGTGGTGCGGCCCTCCCCACGACGCCAAGGCGCACCAGCGCAACGCCGTGTTCTACGGCCAGCGCGGCATCGACCGCTCGCCCTGCGGCACCGGCACCTCGGCGCGCATGGCCCAGCTCGCGGCCAAGGGCGAGCTCGGCGTGGGCGACCGCTTCGTCCACGAGAGCATCATCGGCAGTTTGTTCGAATGCGAGGTCGCGGCGGCGGCAGAGGTCGGCAACCACGCCGCCATCGTGCCCATCATCGGCGGCTGGGCCCGGGTCACCGGCCACAACACCATCTTCGTCGACCAGCGCGACCCCTACGCCCACGGCTTCCAGGTGCTGTGAGCGCCGGCGGCGGTGGGGGAGGCGTGAGCCCATGACGCACGATCCGGTCGGCGTCGATCCGGCCATCGTGAGCGGCGCGGCGATCCCGCTCGCCGAGCGCCTGATCGTCGCCCTCGACGTCCCCGAGCTGGATCAGGCGAGGGCCCTGGTCGCGGCGCTCGAGGGGGTGGCCTCGTTCTTCAAGGTGGGGCCGTGGCTCCAGCTCGGGCCCGGCTTCGACCGCTTCGCCGACGAGCTATTGGGCTCGGGGCGCAAGATCTTCCTCGACGCCAAGCTCTGCGACATCCCCGAGACCATGAAGGGCGGCGTCCTGGCGGCGGCCCGGCGCGGCGTCAGCCTCCTCACCATCCACGGCAACGACGAGGTCAGCGACGAGGCGATGCGGGCGGCGGTCGAAGGCAAGGCCCACTCGGAGCTCAAGCTGGTCGCGGTGACCGTGCTCACCAGCCTCGGCGCCGCCGACCTGGCGCGGGCCGGCGTCGCGGCCTCGCTCGAGGAGGTGGCGCTCAGGCGCGCCGAGCGCGCGCTGGCCTGCGGCTGCGACGGGGTCATCGCCTCGGGCCGCGAGGCGCGCGCGATCAAGGAGCTGGCGGGCACCACGCCGTTCCTCGTCGTGACCCCCGGCATCCGCCCGGGCGGCGGCGGCGGCGGCGACGACCAGAAGCGCGCGGTGACGCCGGCCGAGGCCATCGCCGCCGGCGCCGACTACCTGGTGGTGGGCCGCCCCATCATCCGTCAGCCCGACCCGGCGGCGGCCGCGCGCGCCATCCTCGACGAGATGCGGGCGGCGCTCGAGGGCGCGTGACCCCGCCGCCCGACGCTGGCCGTGGCCGGCCGGCCTGTGGCAGGATGCGCGGCCTTGAGAGCGATTCCAGGGAGCCGGCGATGAGCGCCTCCGAGGTGACGCTTCGCGACATCTATCGCGCCTGCAAGCGGGTGGCGGCGGTGGTGCGCCGCTCGCCTCTGGTGCGCTCCGAGGCGCTCTCGGAGCGGATCGGCGCCGACGTTCACCTCAAGCTCGAAACCGCCCAGGACACCGGCTCCTTCAAGATCCGGGGTGCCGCCAACAAGATCCTCGAGCTGTCCGGGGAGGCCCGCGGGCGGGGGGTGATCACGGTCTCGACCGGCAACCACGGCCGCGCCGTGGCTCACGTCGCCCGAGGTCTCGAGGCCCCCGCCGTGGTCTGCCTCTCGACCCTGGTGCCCGCCAACAAGGTGGACGCAGTGCGGCGCGCCGGCGCCGAGGTGGTGATCCGCGGCCGGAACCAGGACGAGGCCACCGAAGAGGCCGAGCGCCTCGCCGCCGAGCGCGGGCTCACCATGGTCAATCCCTTCGACGATCCGCTCGTCATCGCCGGTCAGGGCACCATCGGCCTCGAGCTCATGGAGGAGCTGCCGGCGATCGACACGGTGCTGGTGCCGGTGGGCGGCGGCGGGCTGATCTCAGGCATCGCGCTGACGCTCAAGTCGATCGATCCGGCGATCCGGGTGATCGGTGTCTCGATGGAGCGCGGCCCGGTGATGTACCACAGCCAGAAGGCGGGCAAGCCGGTGCTGCTCGAGGAGGAGGAGAGCCTCGCCGACAGCCTCGGCGGCGGCATCTTCCTCGACAACCGCTACACCTTTGCCATAGTGCGTGACCGCGTCGACGACCTGGTGCTGGTGAGCGAGGACGAGATCGCCGCCGCCATGGCCTTCGCGCTGGAGCGCGAGCACCTGGTGCTCGAGGGCGGGGGCGCGGTCGGCATCGCCGCCCTGCTCGCCGGCAAGGCCGAGGGGCTGGGGCGGACCGTGGCCCTGATCCTGAGCGGCGGCAACGTCGACCTCGCCCGGCTGCTGGAGATCGCGGGCCGGCGCTGACTAGGGCCGGCGCGGACCCTCGGGCCCGCCGGTCGCCCGGCGCGCACTCGCCGTCAGGCCAGGGCGTCGACCTTGGCCGCCATGATGAAGTCGTTCTCGTGCAGGCCCTTGATCTTGTGGGTGTAGAAGACCACCTGGGCGTAGCCCCAGCCGAAGCTGATGTCGGGGTGATGGCCCTGGTCCTCGGCCAGCTCGCCGACCTTCTGCACGAAGCCCATGGCGGCGACGAAGTCGGCGAACTGGAAGCGGCGCTCGACCCGGGTGGCCTCGTGGGTGAGGCTCCACTCGGGCACCTCGCCCAGGTAGCTTTCCGCCTCGTCGCGCGAGAGCGGCGGGATGCCGCCCTGGCAGGGCACGCATTTCTTGGCTATGAGGCCCATCTTCGAGAACTCCTTGAGCGCGGCGCCCCGGCTCGGGCGCCGCCGTCCCCCGACAATATAGGGCGCGATCCGAAGCCGGCCAGGGGGCGCCATTGACCCGGCCGGCGCGGCCCATAGGATGGCGGGGAGAAAGCCGTGACAGGGGGCAAGCGATGAGCGGCGGGTCTGGCGTTGAACGCACCGTCGCCAGGGTGCTGGCGGGCAACGTCGAGCGCCACGGCGACAAGCCGTTCCTGATCGCCGACGGCGGGGTCATCAGCTATGGCGAGATGGAGGCGCGCTCCAACCGGCTCGCCCATGGCATCGCTGCGCTCGGCATCGGCGCCGGCGACACGGTGCTGGCGATGCTGCCGAACCACGCCGACTTCGTCACCCTGTGGCTGGCACTGGCCAAGCTCGGCGCCGTCCAGGTGCCGGTCAACACCGCCTACCGGGGCGCCATCCTGGCCCACGTGATCAACGATTCGCGGGCCCGGACGATGATCGTCGGGGCCCAGTTCCTCGAGCGCCTGGCGGCGCTCGCGGGCGAGCTCCGCCACCTTGAGCGCTGCGTCGTTCATGCGGAAGATGCGGCGGCGCCCGCGTTGCCGAAGGCGCTCGCCGGGCGTTGCCGGGCGCTCGCCTTCGCCGAGCTCTTGGCCCATCCCGAGGCGCCGCTCGAGGTCCTGCCCCGGGAGTCCGACCTGGTGGCGGTGATGTACACCTCGGGCACCACCGGGCCCTCGAAGGGGGTGATGATCCCCCACGCCCAGGCCTACGAGTACGCCTCGGGCGCGGCCCAGGCGGTCGAGCTCGGGCCGGACGACGTCTACTACGCGCCGCTGCCGCTCTTCCACCTCGCCGGCCAGTGGGCGGTGCTCTACGCGGCCTGCATCGAGGGCGCCACCGCGGTGCTGACCGGGGGCTTCCATGTCGGCGAGTTCTGGGCCGACGTCGCCCGCCACCGCGTTACCGCGACCTTCCTGTTGGGCGCCATGGCCAACTTCCTCTATCGGCAGGCGCCGGCGGCGGGCGAGGCCCGGACCACGCTCGCCAAGGTGCTGATGGCGCCGCTGATCCCGGAGCTCGACGGCTTCAAGCGCCGCTTCGGCGTCGCGGTCGGCACCGCCTACGGCTCGACCGAGCTCGGCACCGTGGCCTTCCACGGCTTCCGCCTGCCCGATGCGCGCTCCTGCGGCCGCCCCCGCGACGACAAGTTCGAGCTCCGCGTCGTCGACGCCGACGACCAGGCGCTGGCGCCCGGCGAGGTCGGCGAGATCGTGGTCCGGGCGCTCGAGCCCTGGACCCTGATGAGCGGCTATTGGCAACGTCCCGAGGCGACCGCCGAGGCCTGGCGCAACCTGTGGCTCCACTCGGGCGACGCGGGCACGCTGGATGCGGCCGGCAACCTCTACTTCGTCGACCGGCTCAAGGACGCCATCCGGCGCCGCGGCGAGAACATCTCCTCGATCGAGGTCGAGAACGAGATCAACGCCCACCAGGCGGTGGCCGAGTCGGCGGTGTTCCCGGTGGCGTCGGAGCACGGCGAGCAGGAGGTGATGGCGGCGGTGGTGCTCAAGCCCGGGGCGGCGTTGACGCCCGAGGCGCTGATCCGCTTCCTCGAGCCGCGCATGGCCTACTTCATGGTGCCGCGCTATCTCGACTTCGTCGAGGCGCTGCCCAAGACCCCCACCGGCAAGATGCAGAAGTACGCCTTGCGCGAGCGCGGTCTCGGCGCCGGCGTCTGGGACCGCGAGGCGGCCGGGATCAAGCTCGAGCGGTGAGGGCGGGTCCTGCCCGGCGACGGGGGCTCGAGCCTCGAGCACGATGTTGCCGTCCTGGTCCCGGAACGAGATTGACCAAGCCGAGGCCAGCACCTACGGTGCGGGTTTTTCAAGCCCGCCAAGTTCGGGGCCAAGAAACGTCAGTTGGTGCGGGGGGGACTAGGTGAGTTGACAGAGGATGTCGAAGCGCAAGTCGTCCCGGCGATGGATGAGCCGACGACGGACGACGTGCTTGAACCGGTGGTCCAGGAGGACACCGGTTTCTTCGCCTTGCGGGCGGCGCCGTCGGGACAGCGCGTGGTCATCCTCGGGGCCGTCGGTGCGGCGGCTTTCTTCGCCATCTGGGAACTCGGCCACTATCTGACGCCGGTGTCGGGACAGAGATTCTTGCCCGCGGTCGAAGAGGTCATCGGCAAGCTCATTTTCCTGTTCGTCGAAAAGAACTTCATCCGCGACGTCGCGATCAGCTGTATGCGCATTTTCGTCAGCTTCTTCGCCGCCTGCGCCATCGCGGCCCCCGTCGGGATCGCCATGGGGTGCTTCAAGCATATCCGCGCGCTGGTCAACCCGACCGTATCCGGCTGGCGCTACTTGCCGGCGGCCTCCTTCATCCCGCTGCTCCTGGTGTGGTTCGGTCCCACGGACCTGGCCAAGATGGCCCTGTTGTTCATCGGCGTCATCTTCTTCCTCATCGCGATGATTCTCGACAACACCGAAGCGGTGCAGACGGAGCTTATCGAAGCGGCGCTGACCATGGGCGCCAAGCGCACCAGGGTGGTCCTCGGGGTGGTGGTTCCCGCCGCCGCGCCCGCGATCCTCGATTCGATGCGGACCATGATCGCGGTCGGCTGGACTTATCTGGTGATCGCCGAGATCGTCGGTGCCCAGGCCGGCATCGGCGCGGTGATGATGCGCGCCGGGCGCTTCCTCCACGTCGACATCATCCTGGCGGGAATCCTGATGATCGGCATTCTCGGTGTCCTGACCGACATCTTGTTCCGGGTCGCGGCGCGCCTGATGTTTCCGTGGAACGTGGAGCGGCGTGGATGATGAATAACACGGCCTCCTCATCGCGCGCGGCGGCCAAAGGCGACGGCCAACCCATCGCCATCGCCATCGAGCGGGTCACCAAACAGTACCTGGGCGGTGCCTTTACCGCCCTTCAGGACATCTCGCTCAGCCTGAATGAGAACCAGATCATATCGTTCATCGGCCCGTCGGGGTGCGGCAAGACGACCATGCTGCGCATGATCGCGGGGCTCGAATACCCGACCCGAGGCCGCATCAGCATGTACGGCAATCCGATCAAGGGGCCGGGCCCTGAGCGCGGCATGATCTTCCAGGCCTATACGTCGTTTCCGTGGCTCACAGCACAGAAAAACATCGAATACGGAATGAAGATCCTGGGTCTTCCCAAGGCCGAACGGCAAGCCAAGGCGGGCGAGTTTCTGAAGCTCGTGCATCTCGAGGACTTCAAGGACAACTACCCGCAAAGTCTCTCGGGCGGCATGAAGCAACGGGTCGCCATCGCCCGCACGTTGGCTCAGAACCCGGGGGTGCTTTTGATGGACGAGCCTTTTGGCGCCCTCGACGCCCAGGTGCGCTGGGAGATGCAGGAGATGATGATCGAGGTCATCGAGCGCGAGAACAAGACCGTCATCGCCGTGACCCACGACATCCAGGAGGCGATCTACCTGGCCGACCGGATCATTTTCTACACCCGCCAGCCCGGCCGGATCAAAGCTGACATCTCGCTCGAGTTCAAGGAAGGCAAGCGCTTTGCACGCAAAGAGGACCTTATCAGCTTGCCCGGCTACGTCGAAATGGAACGGCGGCTATTCGCGATGATGCGCGAAGAGATCACAAGGGTATGAGCCGATAGGCGCGGCCAAGCGCCCGACAAGACGAGGATCGAGGTTACACATCCTGGTTCAGAACAATGGGAGATTGAATATGAATCAGCAAAAATCACTGACGAGCAGGATCGCAGGCGCCGTCCTCGGTGGCGTGGTCATTTGCACCGCCGCTCTGGGGGTGACGGCCGCGGCGGCGGAAAAGGTGAGCATCGCGATCATCTCGTTCTCGCCCTATGCGCCCTGGTACATCGTCCAGGAAAAGGGCTTGGCCAAGGGCATCGAGCTGGAAGTCCAGATCATCGAGGACATCACCGCCAAGAACGCGGCGCTGACCAGCGGAGTCGTTAACTGCATGCTCAATACCCTCGATTCCGTGGTCGTGGCGCGGGCGGCGGGCGTGCCCCTGAAGGTCATCGCCATCCCTGCCATGTCCTACGGCCTGGACGAGATGGTGGTCGACAAGTCGATCACCTCGATAAAGGACTTTCCGGGCAAGAAATTCGGCGCCGATTACGCATTCCTGAACCACATGTGGATGCTGCTTACTTTGAAGAGGGCGGGCATCGGTTTTGACCAGCTCGACCACAAGATCATGCTGCCGCAGGACAGCGCCGCCGCGTTCGTGAGCGGCGGCCTCGATATCGACGTCAACTACAAGCCGTTTTCTACCCAGTCTCTGACCCGCGAAGGCTCCCACGTATTGGCGACCAGCCTCACCGACCGAACCTGGGAAAGGGGCCTGATCTCCGAATCCATCGCCTGCAACGAGCAATGGCTCAAGGAGAAGCCGGAGGTGGCGAGGGAACTCCTGCGGGCCTGGTTCGAGGCGGTCGACTGGTGGAAAGAAAACCCCGACGAGGGCAACCAAGCGGTGGCCAAGGGCCTCGACTGGCCCATCGCCGACGTCAAGGAGACCCAGTACGGCGCCATCATGCTGACGCTGGATCAGAACCTGGGCGCCTACGGCATCGGCGACGGCAAGCCCCTGTGCATGAGCATCCCGGAAGGCGCGCCCAAGCCGCCGGCCAAACCCAGCGGCTGGGGCAAGACGCTCTTCGGCGGACAGCCGGATTGTGTCGCCGGTTATCTCGGCGCCACCTGGGAGCTCTTCGGCCAGGTCTATAAGGATGCCCAGGTAATGGACGTGATCACGTCGGCAAGCGATGGGCTCAACGCCGACATTTTGAATTCGCTCGTCGCCGCGGGCTACATGGAGAAATACAAGTCCAACAAGTGGATTGGGCGCGTGGGGCTCTAGCAGAACCCCACTGGTCCCGGGCGCGAGCGAGCGGCGCCCAGCCCCCAACCACGGGGGTAGGCGCCGCTGCGGCCGTCGTGATAACTTCGGAGCAGTCTCATGCCCGATCCCAAGACCGGCGAGTTCCGCGGCAACCGCAATCTCAAGCGGCTGTCCCGCATCTCCAAGAACAAGCAGGACGAGGAGATCGCCCGCAACCTGGAGCTCGGCCTGGAGGCGGCACCGTCGATAAACGACCGCCGCATTTCGCTGTTCAGCCGCGGCGCCCAGCCGGCGTTCGCGGGCATCAACACCTTCATGAAGGCGCCTTACTGCGAAGACATCCGCAAGGTGGGCGAGTACGAGGCCGCCTTCCTCGGTGTACCCTTCGATACCGGCACCACCTATCGCCCGGGCACGCGGTTCGGGCCCCAGGCGGTGCGCCGCATCTCGGCCATCTATGACGGTTATTCGGTGGACGCCGGGGTGGATTTGCCGGAAGAGCTTGATCTCTGCGATGCCGGCGACGTGTTCGTGATCCCCGGCAACATCGAAAAGACCTTCGACCAGGTCAGCCGCGCCGTCTCCCACATCTATACCTCCGGCGCCTTTCCCGTCATGTGTGGCGGCGACCATAGTCTTGGCTACCCCAACGTGCGCGGCATTGCACCCCATATCGAGGGCAACGTGGGCATCATCCATTTCGACCGCCACATCGACATGCAGGACATCGACATGGACGAGCGCATGCACACCACGCCCTGGTTCTGGACCTCGAACGCGCACGACAGCGTGCAGCGCGACGGAGTGCAGCGCGATGGTGGGGGCTCGCACCACGATCACAGCCACATGCACGACGTCGGGCTCGACAACTGCCCGCCCAAGAACCTGGTGCAGATCGGCATCGGCGGCTGGTACGGCTCGCGCCCCGGAACCGAGGTGGCGCGGGAGCGGGGTACCAGCGTGCTGACCATCACCGACGTCGAGGAACTGGGCACCCGGAAGACCGCCGAGATTGCCCTCGAGCTGGCGTGGAAGGACGCCAAGGCGGTCTATCTCTCCTTCGACATCGATTCCATCGACCCCGCTTTCGCGCCGGGCACGGGGACGCCCGAACCGGGCGGCCTGATGCCCCGCGAGGCGCTTGAGATGGTGCGACTGATCGCGCGGGAGGGCCTGTGCGGCATGGAGGTGGTGGAGATCTCGCCGCCCTATGACGTCAACGACAACACCTCCCAGCTTGGCTGCCGGGTGATCCTGGACGTGCTCGGCACCCTGGTGGTGGAAGGAAAAATCGGCCACCGCGACCAGGTGATGACGCCGGAAGACTAGGGCGGCTCCGAGGTGCCGGCTGGGACCAAGCTCGAGCGGTGAGGGCCGGGGTAACGGGTAGCGTTCAGAGCCCGAGCCGGTCGCGGGTGTTGTAGAAGCGCACCCCGAGCGAGCCCAACCAGGTGTTGCCCCGGTAGTAGGGCCTGGTGGCGAGGCCGATGTCGTCGAACGCGGTCTCGGAATCGGGCGCGCCCATCAGCCTGAGCGCGATCTTGTGGCCGAAATAGGTGCCCATCGGCAGCCCGGCGCCGCAATAGCCCAGCGCGTAGTGGACGCCGTCGTGGACGCCGAGGTGGGGAAAGACGTTGAAGGTGAAGCCGAGCGAGCCGGACCAGCAGTGGCTGACCCGGGTCTCGGCGAGCTCGGGGTAGACCTCGGTCATCCGCCCGTGCAGGTAGCTGGCGAGGCGCCGCGGATCACGGTCCTCGGCGACGGCGGCGCGAACGAACAAAAGCCGGCTCAGGTCCGGCGAGGGGCGGCAGCAGTAGGGGTTGTGGCGGCTGTCGATGACGGTGCGCCGGCGCGGTATCAAGCGGGCCATGAGCTCCGCGTCCAGGGGCTCGGTGGCGATCCCGGCGCTCAAGACCGGCAGCAGCCGGCGCCGGAAGTAGGCCGACAAGCGCCGGTCGGTGTAGCCGTTGGTGGCGATCACCACGTCGCGCGCCGCGACGGCGCCGCGGCCGGTGGCGACGGTGAAGCCGACATTTTCACGCTCTATCCTGGTGACCGGAGCCTGGGCCAGGACCTCGGCGCCCGCCGCCCGCACCCGGTCGAGCAATCCGAGGTGATAGAGGCCGGGATGGATCGCGCCCATGCGGTGCCAGAGCTGCCCGCCGTGGTAGAGGTCGGAGCCGATCTCGGCGCCCATCTCTTGCGGGCTCACCATGTCGGCCTCGTCGCCGAGGTGCTTTTTCATCATCTCGACCTCGCGCGCGAGCTTGTCGTAGTGCCCGGGCTTGACGGCGGGCACCAGCCGTCCGCAGCGCACCAGGTGACAGGCGATCTGCTCGCGCTCGACGAGCTCGAAGACGAAGGCCAGCGCCGCCATGGCCTCGCCGTAGAGCGCCGTGGCGCGCGCCAGGCCGACGCGGCGGGCGAGCTCCGGCAGCTTGTAATAGAGGCTGCGGCCGACGTAGCCGGCGTTGCGCGAGCTCGCCCCCTCGCCCGGGAGGCCGGCCTCGAGCACGATCGTGTGGCGCCCGGCGCGAGCCAGGGTGAGCGCCGCCGAGAGCCCGGTGTAGCCCGAGCCCACCACCGCCACGTCGGCGCGCTTAGGCCAAGCCGCCTCGGTCGGCTCGGGCCGCGGCGCCGCCTCCCACCAGTAGGGCTGGGCCTTGAAGTCAGGCGCAAGAATCGCTTCGCTCACGCCGCTTTCCCCTCGCGGTGAAGACCGGGCCCTCGGCCTCAGGCCGAGAGCCGTTCCTTGCCGCCTTCGGCGCGCTCGCGCATGGTCATCAGATTGAACAGTCCGAACTTCATCGCGCGCTCGTGCTGGATCGGGATGGCGGCAGGGGTGGGCGGCGCGCCAGCGGGCGGGAGACCACCCTAGATCGGGCCTGAATCAGCGGTCAAGGTTGGGCCGAAAGCAAGGCGATGCCCGTGAACACGAGCAGCATGCCGCCCCATCGCACCCCGCTCATCGCCTCGCGCAGCACCAGGCGGGCGAGCAGCACCGTCACGGCGGCGAAGCCCGACGCGGTGACGGCGGCGATCTCGGCGCCGGGACCGCCGCTCCCCAGGAACAGGAACAGGAAGCCGCCGGCGTCCAGGAGACCCTGGGCGGCGAGGAACGGCCACCAGCGCCGCGGCAGGCTGGGCCGCTCGCGGCGCGCCAGGAAGTAGATCAGCAGCGCGGCCAGGCTCGCCAGGCGCCCCAGCCACAGGGTCTGGAGCGCGCCGTAGATGGGCACCGCGAGCTGGCCGGCGAGCAGCGCCACGGCGTAGAACAACGCCGCGGCGAAGGCGATCAGTACGGTGGTCCTCAAGTGGGCGGCGCTCATCACGCCGTTCTTCTGGTAGTGCCCGGTGGAGCGCGCGACGATCACCACGCCGAGCACCGTCGCCGCCATCGCCAGCCACTGGATCGGGCCGGGCTCGGCGCCCAGCGCCACCCAGAATGCGACCACCAGCACCGGGTGGCTGGCGACGATGGGGGCGACGATGCTGATCGGGCCCCGCGCCAGGCCGAGGTAGAGCAGCAGCGTCATCGCCGTGATGGCGACCCCGTTGAGTGCCAGCAGCCAGTAGCCGGAGGGCTCCCAGACCAGCGCCGCGTCGCTGAAGTAGGCCCATACCGTGAGCACGGCAGCGCCCACGACGAGCATGCCGAGGAGCGCGTTGGCGTGGCCGATGGCGCGGCTCGAGAAGCGGGCGGCGAAGTCGGCGGTGCCGAGCGACAGGGCGCTGAGGCCGCCCCACAGGGCCGGATTCATGATGCCGCCGCAGGTCCCCGGGCGGCGAGCCCCATGAAGTTGTCGTAGAGCCGGCGCGCGGCGCTGTTGAAGCCCTCGAGGCGGCTCGAGATCTCGGCCTCCAACCGCTCGAGCGCGCCCTGGCCCAGCGCTGCCTCGAGCGCCGCCGCGTACTCGGGCACTTGGCCCCACTCCGGCACCGTGCGCGCGGTCTGCTCGAGGTGGCCCTGGATGCCGTAGGCGGTCGCAGCGACCGCGAACACCTGCGTCGCGCAGACCGCGTTGCGCGCCAGCACGCGGCCGTCGGGGGGCAGCCGGGTAACCTCATAAGAGTGCCATTGTAGGGTCTCGAGCCGGCTCGCGAAGCCGGCGAACAGCGGGTCCTGGCGGCCCTTGGCGGTCAGCTCGATATCGAGGACGCCGATCTCCGGCGCCACCATCGGGCCGACCTCGCCGCCCACCGCCTCGGCCAGGAGCTGGGCCCCGAGGCAGATGCCGAGGACCGGCATGCCGCGCTCGCGAACGGCCTCGCGGATGGCGTGCTTCTCGGCCACCAGCCAGGGATAGGCATCCTCCTGCCAGGTATCCATGGGGCCGCCCATGACGCAGAGGACATCGTAGCCGCCGAGCGGCGGAATCTCCTCGCCCTGGTCGAGCTCGACCGCGTCCCAGGGAATCCCGTCCTCGGCCAGGAAATCCCGGAAAACCCCGGGATGCTCGACCGCGATATGTTGAAGGACCAGGACGCGCACGGCGTGGCGTCATCAGGACCGGAGCGCCCGTCCCTCGGTTGCCCTCGGTCCGCCGATGGACCGCCGGCGGCCGATCCGGGGTGACTTACGCGCCCAGGACCAGGGCCGCGCCGGCGCTGGCGATCACCGCGCCGCCGGTGCGCAGCCAGGCGTCGGAGGCCGGCCGGGCTGGGTGACGGGCGACGAGCCCGGCGCCGACGCCGGCGCCGAGCAGGGAGGCGGTGGCAACAAGGAACCCTAGTCCGTAGAGCGCGGGTGCCGCGGTCATGGCGAGCTCGGTGCCATGGGCGTGGCCGTGGAAGAGGGCGAAGAAACCGACCAGCGCCATCCCCGCGCCGGCGGGGAGCCGCGCCGACAATGCGACCAGAACCCCGAACAGCAGGACCGAGCCGGCGATCCCGAACTCGACCGCCGCCAGGGGGGCGCCGGCCAGGCCGAGGAGGGCGCCCACGGCCATCACGGCGACGAAGACCCCTGGGACGCGCCAGGTCGCGGCGCCGCCCTGCTGCGCCGCCCATAGACCGACGGCGACCATGGCCAGGAGGTGGTCGAGGCCGAGAAACGGGTGAGCGAGGCCCGCGTTCAATCCGGCGCCGGCGGCGCCAAAGGTGTGGGCCAAGACGGGCGACGCCGTGCTCGAGATCATGAGCGTGGCGAGCAGCAGGAGCGCTGGGCGGGGTCTCGTCGTCATGGGAAATCCTCTCCTCGCTTTATTGCGGACCTCGGCGCCACCGCTCGCGGCCGCGCCGCTATCCGGGCGCCCCGCGGGCAGCGGTGGCCGGCGCAGTCTAGGCCGAATCAACGGTGAGGCCAAATAGCCGCGGCACGAGCGGTCGATGGGCGACGAGGGGGCCCGGACGAGCCCTCCCGATCGCGCGCGCGTTGGGCGCCGCGCGGGGTCGATCGCCGGCCTATTCCCGGCCCCTCGACGTGCCGTTATCGCTCGATCGGTGGGGGCGCCGCGAGTCGGTACTCACGCCGCGAAGGTGGCGGCCAGCTCGTGCCTTTCCGGATCCACCCGAACGACGGTTGCCTGGCAACTGAACTCGAACCTGGTGTCGGCCGGGACCGAGAAGGTGAGGTCCAGCACAGCGCCGACCTCGGTCTCGAAGTCGCACGAGGCGGCCAGGAAACCGCTGTCGCTCCAGTTCTTCAACGGATAGGTCTTGCCGGCGATCCAGACCAGCCAATCCGAGAGGTTCTCGCGCGGCGCGCCGCGCTTCTCCACCGCTGCCTGGGCGGTCGCGGATGTTTGCGTCATCTCTTTGCTTCCGTCGTGATCATGGGGTCGTGTTTGCCGCTCCGGACTCGGGCCGCGCCGGAACCACACGCCGCTTAGTTGGAAATCTAGCGGCAACACGTTTATAGAAGGTTTATGTTTGCCGTTCCGCGGCCGATCTACCGCGCCTATCGGCGTTGACGGGCGGCGGGTCAGGAGACCTCGGCGGGATGGTTTCGCGACCAGGGAAGCGGTGAGACTCCAGGGCGCTGACAAAGGCCTATCGGGCTATTGAGGACTTGGCCACCATGCCCCGGCCTTTGCTCCCAGATGTGTCTCGGGGGCCGCGGCACGTCATAGGTCGCGGTTCTCCATTAATTATTCGATTAGACGCCATACGCTCAGTTTTACGACCTGGCGACGCAGGCGTTGCCCTTCGCTTCGACGGCTTGGGAAGGCCGCGAGCGGGGCTGGCTTCGGGGCGAGCGCCTGGCGCTCGTCGTCATGTGGGTCGCGGCGGTCGCCGCCTTCGTTCCGGGCCAGCGGACCGAGGTGTCTTCGTGGCCGTTGATTCTTGTCCTGCTCCTCGCGCGCGCCGGCTGAGGCCGTAACGGGATGGCAACCTCGAACCCGTCCCGCCACGCCTTTGGGCCTGACGCGGTGGTGGTGCTCTACGCCGTCACGTTGTTCGTGAGCGCCACCCTGCTGTTCTGGATCCAGCCCCTGTTCGGAAAGATGGTGCTGCCCTTGCTGGGCGGCGCGCCCGCGGTCTGGAACACGGCGATGATGTTCTTCCAGGCCGCGCTTCTCGCCGGCTATGCCTATGCCCACGCCACCACGCGGCTGCTCGGCGCGCGTCGCCAGGCGGCGCTGCACGGGGTGATCTTCCTCGCCGCGTTGCTCGTCCTCCCCGTAACGGTCGCGGCGGACCTGCAGCCACCCACCGACCGCAACCCGATCCTTTGGCTGATCGGACTACTTTCGGTGTCGGTTGGCCCGCCCTTTTTCGTCATCGCCGCCACCGCGCCCATGTTGCAAAGGTGGTTCGCCCACAGCGATCACCCCGACGCCCACAATCCCTACTTTCTCTATGCCGCCAGCAACCTGGGCAGCATCCTCGCGCTGATGGCCTTTCCGGTGCTGGCCGAGCCCCTGCTGCGCCTCGGCGAGCAAAACCTGCTTTGGGCCGTGATATACGGCCTGCTGGGTATCCTCATAGTGCTTTGCGCGGCCGTCATGTGGCGCCATGACCTGCCCCGAGCAGCCGCCGCCGGCGGGCGGGCCTGGAGCCGGCCTGCGGCGAGGGACGATGGGGTCGAGGTCATCCAATGGCGCCGCCGCCTGCATTGGGTGGTGCTGGCTTTCGCGCCATCGAGCCTGTTGTTGGGCGTCACCACCTATCTGACGACGGATTTCGTGGCCGTACCCCTTCTGTGGGTGATCCCGCTGGCGCTCTACCTGCTCACCTACGTGATCGTGTTCTCGCGCCGACCCGTCGTTCCCCATGCCGCGGCGGTGCGACTGCAACCCTTCATCCTGCTGCCGCTGGTGATCATTATGCTGTGGGGGGCGGTCAAGCCGATCCCCGTGGTCTACTCGATGCACCTGGTCGCCTTCTTTCTCACCGCGCTTGTGTGCCACGGAGAACTGGCGGCGCGGCGCCCGAGCGCCGCACACCTCACTGAGTTCTACCTGTGGATGTCGGTGGGTGGCCTCCTGGGCGGCGTGTTCAACGCCCTGGTTGCCCCGGTCGTCTTCGAGTCGGTGATCGAGTATCCGCTGGCCCTGGCACTGGCCAGCGGCCTCAGACCTTTCCTGGCGCGGGCGCGGCGCTGGAACTGGTGGGACCTGGCGCTGCCGGCGGCGCTCGGGCTCGCGCTCCTCGGCGTCATCGAGGCGACCGATAGTCGGCCCGCGCTGCTCGGCACATGGGGGCTGGTGGCGGTCTCGGTGACGGTGGGGATGGGGCTCTACAGCTTCCGATTGAGCCCCCTTCGCTTCGGGCTCGGAGTGAGCGCGGTGCTCGCCGTCGCCCTCACCTGGGCGCAGGGCGGCAAGAGCACGCTGGTGCGCGAGCGCAACTTCTTCGGCGTGGTTCAGGTCTCGCACCTCGTCGAGCGGGGCTATCACATGCTCTACCACGGCACCACCGTCCACGGGGTGCAGAGCCTCGACCCCGCCGGACGCCGCATTCCCCTCGCCTATTACTTTCCGACCGGTCCGCTGGGCCAAGCCATGACGACGCTCGATCCGACGCTGGACGGCGCCCGAATCGCGGCCACCGGCCTCGGCGCGGGAAGCGTCGCCTGCTACGCTCGGCCGGGACAAAGCTGGACCTTCTACGAGATCGACCCGGCCATCGAGCGGGTGGCGCGGGACGAGCGCTATTTCACCTTCCTGAGCGACTGCGCGCCCGAAGCCGAGGTGATCCTCGGCGACGCCCGCCTGCGCTTGCGCGAGGCGCCCGACCGTCACTACCGGTTGATGGTGCTGGACGCCTTCTCCTCGGACTCGGTGCCGGTGCATCTGCTCACGCGTGAGGCGCTGCAACTCTACCTGTCCAAGCTCGAGACGGGGGGCGTGCTGATTTTCCACATCACCAACAACTACGTCAGCCTGGCACCGGTCCTCGGCAACGTGGCCGCGGATCTCGGCCTCGCCGGCCTGCACCGCTTCGACCGAACGCCCACTCCGGCCGAGCGACAGAAGTTCAAGTATCCCTCCCATTGGGCGGTGCTGGCGCGGCGCCCGGAAGACTTGCGCGATCTGGCGGCGGATCCCCGCTGGCGCCCGCTTCCTCGCGCCCCGGAGGCCGGAACCTGGACCGACGACTTCTCCAACATCTTCAGCGCCCTGATCGTGGACTGAGCGCCTCGCTCCGGGTCGGGCCTTACGAAAATCTTAACCGAGATCCCCCAGATGGCTTGCGCCGGTTGCCGAAGGTGGTAGCCCGAAGGGCGTTGGCACCACGCTTCCCGTGGTCAACCGGCGCGCTGGGTCGGGTTCCGACCCTTATCGGGCCGACTTGGCTATGAGCAACCCAACCCACGGACCAATCCGGGTGCTGAGGGTGCGCCCCGGCTTTCGCGGCACACACCTCTGCTCTCGGCCGACCTGGAGGTACGGGATCGAGATGCCGTTTTCGGCGTGTCGCTCGAAGACCGCCCTGCCGTGCTCGCGCTCGAGGCTCTGGGCGGCAAAGAACGCCCCAAACGACAACGCCGCACCCAGAACGACCGCCAGCGTCGGCAAGACGCTGGCCCGCGGCAAGACCATACCGGGCCTGCTTGGTGGCGTCGCCTGCGGGCCTCCCCAACCCGGGTGTCTGCCTTCGGCGCGGGACTTGCAAGCCCGGCCACCGGAATTCTCTCAATTATTCCATGGTATCAGAGGTTCGAATGCGAGAATGGCGTTGCCGCCGTACCTCGTTGGCATTGCTTGGTGGGGAGAATTGCTTACGCCGCCGGTGAGAAATGGAGAGACCGTCAGGGGCGAAAAACAGCCTTGCCGAAAGGCAAGAAAAATTTGCAGTTCGCGGTCGATGCTGGGAGCACACCGTGCGACGGGGCCGACACTAGGGGGGAAAGTGCCGACCCCGCGCTCACCTTCCCAATGGGAGGCGTTAACGAATTTATATCAAAGGTCGTGCAAAATGTGAAATAAGTCTTTTGCATTAGTCCTAAAGCGATGAGGGTTATTGCCGTCGCGAAATTCGGGAACGACGAGCAGGCGGAGGTAGCCGGCCAACGGCAGCCGCCGAATTGCCAAGGCGAGATCACCGCTGACGCTCGAAGAGCCGTCTGCTCGTGAATCGGAATGTTTTGGTGGAAGCTGCTGGGCCCGGAAGGCCAAAAATGACGCGTGACGAGACCCGCCGCTTTCCCGCGTCGGGTCCCGGAGCGGTCGCGAGGATCGGGGTTTGTGCCGCTTTCGGCCTAGGACCCGCCCGAAATCCGGCATTTGATCGTACCATTGTATGCAAAGGCAAATGAGTTCGCCTATACTGTGCGGTCGTTAATTGGTTAGGTAATCACGGCTGCGGGCTGGCCGTCGCGATGATGATGACGACAAAGGCGGCCGGTCGCTCGTTCTAACTGGCGGAGGATGACGCGGTATGACGAGAATCAAGGCGCCGGCCGGGCGCTCGCGAGAGGGCACGGCAGCAGGGGCCCCATTGCGTGATTTAAATGGCATCGACATTCTCATCGTCGACGATCACCAGTTATTCCGCGAAGGACTTCGCTTCATCCTCGAGGGGCTGGGCAACGGCGTAACGGTGGTCGAGGCCGAGAGCTTCGGGCGGGCGCGGGAAATCTCGCGCAAACAGAAGAAGTTTGATCTTGTCATCGCCGACCTCTTGCTGCCCGGCGAGGACGGCTTCGAAGGCTTGAAGGAGCTCCGGAACAACCTGCCGGACGCCGCGCTAGTGGTGGTTTCGATGCTGGAGGAGCGCAACGACATAATCCGGGCCCTGGAGTGCGGCGCCAGCGGATTCATACCGAAATCGTCGAGCAGCAAGGTAATGTTGAGCGCCCTACGGCTGGTCTTCGCCGGCGGCATTTATCTGCCGCCCGCGTTGCTGACCGAGGCCGAGACGGCGGCCGCGCAAAGACCCGGGGGAGCCGAAGGCGCAAGGCCTGGAGCGACCAGGATTCGCCAGGACGTTCTCACGCCTCGCCAACGCGATGTCCTGGACGAGCTCGGCACGGGCAAGTCCAACCGAGAGATCGCCAACGAACTCGGCCTCGCCGAGGGGACGGTCAAGGTTCATGTCACCGCAATCCTCAAGGCTCTGGGGGTGAAGAACCGAACCCAGGCGGTGTTGGCGGCCACCGAGATGGCTCGCACTCAGGCCACCTAATCGAGTATGGGCGCCGCCGCGGCGGCGCGGCGGCCGGGGGCCTCGCACCGTCACTCGGCGCCCGTCACGCACCTCTTCGGCGCCGTCCGCCGCGTGGGCCACGACTTGTCGTGCAAGACCTCGACGAGAATGCGGCGCAGCCGATCCGGCGGAAAGGGTTTGTGAAGCAGCTCGTGGCCGCTCGCCTGGGCCTCGCGCAGTCGAGCAGGCGCGGTGTCGCCGGTTATGATGATGGCGGGAACCTCGGCCCCGAGCTCGGCCTGAATGCGCTCCACGGCGCGGCTGCCGGTCATCGATTGGCCGAGCCGGTAGTCGGCGATGATCAAGTTCGGGGGGCCGCCGAACACGGCAAGCCCGGCCAGGGCCTCCTCGATGGATCGCGCGCCACGGACGCGGCAGCCCCACTCCTCCAGCACCCGCACGGTGCCCTCGAGAACGCAGGCTTCGTCGTCGAGAACGAGGATCCTCGCACCGGCGACGTCGACTCCATCGTCAGCGGTCCGGCTCTGGCGCCGGCGGCCCTTGGCTTTCGCTCCGCCACATGGAACCTCGACGGCGAACATCGACCCCTTGCCGGGGACCGAGGTCACGTAAGTGGAATGACCCAGCAATCGGGACATCCGCTCGACGATGGTGAGGCCGAGACCGAGACCGTCGCCCTGATCCCCGCCACCGCGGGGGAGACGCTCGAACTCCTGAAACACTTCAGACAATTGGGCTTCCGGAATCCCCGGGCCGGTATCCCAGACTTCGATCCTGAGGGCCGCGCCGCGGCGCCGGCAGCCGAGCAGCACGCGTCCTGAATCGGTGTAACGGACCGCATTCGAAATCATGTTGCGCAGGATGCGATCCAGGAGCGCGGGATCGCTGCGCACGACCGCGCCACAAGCGACCACACGGAACTCGATGCCCTTTTCGTCTGCCTGCGGCGTGAATTGGTCGGTCATCCGTTCGAGCAAGTTGCGGACGCGGAAATCCTCGACCGCGGGCGTGATCACGCCCGCCTCGAGCCTCGAAATGTCGAGCAAGGCGCCGAACATGCGATCGAGGGCCTCGAGGGAGGCGCCGATCTTTTGCACCAGCCGCCGGTTTCCCTCGCCCCGGACCTTGCCGGCGAGCACCGAGGCGAACAGTCCCAGGGCGTGCAACGGCTGCCTGAGATCGTGGCTTGCGGCGGCGAGGAACCTGGACTTGGCGCGATTGGCCCGCTCGGCCTCTTCCTTCGCTGCCCGCAGTGCCGCCTCGGCGCCCTTGCGCTCGGTGATGTCGCGCAGGGCGCCCACGAACCTGCGCTTGCCGTCCGACGACATCTCGCCGACCGTGATCTCGAGCGGGAACGTCGAGCCATCCTTGCGCCGTCCGGTGACCTCGCGCGCGCCGATCCCGAGGATCTTGCTCTTTCCGGTGGTCAGGTAGTCGCTCACGTAAGCACCGTGCCGGCTGCGATCCGGCTCGGTCATCAGGATTGCAACGTCGCGTCCGATCACCTCCGCGGCGCTGTAGCCGAACATCCGTTGCGCGGCGGGGGTGAAGGACTCGACATGGCTGCCTTCATCCACGGTGACGACGCCGTCGGCCACGTTGTCCATGATGCCACGGAGGTGCGCCTCGCTTTCGCGAAGCGCCGCCTCGGCCGCCTTGCGCTCGGTGATGTCGATGGCCAAGCCATAGACGCCCGTGACCTCGTCCGCGACGCCGAAATGCGGCACGAGGGTGATGTGGACGTTGCGGTTGCCGGCTGTCGCGTAGGGTAGCTCGGTCTCGAAGGCGACCCTCTCGCCCGACAAGGCAGCCTCGAGGTGCGGTCGCAAGACGGCGAAAGTCTCGGCACTCACGAAGTCGCCAATGTGCTTGCCGATCAGTTCCTCCGGATCGACGCCTTGCCACTGGCGATGGGTCTCGTTGAGAAAGCGATAGCGAAGGTCGGCGTCGAAGTAGACGATCACGACGGGAAGGGCGTCGGCGATCAACCTCAGGCGCTGCTCGCTTTGGCGCAGCGATTCCTCGGCGCGCCGGCGCTCCGCGACCTCGTCGCGCAGCGCTTCATTGGACTTGCGGAGCTCGGCGGTGCGCTCCCGGACCTGTTCTTCCAGATCGTTGCGGGCCAGCCGCAGGGCCTCTTCGGTCCCCTTGTGGTGGTTGGCCAGGACCGCGGTTACCCAGACCGCGATCAGGGCCAGATATCGGTTCGTCAGGACCACCCAAGGCGTGCCGCCAGGAGGTGAGAGGAGGTAGCCGAGAGCGATAAGCACGGTTGCCGCCAGAGCCAAGACGAAAACGTAGCGACGCCACGGCGCCCAGAGGCCGAGGAGCACGAGGCCGACGTAGGGTACGCCACCCGCGACGCCAAGCGGCATCCTCAGGTCGAAGGCGTACACCGTAACCGCCACCGCGATGCTCAGCGCGAAAAGCGTCATCGGAGAGCGCCCCAATTGAGCGTTGACGTTGAGCCCGATCATTGATCGCCTCCGTCCTGTTGGCCCGATTTCGAGCGGCTCGGCGCCGCCGCTGCCGGGATCGCCGCGGGCCCGGTCGGCCGATCGCCGGGCAAGGGACCGGGCGCTGGCGTGCCCGACCCCGAGACGAGGGTCAGGGCTACGCCAACCCTTGTCGATGTCATCATGAGCCGCTCCCACATCCCGTCTTCTCGGGCCAGGCCCGCCGTGACGCTCGCCCCGTGAAAGGCCCGACAGGACGAGCAGCGGGGACGGCAACCGATCCCCACTCCTCACCGCCACCGAATGCTCCGCCCTGCATGAGACCACCGGTCGGCCGGAGCATGCGGTTCCGCAGCCTACGCAATCCGATGTAGGAGCGATCCGGCGCAGCAAACAATGGTAACGGGATGATCCATGCGTTTCTCTAAAATTTTTTACGTTTTCTTAAGAACTTGCGTCTAGTGCAGGAATCTCATGCCGCCACGGGCCACCTCACCGGGGCCGCCAACGAGACCGGCACCTCGGCGAGCCAGGTGCTCGAGGCCGCTGGCGAGCTGTCGCGCCACTCCGAGACCCTCAAGGGCGAGGTCGAGCAATTCCTGAACCAAGTTTGAGGCTATCGATCACGACTTGGGCGCGGGGTGGCGATCCGGGCGCCGCCCCGCCGACGTCTTAAGGGGCGGCCGCGGTCTTATGCCGCGGCCGCAATGGGAAAGGTGAAAAGGATGACCGGCGATCGCAACCCTCGCTCCCGGGCGACCGATTCCGACTCCGCGCGGCTCGACCAGGCTTACGACCAGGCCGTCGCGCTCGCCTCGCGCCTGCGGGATTTCGTCGCCGTCAACGGCAGCGCTGACGGGAACCAGCTTTCGGGCGAGGAGCGCAGTCGCGCCTCCCGCGCCACCTCGCACCTCACGGCGCGGCTGCTCCAGATCGTCTCCTGGCTGGCGGCGCAAAAGGCGGTCCGCGGCGGCGAGATCTCGGCCGAGCAGGCGGCCGGAGCGGGCTGCCGCGTGGCGCCCTGGGATGAGGAGTGGCAGGCGGTGCCCGGCGGTGCCGAGGGTAACCTTTCGCCCGACCTGGCCGCGCTCGTCGCCCAGGGCCGCGATCTCCACCAGCGCGTCCGGGAGCTCGGCGCCTGACGCCGACCACGGCCGGAAGACCGTTTTCCACGCGCTCGGGCCTCGCACCCGGCCCGACGCCGGGCCTCCTTGAGGGCAGGCTATGGGCGGCCGCTGGCCGAGAGCGGAATCTAGGCAAGAATTACCAATCGCAATCCGGAAATCTATGCGATACGGGAGTGCGTGAGACGTCCGGGTTCGGCTATATCCAGACTCCCCGGTCACATCGCGGCCACGATCGCTCTGCCCCAGAGCGCGGAACAAAGAGCGGCAGCGCCCGCTTTTCGACCTCTTCCTTCCCCTTCAGCCTCCGAGAGCGGACCTTCCTGGCGGTGCAGCCGTGCGGCGGCTCAAGACCCGACCCGGAGGTCGGCGACCCTCAATTTTCTTGCATCGCCCGAGTCTGGCGCGCGGCCAACGCCAGGCGCGTGTCGAGCCCCACAGCCTGAGGCAATGACGCTGCGCGGCCGCGCAGCGTTTCCCACAGGATACCGCACCCGAGCGTGGCGCCGCGTGCGCCGGCCGGCGCGACCTTGTCCGCCCCAAGGCGACGGTCTGGCCGAACCGCCATGCAATGGCCCGGGCGTCGCCGCGCCCGACGCCGCGGAGGGGATCGCCGGCAAGCCAGGGCTTAGCACCATCGCCATGTGCCGTTCCCACATGTTGCCGACCTAAGCCGGCCCCGCCCTCGTCCCCGGCTCGGGAGGGGCCTGCGCCAGGAACGACGATGGTCGAGGCTGTTGTCAGCACCACATCGCCAGGGGCCGGCAGCCGGGGCACGACGTGGACGGCGGCCCAGGAACCCGAGCGGACCGCTCCTCGGCCTAACCCGTTCGGGATAGGCGCCATTCTCCACAGGCCACCCGATGGTCGCAGGATGATGCCTGCGTTTGTCTAAAATTTTTTACGTTTTCTTAAGACCTTGCGCCTAAATACCTAAGACCTTGCGCCTGAACAGGAACCTCATGCCGTCACAGGCCACCTCACCGGGGCTGCTGGCGGCCGGTGGCCGAGGGGGGAATCTGAGCAGGAGCTGTGAATGAGACGCATTATGATAAACCCTATGGCCAATACAGAATTGCGACCTCCCGCGGCTGACCGCGCTCGGCATGGTCGCCGGCGCGGCCGCTCGAAAGCTCTGGATCTGGCGGGCCTCCGCCGGACGGCTGCCCTCCCGCCGGGCGGCCCCAGAGATCCCGCCATCAACGCTCGGAACGCGTTTCCCTCAACCGCACCTGTGCAGGAGCAGTGAACATGTCGTATGCCCAAAAGATTAGAGCTCGATTCGACGCGGTCTCGGGCTCGCCGGCCAAGGTCGAGCCTCTTTCCGAGGGCTCGATGGCTGGCGCCGCCCAGTCGGGCGCGGACGATGACGTCGCGACCCGCCTCGCTGCCTTCGAGCAGATGGTCGACAGCATGCCGGTCAACGTCATGGTGTGCGACCCCAAGGACCTGACCATTACCTACGTCAACAGGACCAGCGTCGACACCTTGAGCCAGCTCGAGCACCTGTTGCCGGTCAAGGCCGACCAGCTCGTCGGCCAGTGCATCGACATCTTCCACAAGGACCCGTCGCACCAGCGCCGGCTCCTGAGCGATCCCAACAACCTGCCGCACAATGCTCAGATCAAGCTGGGCGAAGAGATCCTCGACCTGCTGGTGTCGCCGGTGCGGGACAAGGACGGTGAGTACATCGCCGCCATGCTGACCTGGAGCATTGTCACCCAGAAGATCAAGGCTGACGCCGAGACCTTCCGGCTGCAACAGATGGTCGAGACCATGCCGGTCAACGTCATGATGTGTGATCCCAAGGACTTCGCCATCACCTACGTCAACAAGACCAGCGTCGATACCTTGAGCCCGCTCGAGCACCTGTTGCCGGTGAAGGCCGACCAGCTCGTCGGCCAATGCATCGACATCTTCCACAAGGACGCTTCGCACCAACGCCGTATCCTGGGCGATCCAAATAACCTGCCATACAAGGCCCAGATCAAGCTGGGCGAAGAGATTCTCGATTTGCTGGTCACCGCGGTGCGGGACCGGGACGGTGAATACATCGGCGCCATGCTGACCTGGACCGTGGTTACCCAGAAGGTCAAGGCCGACGCCGAACAGGCGCGTCTCAAGGAGATGGTCGACAACATGCCGATCAACATCATGATGGCGGACCCCGAGGACTTCACCATCACCTACATCAACAAGACCAGCGTCACGACGTTGAAGGCGGTCGAGCACCTGTTGCCCGTGCCCGCCGACGAGGTGCTGGGCCAGTGCTTCGACATCTTCCACAAGAACCCTTCGGTTCAGCGGAAGCGCCTCGCCGACCCCAGCAACCTTCCCTATAAGACCAAGATCAAGCTGGGCGAGGAGACGCTTGCCCTCGATGTCGCGGCTATCATCGACAAGCAGGGCCAGTATTTGGGACCGATGCTGTCGTGGGCGGTCGTCACCGAGCAGGTGAAGCTGATCGAGGACTTCGAGTCCGGGGTCAACGTGGTGGTTGAGGCGGTGGCTTCGGCCTCCACCGAGATGGAGTCGACGGCACAGTCGCTGGCCTCGATCGCCGAGGAAACCGACCGTCAGTCCACGGCCGTGGCGGCGGCCTCGGAGCAGGCGTCGGCGAACGTCGAGACAGTATCCGCCGCGGCGGAACAACTGAGCTCCTCGATCGCCGAGATCAGCCGCCAGGTGTCGCAATCCTCCGAGATGGCCGGCAAGGCGGTGAGCGAGGCGAACAGCACCAACGAGATCATGCAGGCGCTGGCCGACCAGGCGAACAAGATCGGCGAGGTGGTTCAAATGATCAATGAAATCGCCGGCCAGACCAACCTTTTGGCGCTCAACGCCACCATCGAGGCCGCCCGCGCAGGCGACGCCGGCAAGGGCTTCGCGGTGGTGGCTTCCGAGGTCAAGAGCTTGGCCAACCAGACCGCCAAGGCGACCGAGGAGATCTCGGCTCAGATCACCGATGTTCAGAACGCCACTGTCGGAGCCGTCTCAGCGATCGAATCGATCGCCCAGATCATCAACCAGATCAACGAGATCGCCAGTGCCATTGCCTCTGCCGTCGAGGAGCAGTCGGCGGCGACCGCCGAGATCACGCGGAACGTAGAGGAAGCGGCGAACGGCACCAAGGAGGTCTCCTCCAACATCACCAACGTGACCGAGGCCGCGAAGGAGTCGAATACCTCCGCCAACCAGGTTCTGACGGCCGCCGGCGAGCTGTCACGCCACTCAGAAGCGCTCAAGGGCGAGGTCGAGAAGTTTCTCAAATCGGCCGCTCTCTAGGCGGATCGGCTACCGTATCGGCTTGGGGCGCCGCCCCGGCAGCGCCTTAGGGACCGCCCCATATGCCCGACAATCGAGACTTACAACTGCTGCGCCAGCCGGACACCGCGCTCATCGACAGCACCTACGGCGAGGCCCTCGCCCTGGTCGCCGAAGCACGGCACTACCTCTGCGCCAACAATGCCGTCGGCGTCGTCAACCGTTCGGACTCCGAGCGCCAAGGGATCACCCGCGCCACCTCTCAGCTCACCGTGCGGCTACTCGAGATCGTCGCTTGGTTGGCGGCGTGCAAGGCGGAATGCGCCGGCGAGTACGCATCCTCACGTGATGGGACCGAGGTGTTTCGCGTTGCCTCCTGGGACGACGGCTGGGCGGAGCCGCCAAAAAAGGTGGGCGAACTACCGTCTGTGCTCAGGGAGCTGGTGGCCAGGGCGCGCGACCTGCATCGCCGGGTCCAGCGTCTTGGCGCCTGACGCCCCGCCCACCGCTCGAAGACCGTTTTCCACGGGTTCGGGCCTCGCTCCCGGCCCAACGCCGGGGCTGCTTTAGGGGCGACCTCGGCGGGTGCGATCGGCGGTGACTGCCCCGCTTCCCTGGCGGCGCCGATTCGGGGGACGCAGACCAAGGGGCCTGCGCCCTACCCGTCGACCTTCTCGACGCCCTCGAAGCTGATCTCACGGCCGTCCGAGGGGGTGAGCGAAGCGGCCGCGTCCTGGCCCGGAACGAGATTACGAGGCGCTGGTTTCCACAACGCCGCCGGCGCTGAGCTCCACGGTCCAGCCTGCGCCGACCGCGCCGCCGTCGCTGGCGTCGAGGCGGATGGTATCGGGCCAGGCGTTGTCGCCGAAGAAGCTGTCGCGGCCGCCGCCCTCGGCGAAGACGAACGCGTCGTCCCCTTGGCCGCCGCTCGCGATATCGTTGCCGCCGCCGCTCACCGTGACATCGAGGTTGGCGGTGGTGGAGAGCACATCGCCGCCGCCTTCGCGGGCGGTCGCGGTAACCGCGAGCGAGAAGTCCTCGCCGGCGCCGGCGGGCGGGGTGATGGTGAGCCCGTCGAGCTCGCCGGCGCTCAAGGTCCAGCTGCCGTCGCCGTTGTCGACGCCGGCCGAGAGCACCGCGCCCGAGGGCACGCCCGCAACCGTCACGGTGAAGCTCTCGGAGCCGTCCGTATCGGCGAGCGCCGAGCTGACGTGGAGCGAGATCGCGCTCATGGCGGCGCTCGAGGCCTCCGCGACACCCCGCGACGGCATGTCCTCGGCGACACCGGCGACCTCGACCTGAAGGCCGGCGCTGGTGCTGGCGCTGTCACCGCCCGCCTCGCTGACGGTGGCCGTGACCGCGAGCGTGAAGTCGGCGTCCGAGTCGGCGGGCGGGGTGATGGCGAGGCCATCGAGGTCGCCGGCGCTCAAGCTCCAGGCGCCGTCGCCGTTGTCGCGCCCCGCCGAGAGCGTCGCGCCCGAGGGCAGGCCCAAGATCGTCACCGTAAGGCTCTCGAAGCCGCTACCGCACGCGAGCGCCGAGGAGATGTCGAGGGCAATCGCCGAATCCTCGGCGCCGCTCGCGGCCGATACGCCGAGGGTCGGGGCGCCGGCTTCGCTCCGCTGTGGTGGGCGTCGCGTCGCCCCGCCGCGGGGCGCCGTCAGGTTTTCGGGTAGGTTATCCTCTCTGCTGGCGGTGTCGCTCTCGACCATGGCTTCCTCGGACCCTTGGGCGCGGGAATCGGGCTCCGTCAATGATGCGCTCAAGCGGTAAATACGAGGTTACGGGAAGGGGTTAACGGCGCCTCCCGCAGGCGCCTCCCACAGGCGCGTTGCACAGGCGCGTTGCACAGGCGCATCCCAGCCGCGCGTCCAGGCATCGCGGCGCCGTTTTCAGCGCCCTGCGAAGCGACTCCCGCGATAGAACACGAAGAGGCCGCTCGCGGTGATGATAGCCGCCCCGGCGATGGTCCAGGCGTCGGGGAAGTCGGCGAAGACCAGGTAGCCGAAGATCGCCGCCCAGATGAGCTGGGTGTAGAGGTAGGGCGCGAGCACCGATACCGGCGCCCGCTGATAGGCCTGGATCATCAGAAAGTGCCCGAACGCCCCAAACAGGCCGACGCCGGCCATCAGCGCCCAGGCGAAGGCGCTCGGCGGCGTCCAGAAGAAGGGCAGGGCGAGGGTCGTGCAAAAGGCGCCCGCGGCGGCGGTGTAGAAGAGCGTGGTGAGCGCGTTCTCGGTGGTGCTCAGCACCCGGGTGGTGATCTGGTAGATGGCGAAGCAGAGCGCCGTGCCGAGGACCAGGAAGGCGGCCGGATGCATGACCCCGGCGCCGGGCCGGACGATCACCAGGACGCCGATGAAACCGACCACCACGGCGGCCCAGCGCCGGGGCCCCACGCGCTCGCCCAGGATCGGCACCGAGAGCGCCGTCACCAGCAGCGGCGAGACGTAGATGAGGGCGCTGGCGTCGGCCAGCGGCATATAGGAAAGCCCGGTGAAGAAGAGCACCGTGGCCAGCAGCAGCACCATCGAGCGGAAGAGCTGAAGCCTCAGGCGCCCGGTCCTGAAAGACAGCCTGCGGCGCGGGGCGAGCACCACTACCATGGCCGCGAGGTGAAAGGCGTAGCGCGCCCACACCACCTGCGGCACCGGGTAGTCGCGCATCAGGTACTTGGCCATGGCATCCATGACCACGAAGCAGAACACCGTGCCCACCATCAGGGCGATGGCCTGGAGGTGACCCCGTCGCGCGGACGGATCCGAAGCGCCGCCCGAGACGGGATGCGGCGCCGCGCTCAGCTCACCAACCCCGGGACCTCGGCGACGCCGGCGACGACCCGGTCGGCGAGGGGCGCGAAGCCCCGCCCGGCCACCAGCCCGGCTCCGACACCGCGGCCGGGACCCAGGTGGCGTTGACATCGAGGAACGTGCCGTCGTTGTCGACCAGCAAGCACTGCGGCGCCGGCGCCCTGGCCCTGGACAGACTCAACATCGACCTCCCGGCCAAATTCCGATGCCCGCGCCGTCGCCGGCGGACTGCGAACGCAGTTGTCGGGCATTTGGCCCGCCGCGGCAAGCGCGATACGGCGGCGCACCCGGCAGCGCGCCGCTGCAGGCCGGCCAGAGCCATTGCCCTCATCGCGGCGCTTCGGCATGCTGGGGCGGTTCAGCGGCAGGGGTCTCAAGGCGGGCGCGGTGACCGGGTCGATATTCGCGGACGACGTCAAGTTCGAGCCCTATTGGTGGGAAGAGGCGCCGCGCCCCGCGCTGCCCGAGGAGGGTGTGCCCGAGGGCGCCGACGTGGCCATCGTCGGGTCCGGCTACACCGGGCTCTCGGCGGCGCTGACCTTGGTCCGCGGCGGCCGTGACGTGGTCGTGCTCGAGGCCGGCGAGGCGGGCATCGGCGCCAGCTCGCGGAGCGGCGGCATGTGTGGCGACAGCCTCAAGCTGGGCCTCGACGCGTTGCGCCGGCGCCACGGCCGCGGCGGCGCGGCGGCGCTGATCGGGGAGGGCCAAAGGGCGCTCGACTACACCGCCCACCTCATCGAGAGCGAGCAGATCGAGTGCGCCTTCCACCGCAGCGGGCGCTTCACCGGCGCCCACAAGCCGGGGCGCTACGAGGTGCTGGGGCGCGAGGCCGACACGCTGGCCAAGGAGTTCGGCTTCGAGACCTACATGGTGCCCCGCGCCGAGCAGCACGCCGAGGTCGGCACCGAGCTCTACCATGGCGGGCGGGTGATGGCCCACCACGGCGGCCTCCATCCCGCGCTCTATCACCAGGGGCTGCTGGACCGGGTGCGGGGGGAAGGGGTCAAGGTGCTTGCCCACACCCCGGTGACCGGGATCGTGCGCGAGCGCGAGCGCTTCCTGGTCGAGACCCCACGCGGCCGCGTCGCGGCCCGCGAAGTGGTGGTCGCGAGCAACGGCTACACCACGCCGGCGACGCCGGAGCTGCGGCGCCGGCTCATCCCCATCGCCAGCTCGATCATCGCCACCGCGCCGCTAAGGCCGGAAGTGATGGCGCGGCTCATGCCCAAGGGGCGCATGCTCGGCGACAGCCGCATCAACCTGGTCTACTACCGGCCCTCGCCCGACGGCACCCGCATCGTCTTCGGCGGCCGCGCCTCGATCGCCGAGCTCGATCCCCGGATCAGCGGCGTTAAGCTCTATAAGCTGTTGACCGCGTTGTTCCCCGAGATCGAGGGCGTGCGCGTGAGCCACTCGTGGTCGGGCTACATCGCCTATTCCTTCGACAAGCTGCCCCACACCGGGGTGCGCGACGGCCTCCACTTCGCCATGAGCTACTGCGGCTCGGGCGTGGTGATGGCGACCTATCTCGGGCACAAGACCGGGCTCAAGGTGCTGGGCTCGCCCGAGGGCGCCACCGCCTTCGACGGCCTCGACTTCCCCACCCGACCGTTCTACAGCGGCCGGCCCTGGTTCCTGCCGGCGGCGGCGCTCTACTACCGGATGGTCGACCGCCTGGCGAGCTGAGGGCGTCAGGCCGCCGGGCCCAGCGCCTCGAAGAGCGGGCCGAGATGGTGGCGGTAGCGCCGCCAGCGTCCCACCGCGCGGTCGTGGATGGGCTGGCGCACCTGGACCCCGCTCGCCGTGCGCACCACGCGGCGGGTGCGGTGGAAGGCGAGGCAGGCGTCCTCCCAGGCGAGGCCGAGAAAGTCCAGCAGGCGCCCGGTCTCGGCCTCCTGGTCGGCGACCAGGTCCTCGTAGCGGAGCTCCATGATCTGCTCCGGAAGGAGCGTCTGCCAGTGCTCCATGAGGCGCTCGTAGAGCCGGTAGTAGCGCCCCAGCTCGGTGAGCTCGTAGGTGAAGTTCTGGCCCTCGGTGAAGAGCTTCATGTAGCACGAGAGACAGGTATCGGCGGCCTCGCGTCGGCAGTGCACGATCCGCGCCTCGGGCAGCATCAGGTGAATCAGGCCGAGGCGCCAGAAGTTGGCCGTGGTCTTGTCGGTGACGCGGGGCGCGCCCGAGGCGTGTTGCTTGAGCGCCTCGAGGTAGCCCTCGCCGAGGCGGGCCAGGTCGTCCGCCCCGAGATCGAGGGCGACCTCGGGGTAATCCCGGCCCGAGCTCGAAAGCCGGCCCAGCTCGCGCTCGACCCGGCTCAGCTCGCGGCGCTCGCCGCCGCCCCACACCGCGGAGTGGCTGGCCAGGATGTGCTCGACGAGGGTGGTGCCGCTCCTCGGCATGCCGACGATGAAGATCGGCGCCTCCGAGCGCGCGCCCCGTCCCCTGGCGCGGGCCAGGAGCTCGCGGTCGAAGACCCCGATCACCCGCTCGGCCCGGGCCTCGCGCTCGGCGATGTCGTATTCGAGCGTCGCCCGGCGGATGCGGTTGCCGCGCTCGAAGGCGGCGAAGGCGTGCTCGACCTCGCCCAGATCGTCGTAGACCTTGCCGAGCGCGAAGCAGAGCTCCATCACCTGGGCTTGGTCCAGCGCGGGCGCGGTCAGCAGCGCCTCCATGGCCCGGAGGTCGCCGTCGGGCGCGGCGTAGGTCTTGAGGTCGATGAGGTGGCGATAGCTCTCGGCGCGCTCAGGGTCGATCTCGAGCGCCCGCCGGTAGGCGGCCTCGGCGGCCTCGAGCTCGCCCAGGTCGGTGAGCACGTTGCCGAGGTTGTGAGGGCTGTCGGCGTCGTCCGGCATCAGCGCGATGGCCCGCCGGTAGGCCTCCGCCGCCTTGGAGAGCCGGCCCAGGCGCTCGTGCACGGCGCCCAGGTTGTAGTGGGCCTCGCCGTAATCGGGCCTGAGCTCCAGCGCCCGCCCATAGGCCGCGGCCGCCGCCTCGAGCTCGCCCGCTTCCTTGCGCGCGTTGCCGAGGTTGTTGTGGGCTTCCGCGTAGTCGGGCTTGGCCTCGAGCGCCGCCTCGAAGAACGCCACGCCGCGCCCGAGCTGGCCCAGCTGCACGCTCGCCACGCCGCTCAGGTTGAGGGCGCGGGGGTCGTTGGGCCGCGTCTCGAGGACGCGATCGTAGAGCGCCAGCGCCTCGCGTACCTGGCCCGCCTTGTGGAGCGCCACCGCCTCGTCGAGGGTGGCGGCGCTGCTCTCCTCGGCGCCGGCGGAAGGGGGGTCGGGATTCATGGCTCGGGGGCTCGGGGGCTCGGCGGCTCGGGATCAGGCCTGGGGCGGGTCGGGGCCGCCATTCTAGACGGGACGCCGGGCGCGGCCAATCCGCCCCGGCGGCAACAGTCGTCAGCTCAAACGAAACTGGCGGCGAATCGCCAGCACCAACAGGGCCACACAGCCGACCTCCAGCAGCGAATAGGTGACCACAATGATACGGAAGAGCACTGGATAGGCCTGACGAAGAGCCCTCATCTCGCCGGGCGGCGTGTAGCCCTCCTCAAGCAGCCCGAAGAATGGGCGCACTGTCTGCTCCACCATTACCAGCACTGCGTCCCCCATTGCCACGGTCCCGCCGAGCGCCTGTAGGAGGGCCAAAGCAACCGCCCCGACCGCGAACATCAACCCCCACCAGAACAGGGGCCGCGCCATGCTGCGCCCATAGTCGGAGCCGTCCTTGTAGAGGCGCGCCATCAAACGCGAGAAGAATGGCGCGGATCGTTGCTGGCGCAGGCACTCGAGCTCGTAGGCGAAGAAGCGGGCCTGCTCGTTGCTGGCATGCTGCTCTGCCATGGCCAGTTTAAGGGTTCGATAGGCCCGTTCCGCCCGGCCCGCCTCTTGATCGTCTTCCCATTCCGATATCTTGAACGAAGCGCCTTGGAAATCGGTATCCTGATGCAGTACCGCAGCATGGAAATCCGGAATGCCACCAAATATGCTGCCGCTGAAGTCCACCCGCTCTAGAAATTGTCGATTGCTGAAACTTACATTTTTATCGAATATAGTGCCGTGAAAGCTCGCAACGCGAAATATGTTGGCGCGCTCAGTCACATTCGATTCCCATGGAAAAATAGAACCGGATTCGAAGGTCACGCTGTCACAGAAGCGCGCATCTTGGAACGAAATAGATCCTCCAAAGTATGCGTCTCGAAACGATGTGTCACCGTGAAATGTCGCATTATTGAATGTCGCTTGACCCTCAAACCAAACGTTTTTGAAATTTACAGAACCGCCGAACTCCGCGCCGTCAAACTCAACATATTTTCTAAATCGTACATTATCAAAATTTGCCTGTTTGTCAAATGATGCGGCTATAAAATTAACTGAATCTCCAAATACAACGTCCTGAAAATCTATACCTTTTCCGAACCTAGCGCCCGTGAATAAGGCCATTCCCAAGAACTGGGTGGCACAGAACCTCGTATACGGTGCAAAGCTTGCATCATCAAGAATGGTGAAGAAAACCTGACCCATTTCTGTCCCATCGAAACCCAACGGCAAGACGATCCCGACCAAGATTGCTGGATCGTCTTCTGTGCTTTCGCTTATGATTGTCCGAACTGTGGACACGAAGGCATCATCCTTGCCGCCGGTCCATCGGCCCTTGGGACTGGGGCCGTATTCATCCCGGAGAACTTTCCAGTCTTCGTCCCAGGCCGGTAGGTGGAACCGACACCACCACTTGCCGCCGAAATAGATCGGCTCGCCCCTGTATTCCAGCAAATTGCCGTCCTGAAACTGGCAACTACCCCCGTGCGGGTCTAAGTAGGCACAGGTCATCGTATTTCTTCCCTAAAAAGACTCTACCTGACCGTGTATGACCTGCCCACCCCCTTTCTACAGGGGCCACCGCCGCCCGCAGGTCTACATCCGTTTCATCGAGTATCGGCGCGACGCTTGTCCACCTCTCGCAGCCTTGGTCTAAAAGGTCGGTCGTTCCGGCTTTACGTTTGGTATGAAATCATTCTACCCACCGCTTGACCTCGGGTGAGTTAAGCATGACCGGATTATCGCCGTCATACCGGGAAAAACTGCAACATAGCTTTCGTGAAATTTTCTCGCCTTCTCCGATCAATTTCTAGTCGCTGCAAATAGCCGCGTGAACCGTAAACGGAATTCACGGCGTCGACCTTGATCCTGTGAATACTTATTCTTACACGATGGTCATATTCAACTAACCAAGGGGTATATGTCTTCGTCATGAGCTGCCTTTGTTGATACGAGATAAGCTCTATCGGCATGCCACGATCGCTAGCATATACGGTCCATGTAATTAGCCGTCGCGGCCCTGGAAATCCTGCTTTCGTCGCGGTATCGAACACGAAATAAGGGTGAGATAGATGTGCTATCTTATGGCGAAAACCCTCGTACAGAATTGCGAGACTCAGTGTTGTGTATTTTGTTCTATCCATGAAATTATTCGCATAATCGTTAAGTTCTTTAATCCCGTGAGTCATTATGTTTCCAGAGTATAGCCCGCTCAGCAAGTCTAAGAAGCCAACGCATGTCATTAAAGCAGGAAAATATGCATATGTGCGATTCTCGTTGGCTGTTAGACAGATGGCAACGTCTTTTCGGAAGCCGGAAATTCGGCCGCCCAGAAATCTTTTTGCGAAGGTAATGACCTCAAGATCGGTTGTAAACGGGGCAATTCCATTGCTCATGGCGTCCTCTCTATAATATTCACCATACACGGTGAAGCATTAGTCTAACTCATTCCAATCGCTCGGCCCATTCCATCGCCTACTCGAGTTCCCGAGTCTGCACCCGGAGTGGTTTTACCGCCCCTCAACCCTCAATGAGGCGCGCTTTGGTCTACTGAATCAAGGACTCGGCTGGGTCACCCTTGGCGTATCGGCTGAGCTCCAACTCTCCAAGGGCTATCCCCTCCGCCGTTTCGTGCAAGTCGCCCTTCAAACCGGACGCCTCAGGATGGCTACACGCGTGCTGAAGCACCATCACGCCGCCATATCTCGCCCAGTTCGCCGACATGCGTAACGCACAGGCGCACGCCGCCACCCCTAATCTGGTGAGATCGGGGCCATACCGCGCGGCGAGATCGCGGTGCTCAGTGCCGACTCTCGCGATCTGAAGGGTAAACTTCGACGGATGTTTGAAGTTGCAAAGGAATCGATATCCCCCATAGGCTCTTCCTACGACCTCGTCCAATTCCTGTGACTCAAACCCGTGGTTCGTGAGACTGCCACGGGTCAGTGGTTTGATCCTGCGGAATTGTTTGCCTGGCACGTAGTTTACTAGCCATTCAGCGGCGAGGCCTTCGTCTTGGCCGATGTAACCGACGGTGTTGGCGGCCTCGTAGACCGAGGCCGCGAGCGTGCAGGAGGGAATGCCGTAACCCAGTCCGGCCAAGTGCATGATGCAACGGACATCGTCCCAAATCCGCGCCAGTAGGCTAAGCTCGACGGATAGCGTTCCCGGCATTCGGACCATCGGCGTATCATCCCAAAACCCCCATATTCGATATATTGCTTGGATCGTACGCACACTGTAGGCGAGATGTTCCTTTAACTCGGTCGCCAAAAATATCTGGGCGCGCCGTTCTACGTCCTCGAAATTCACAGCCACCCCTCCCTACGAATTCGCAGCCTGCAAGTCGCCACTGACAGTATGGGCTAGCAACCCTCCAGCACAACCCGAAGATACCGCATTCGGCGCTCTAGGAACCGTTCGCGCCCGCCGCCCCGCTGCGACGATTCGACGCCCAGGACCTTTGGGCGGTGCGGTTCGGGCCCGGTCGCGCTATAACCAGGGCCAGGCACCAGCGACCGGCGCGCCGGCGCGCCGGCGCTCAACAGTCGAGGCAGGACAATGGTCGGGATCACATCCTACGGCGGCTACGTTCCCAGGCTGCGCATGAGCCGTGCGGCCATGGTCGCCGCCAATGCCTGGATGAACCCGGCGCTCAGGGCCTACGCCAAGGGCGAGCGCTCGATGTGCAACTGGGACGAGGACGCGCTGACCATGGCCGTCGAGGCCTCGCGCGACTGCCTCAAGGGCCGCGAGCGGGGAAATCTGCGCGCCGTCTACCTGGCTTCGACGACGCTCCCCTTCGAGGACCGCCAGTGCGCCGGCGTCGTCGCCACCGCGCTCAACCTTGAGCAGAGCATCGCCACCCTCGACATCACCAACTCGCAGCGCGCCGGCACCTCGGCGTTGCTGGCGGCGCTGCTGGCGGCGCCCGGGGGCCTCGACGAGGACGGCTCGGGCGAGATCCTGGTGGTCGCGGCCGACAAGCGGCGCGCCAAGTCGGCGGCGCCCCAGGAGCTCCTGTTCGGGGACGGCGCGGCGGCGCTGACGGTGGGCGGCGGCGAGGTGGTGGCGCGCTTCGTCGGCGCCCACTCGGTCGCCGTCGATTTCGTCGACCATTACCGCGGCGAGCACCGCGAGTTCGACTACAACTGGGAGCAGCGCTGGATCCGCGACGAGGGCTACCTCAAGATCGTGCCCCAGGCCATCGAGGGCCTGTTCGCCGAGACCGGGCTCTCGGGCGCCGAGGTCGACCACGTGGTCCTGCCCTGCTCACTCCCGCGGGTGCTTGCGGGCCTCGCCAAGCGCTTCGGCTTCGCCGCGGCGGCGCTCGACGACAACCTGCACGGCGTGCTCGGCGAGACCGGGGCGGCGCACGCCCTGGTGATGCTGGTGCGGGCGCTCGAGGCGGCGGGCCCGGGCGAGACCATCCTGGTGCTGGGCTTCGGCCAGGGCTGCGACGCGCTGCTCTTCGAGACCACCGGGAGCTTGAGCGCGCTGGGCCCCCGCGACGGCATCGAGGGCGCGCTCAAACGGCGCAAGGAGGAGACCAACTACAACAAGTTCCTGGCCTTCAACCGGCTGGTGACCCAGGAGCACGGCATCCGCGCCGAGAGCAACCCGCCGACCGCCCTGAGCGCGCTCTACCGCAAGAAGGAGATGATCCTGGGCCTGATGGGCGGGGTCTGTGGGAAATGCGGTACGGTGCAGTTCCCCAAGACCGAGATCTGCGTCAACCCCAACTGCAACGCCCTGCACAGCCAGACGGACGAGCCCTTCGCCGACCGCGCCGCGCGGATCATGTCGTGGTCGGCCGACTGGCTCACCTACGCCGCCGACCCGCCGGCCCACTACGGCATGGTCCAGTTCGACGAGGGCGGGCGCTTCGTCGCCGACATCACCGACCACGACCCCGGTGACGTCGAGGTCGGCATGGCGGTGAAGATGGTGTTCCGGCTCAAGCATTTTGACCAGCAGCGCGGTTTCAAGCGATACTTCTGGAAGGCGGCGCCAATCGTGGCATCGGAAGAGGAGAACTAGGACATGGCTACGGGCATCAAGGACAAGGTCGCCATCCTGGGCATGGGCTGCTCCAAGTTCGGCGAACGCTGGGACGTGGGCGCCGAGGAGCTCATGCTCGAGGCCTTCGAGGAGGGGCTCGCCGACGCCGGCATCGAGAAGAGCCAGATCCAGATGGCCTGGCTCTCGACCTGCATCGACGAGGTCAACGTCGGCAAGTCGGGGCTGCCCCTGGCCATGGGCCTGCGGCTCGACTACATCCCAGTGACCCGGGTCGAGAACTTCTGCGCCTCCGGCTCCGAGGCCTTCCGCGGCGCTGTCTACGCGGTAGCCTCGGGGGCCTGCGACATCGCCCTCGCCTTGGGCGTCGAGAAGCTCAAGGACACCGGCTTCGGCGGCCTGCCGCCCTTGGACCGCGGCTCGCTGACGCCGATGTGGTGGGCCAACGTCTCGGCGCCGGGCTCGTTCGCCCAGCTCGCCAGCGCCTACCGCGCCAAGCACGGCGTCGAGGCCGGCGACTTGAAGCGGGCCATGGCCCAGGTCTCGGCCAAGAGCCACGCCAACGGCGCCAAGAACCCCAAGGCGCACCTGCAGAAGGAAGTCAGTATCGAGACCATCCTCGAGGCGCCGATAGTGGCCGAGCCGCTCGGCCTGTACGACTGCTGCGGGGTGAGCGACGGCGCTGCCTGCGCCATCGTCACCACGCCCGAGATCGCCAGGAGCCTGGGCAAGAGCGACATCGTCAGCGTCAAGGCGCTGCAGCTCGCGGTCTCGAACGGGGTCGAGGCGGGCCACAACTCGTGGGACGGCTCCTACTTCGCCACCGCCCGCATCGCGTCCAAGCGCGCCTACGACGAGGCCGGGATCAAGGACCCACGCCGCGAGCTCGACCTGATCGAGGTCCACGACTGCTTCTCGATCACCGAGCTGGTGACCATGGAGGACCTCCACATCTCGCCCGAGGGCGGCGCGGTGCGTGACGTGATGGACGGCTTCTACAGCGCCGAGGGCCAGATCCCGTGCCAGATCGACGGCGGCCTCAAGTGCTTCGGCCACCCCATCGGCGCTTCGGGCATCCGTATGATCTACGAGATGTACCTGCAGCTCCTGGGCCGCGCCGGGCCGCGGCAATCGAAGGACCCGGTCACCGGGCTCACCCACAACCTCGGCGGCTTTCCGCATCAGAACGTGTGCAGCGTCTCGATCGTCGGCCGCTACGACTGAGGACCTCGCCCGAATCGAGCACGGCGCGGGGCGGCCCGACGGGCCGCCCCGTGTGCCGCAGGGCTTTCGAGGCGTTGCTCGAGATATCCAAAGGAGAGAGACCGTGACGATCCGATTCGACGGGCGGACCGCCATTGTCACCGGGGCCGGCCACGGCCTCGGCCGCTGCCACGCGCTCGCCCTGGCGGCGCGGGGGGCGCGGGTGGTGGTCAACGATCTGGGCGCCGCCGTCGACGGCTCGGGCGAGTCGCGCTCGGCCGCCGACGCGGTGGTCGAGCAGATCCGGGCCCACGGCGGCGAGGCGGTGGCGAGCTACGGGAGCGTCTCGGATGCCGACGCCGCGGCCGCCATCGTCGCGACCGCGCGTCAAGCCTTCGGCGGCGTCGACATCGTGGTCAACAACGCCGGCATCCTGCGCGACAAGAGCTTCGCCAAGGTCTCGCTCGAGGACTTCCGACGGGTCCTCGCGGTGCACTTCCTGGGCTCGGTCTACGTCACCCGCGCCGCCTTCCCGATCATGAAGGCTGCGGGCTATGGCCGCATCGTCATGACCACCTCGGCGGCAGGGCTCTACGGCAGCTTCGGCCAGACCAGCTACGGCGCCGCCAAGATGGCGTTGATCGGCCTGATGAACTGCCTCAAGCTCGAGGGCGCCAAGCACAACGTGCTGGTCAACACCATCGCTCCGGTGGCCACCACGCGGATGACCGCCGATCTCCTGCCCGAGGCCATGCGGTCGCTGCTGAGGCCCGAGTTCATCAGCGCCGCGGTGGCCTACCTCTGCAGCGAGCAATGCACCGCCTCGGGCGACGTCATCCAGGCCGGCGCCGGCTATTACGCCAAGGTCCAGGTGGTCGAGGCCCAAGGCGCGCGCTTCGGCGCCGACGCCGAGGTGACGCCGGAGATGGTCGCCGACGCCTACGGCGAGATCACCGACATGGCCGCGGCGCGGCCCTTCGCCAACGCCGACGAGGCCCTGCAGGGAGTCTTCGGCGGCGGCTGACCCGGCCCGGCGACGCGGCGCCACGGAGCGTCGCTGTCCTGTGGCGTCCAGCGCCGATTTCACAGTCACGATTTCGTGATCTAGATCTGGAACGCGCCTGGTTGACTCCGGTCCGCAGACACCTCAATTTGCGTTAAAGCAGAGTGATAAAAACTATTCTACATTCTGATAATGTAAATCATGGCCCGCATCCATATCCTGCACGAGAACGACGACTGGACGGCGCCGCTGCTGGCCGCCCTCGAGCGGCGCGGGCTGCCTTACGCGGACTGGCATCTGGCGCGCGGCTCGCTCGATCTCTCGGCGCCGCCACCCCCGGGCGTGTTCTATAACCGCATGAGCGCCTCCTCGCATACGCGGGGCCACCGCTACGCGCCCGAGCACACCGCCTGCGTGCTGAGCTGGCTCGAGGCCCACGGGCGCCGGGTCGTCAACGATAGCCGCGCGCTGGCGCTCGAGATCAACAAGGTGGCGCAGTACGCCGCCCTCGGGGCCCACGGCATCCGCACCCCGCGCACCATCGCCGCGGTCGGCCGCGAGGACTTGATCGCGGCGGCGCGGACGATGGACGGCGCCTTCATCACCAAGCACAACCGCGCCGGCAAGGGGCTCGGGGTGCGCCTGTTCCGCGAGCCCCGGGCCCTGGCCGAGTATGTCCAGGGCCCCGACTTCGAGCCCTCGGTCGATGGCGTCACGCTGGTACAGCAGTACATCGAGGCGCCCGAGCCCTTCATCACCCGGATCGAGTTCGTGGGCGGACGCTTCCTTTACGCCGTGCGCGTCGACACCAGCGAAGGCTTCGAGCTGTGCCCGGCCGACCATTGCCAGGCCGAGGGCGACCGCCGCCCCGCCGGCGAGGCGGCGCCGGCCGCCAAGTTCGAGATCATCGCCGGCTTCCGCCATCCTTTGGTCCGCAAGCTCGAGGGGTTCCTCGGCCACCAGGGCATCGAGATCGCCGGCGTCGAGTTCATCGTCGATGGCGGCGGCGAGGCCTACACCTACGACATCAACACCAACACCAACTACAACGGCGTCGCCGAGGCCCGCGCGGGCCGTTCGGGCATGGAGGCGATCGCCGCCTTCCTGGGCCGCGAGCTATCGTCCGCGGTGGCGGCCGGCGCCGCCTACCTGAGCGCCGCCGAATAGGCTCAAGGGGCGCGGCTGGCCGCGACTTAGCGCTCGAAGGGGATGCGCTCGCCGAACTGGAGGATGTCGGCGGCGGGCATGTCCTGGATCGGGAAGTTGGTGGTCTCGATGGTGACCTTGGGGCGAATCTCGAGTTCGTCGACATAGACCGACGAGTTCTCGATCCGCTCGCCGAACTTTTCGGCCAGCGGCAGGCACTTGTCCCAATAGGTGTTCTGCAGGAGCAAGCAGAATTGGTCCTCCGCGATCCTGGACACGAGGTCGCTCTTGCGGACGCTCCTGCCCAGGATGCGGGCGACCTCGGTCATCAAGGTTTGCGCCGGGCCGTAGCCGTTCTCGTTGAAGATGGGGCTGAAGTCGGGCACGGCCACGTACATCAGCGCGCCGACCGTGTTGGAGCGCCGGGCCTCGTTCAGGATGATCTCGAAGAAGGCGCTGAAGCTCGCCAGGTTGACCAGGTGGGTCACGGCGTCGACACCGCCGCCCTCGCGCAACTCGTCCTCGAGATTGAGCAGCCGCTTGGCGTTGCGCAGCCGGAGCTTCAACTCGACCGGATTGAACGGCTTGACCAGGAAGTCGTCGGCCCCGGCCTCGAGGCACGGGATCAGCTTGTCCCGCTCGTTGGTCTCGGAATAGACCATTATGTAGGTATAACGGGCGCGCTCGAGCTCGCGGATGCGTCGGCACATTTCCGGCCCGCCTATGGCGGGCAGGTCGGCGTCGACCACCACGACTCGGAAGGGCTCTTTCTTGAGGCGCTGGAAGGCCTCGTTTCCGGTGCCTATGATCGTGACCGAATGGCCCCACCTCTCCAGCTGGCTCTTAACCAGACGGCTGAAGAGGATTTCGTCGTCAACGATTAGAATCTTCATGGCCGTTCTTTAGACACCGGGAGACGGCGCGGTGCAAGCCCGCGATGGCGCTGGCCCGGGCTCGGATCATCGGGCGTGAACTCGCCGCGCCGGGAGCAACTTGCCCCCTGCCATCCGACGCCGGGATTGGTGCGTTGCCGACAATGCGGGAAGCCCCAGGCGTCGACCTCGGAGAGGCCCCGTCAGTCAGCCACGGCTTCGCTCGCCAAGAGCGTCATCGTTTCCGCGTCCGCGCCCGCCCCAATCCGCGAGGCTCGCTTGGTCGGGTTTGGTACTCAACGGACTTCTCGAACGCCGCCGCCGCACGCTCGTCCGAGGCGGCCTGGCTCTCGGCCGCGGCGGCCCTACGCTGGTCCGCCTCTGTCCCCTTCTCTTCCGCCTCCCCGCCGCCGCCGCCGCCCGTGGCCGGGGCCCGGCGGCCCGGGTTGGGGATCCCTGCGCAACGCGGCGCACAGCTGAAGGTCGCTTCCACGGCGCCCCGATGGACGGTTATTTCGCGCTCTAGGTTCGGCACCACCACGATCGCGGTGTTCATGATCTCCCGCCCCGCCTTGTCGAGCAGCACCAGCATCGTCTCGCCCGGCGAGCGCCCGATCAGGAACAGCAGACGGCTTTTTTCGACGACCACGTCTGCGATGGCAGGATTGGCGATCAACACCGTGGCGACGTCGGCGTTGAGCCTCACCAGCTCGTACTTGTCGAGGGTGACCCGCACCGCTTCGGAGCCCTGGGCGGAAGAGAAACTGGCGAGCGCCAATACGGTACTCACTACGGCAAGAATCCGTTTCATTACCCTAATTCCCGTTATCGCGGCTCTTCGAACCGGAGCCCCAATGTACCCGATTCACAAATGGCACCCCTCGGATCGGAACTTGTTCCTATCCGTCACGCCATGCGAACACTTGCCCCAATATAACATTTTATTGGAATCAATGGATAGAGTATCGATTTAGGGCCGGTCGGCCGACCGAGGACGCGACTCCCCGAGCGTGGTCGTGATTGCGGTTTCGGGCCTGGGCAATGTATAAGGTCGGTGCGCGAAGGCCCTTCCCGCCCGGCTGGTCGATCCAGCTTCACTGGGGCGGGGGCGCGGCCAGAGGGGATCTGCGGGAAACGCGCTGATGGCCAACCGAATGACGAGGCGCTGCGCCGCCAAGCTGGGTCCGGGCCTGGTCGTGCTTGCGCTTTTGCTGGCCGGCTGCGCCAGCGGGGAAGAGGAAGGGGAGGGGAAGGGGTCGGCCGGGGACTCGCGCGTGCGCGCGCCGGCGGCGACCGAAGGGCTCTATGCCTCGTTCTCTGATGCCGCGGAGATGGCCGAGCGCGGGCGCGACTATGTCTCGGCCATCACCTTCTATAACAGCCTGTACCAGAGGGATCCGCACAATCTGAAGACGGTGCTGGGACTGGCGCGCAATTTCAGGTACGTGGGGTCGCCGGAACGAGCCGTGGCGGTGCTGAAGATGGCGCTCAGGGAGAACCCCAAGGAGCCGGCCCTGGTCAGCGAGCTCGGTAAGGTGCATCTTGCCGCCGGCGAGCCCGAGAAAGCCTTGGGCTGGCTGCTCAAGGCAAGGGAGCTGTCGCCGAACGATTGGCGTATCCATTCGGCGCTGGGCATCACCTACGACCGTTTGGCGCGCTACCAGGCGGCGCGGCTCAGCTACCAGGCGGCGCTCGATCACTCTCCGGCCAATGTCAGCGTGCTCAACAACCTCGCCCTCTCGTACGTTCAGACCGCCGACCTCGATCGCGGCATCGAGATCCTGGCACGGGCGATCACCATGCCCCAGGCGTCGATCCAGGCGCGCCAGAATCTGGCGCTGCTGTATGCCCTCAACGGCGACATCGACGAGGCCGAGAAATTGGCGCGAGCCGATCTGCCGGAAAAGATGGTGCGGAAGAACCTGGAGTATTACCGGGTGCTCACGGCAAGCCGCCGACAGGCCGGCACGCCGCCGCCCCTGACGCCATTGATGGTGAGCGAATCGGCGCCCGGCACCGCGCCGGTGCAAATCGATCCCTGGGACGAGGACACCGAGACCGAGCGCGAAGCCGCAACCTCCCAGGGCTCAAACTGATACCGGAATCGTCGTTCACCGAAGCGCCCCCAGCCGGGACCGGCTCTCACGCGCCCGCACCGCGTGCTGACGAAATGCCGTCTGAGTGCTCGAGAATGGCGAGCGAGGCTGGAGCGGTTCCAGGTCAATTGGAACCGCTCTTAGGCCGTGACTGCGGCCCGCCGGTCGTCCGGCGCGCCCGCCCCGACTCGTGTCCCCTTGGCGCGGACCCTTGGGTCCGCTGCCGTGAGCGAAAAGAATCTAGAGCGATTCCAAGCAACCTGGAATTGCTCTAGCCCATCGCGGCCAACGCCTTAATCACCGCCGGCGCCAATATGACGATGAACAGCACCGGCAGGAAGAACAGGATCATGGGCACTGTCAGCTTGGCCGGCAGGGCGCCGGCCTTTTTCTCCGCCGCCGACATGCGGGTGTCGCGATTCTCCTGGGCCAGGACCCGCAAGCTCACGGCCAGCGGCGTCCCGTACTTTTCCGATTGGATGAGCGCCGTGCAAAGCGACTTGACGCTGGCCAGTCCGGTTCGGATGGCCAGGTTCTCGAGCCCCTGGCGGCGGTCGCCGAGAAAGGCGAGCTCGGCGGTGGTGAGCCCGAACTCCTCGGCCAGTTCCGGCGCCGCCTCGGTCAGCTCGTCGGTCACGCGGTTGAACGCCGCCTCCATCGAAGACCCGGCTTCAACGCAAATGACCATTAGGTCGAGGGCGTCGGGAAAGCCCTTGGTCAGCACCTGCTGCCGTTTCTGAATCATGTTGCTGACCAGAATCGACGGGACGTAGAAGCCGATCACGGTGGTGCCGGCGATGATGACGAGCTTCATCGGCAGAGCCAGGTTCGCGCCCGCCGCCCCGAACATGAACAGCACCGCGAAGAACCCGAACACGACCGGCAACACGATCCGCGCGAAGGCGAACACCACGCGCGGCGCATCGCCCCGTTTCCCGGCCTGGGCCAGGCGCTGACGGATGGTCGTAGAGTCCATCAGGTTCTGCAACTTGAGCCGCTCCACGACCTTCTTCATGAGGCCGACCCGCTGCGCGCGGAGCATTCGCGTGGACTTCTCCTGGAAGTGCGATCGCTGTTGCTCGCCGAGTTCCTCGCGTCTCTTGGCGACCGCCTTCAGGCGCGCCGCCCGCGCATCGGTCTGCAGGTAGGGGAGCGTGAAGGCGAGGATGGCGCCGAACGAGCCGACCGCCGCCAGGAGCGTTATCAGGGTCTGGAGATTGAAGAGCTCGGCCATCGGCTCTCAAGCTCGCTAGATCTCGAAATTGATCATCTGGCGCATCACGAAGACGCCGATCGCCATCCAGGTCAAGCCGATCGCCACCAATATCTGGCCGAAATCGTCGGTGAACAAAATTGTCAGGTAGGCCGGGTTGACCAGCAACAGCAAGAGGCAGACGACGAAGGGGAGGGAGCCGATGATGGCGGCCGAAGCATTGGCCTCGGCGGCCATCGCCTTCACCTTGTCCTTCATCTTCTTGCGGTCGCGCAGCACCCTGGAGAGATTCTCGAGGGTCTCGGCCAAGTTACCGCCGGTTTGCGCCTGGATCTGCAGCACGATGGAGAAAAAACGCAGGTCCTGCGAGGGCATGCGCTCCTGGGCGCGGGTCAGGGCCTCCTCGAGTGTCAGGCCGATCTGAACGGCCTCGACGATCTGCCGGAACTCCCCGGCCACGGGCTCGGGGGCCTCGCGCCCGATGATGGTGAGGCACTCGCCCACGGGAAGACCCGATTGTATGCCGCGCACGATCACGTCGATGGCGTCGGCGAACTGTGAGGTGAAGATCTTGAGGCGCCGCTTGCGCATGTGGCTGAGGAAGAACTTGGGCAACCCCAGCCCCAGCGCCACCCCAACCAATAGCGCGGCAAGGATGTTGAACCCGAAAACAAGCATCAGAACCACGCCGACGATGCCCAAGACGGTGCTGCCGATCGCGTACTGGCGCACGTTAAACTTGAGGCCGGCCTGGCGAATCTCGTCGCGAATCTGGTTCCGCCGCCGCTTCTTGGCTTTCTTGCCCTCTTCGAGCTCCCTGAGCTTATCGTGCATCTCGCGCCGTCGCGAGCCATCCTGGCCCGGGCGGTCGCCGGATCGAACCGATCTTTCGCCCGTCACCAATGCCAGCCGCCGTTTGAACCTTGCCCGAGGTCCAATCTGAGCGGCGATGAAGGCGTAGACTCCGACCGACACCAGGGCGACCACGACGAAGGCGCCCACGGAGAGGAACAATACCGGGTCGAGGGCAAATAGGGCTTCAAGCACGGCTTTCGTCCAATACGGCCGCGAGGTCGGCCTCGAGGCCATAGTAACGGGCCCGATCCCAGAACTTGGGCCGCAGTCCGGTGGCGCGGTGACGGCCGACGATGCGCCCGTCCTCGTCTTCGCCCGTATACTCGAAGACGAAGAGGTCCTGCATCGTGATCACGTCGCCCTCCATGCCCACCATCTCGGTGATATGGGTGATCTTACGCGAGCCGTCGCGCAGCCGCGCCGTCTGGACGATCACGCTCACCGCGCCCGAGATCTGCTCGCGGACCGCCTTGGCGGGCAGGTTGAATCCGCCCATGGCGATCATGTTCTCGAGACGGGTGCAGGCCTCTCGCGGGTTGTTGGCGTGGATTGTTCCCATCGAGCCGTCGTGGCCCGTGTTCATCGCCTGCAGGAGGTCGAAGGCCTCGGGTCCACGCACCTCGCCGACGATGATCCGTTCCGGGCGCATGCGCAGGCAGTTCCGCACCAGGTCGCGCATGGTGACCTCGCCCTTGCCCTCCAGGTTCGGCGGTCGCGTCTCGAGGCGCACCACATGCGGCTGTTGAAGCTGCAGCTCGGCCGCGTCCTCGCAGGTAACCACCCTTTCCCCCTCGTCGATGTAGCGGGTCAGGCAGTTGAGGAGGGTGGTCTTGCCGCTGCCGGTGCCGCCCGAGATCAGGACGTTGATGCGGCAATGGCCGATGATCTTCATGAGCTCGGCGCCCGACGGATTGATCGTCCCGAAGTTGATCATGTTATCGAGCGTGAGCTTCTCTTTCTTGAACTTGCGGATGGTCAACGCCGCCCCGTCTATCGACAGCGGCGGCACGATGACGTTAACCCGCGAGCCGTCGAGCAGGCGCGCGTCGCAAATCGGGCTGGCCTCGTCCACGCGGCGGCCGACGGCGCTGACGATGCGCTGGCAAATGTTCATGAGCTGCGCGTTGTCGCGAAACTTGATTTCGGTCAGCTCGATCTTGCCGTCGGTCTCGATGTAGACCTTGTCGTAACCGTTGACCATGATGTCGGCGATGTCGTCGCGCGCGATCAACGGTTCGAGCGGCCCCAGTCCGAGAATGTCGTTGCAGATGTCGCCGATCAGGTTCCGCTGCTCGGTGGCGCTCAGAACCATGTTCTGCAGACTGACGATCTCGTTGACCCAGTCGGTTATGTCCTCTCGCGCGTCGTCCGGGGGCAAATTGGCGAGCTCGGTGAGATCCACCGTCTCGATGAGGGCGTTGAAGACCTTGGTCTTGATGTCCTGATACTTGGCCTCGGTTTCGCTCAGCGTCTTGGGCCTGGACGAAGCTTCCAAAGGCTTTTCGATCTTGTCGAGCTTCGAGGATCGCGACGCCTTCTCCGCGGCGCCTTCGGCATCCGCCGCTTCCGATACCTGCGCTTCGCCGTACTGGGACGCCGCCGCGGTTCCGATCCGGGCCACCGAAGCCTCCCCGGATTCCGCCGGAAGGTGCGAGGCGGATTCTTCTCCGTCGGTGGGAAACAGCGGCTGGACCGAGCCTTCGGACGCGGGCTCCTGCTCGTCCGGCTCGACGGGAACGACCTTTTGTTCGTTCTCCTTCGTCGTCGGAGGACCGCTGCGTTTGCCGAACATCGCTCGCTAGCCTAGCCCTTCCGCTTCTTCTTGAAGAAGGAAATCGAACCCTTCTTTTGCTCAAGAGGCTGGCGCCCTGTCAAGCTGATTGCCAGCTCCCGGAAGCCCTGGCTCACCTTGCTGCGGGCGTTGACCTGGCCGACCATCTGGCCGTTGTTCGATGCGGTTCCGAAGAGCGCCGGATCGTGCGGGATCACCAGTGTCGGCGGCGCCCCGATCGCCTCTTCGAAATCCTTTGGCGAGAGCTCGGTCTTCTTGGACAGCCCGACATGATTGAGTACCACCCGGACCGGCGTATCTTCGCCCCGTTGCGCCTTCAGACGCTCGGCCAGATTCCGCGTATCGCGCAGGCTGGCAAGATCCAAGGTGCTACAGATCACTGTTTCGTCCGCCTCGACGAGAATCTGCTTCGTCCACGGCGCCCAGCGATGAGGGACGTCCATCACCACGTAGGGCACCTTGAGCCGGACCAGCTGCAAAAGGGTGTCCAGCGAGCCCGTGACGATGCTTTCCTGAGCGTCAAGGTTAGCTGGCGACACCAAAACCTTCAAGTAGTCGTCGTAGGCGGTGAGGAAGCGATCGAGAAGCTGATCATCGAGGCGCTCGGGCTCGGCGAGCAGGCTGTCGATGCCCCGGGTCATCTCGAGGTTGAACGCCAGGCCGGCGGTGCCGAAAGTAATGTCCAGATCGACCAGCGCAACGTCGTCCTGAAGGCTCTGGGCCATGGTCCAAGCGGTGTTGTGCGCGATGGTGCTACCGCCGGCGCCGCCGCGGGCGGCCACGAAAGCGATGGTGCGCCCGAGCTGAGGGGAGTCCGGATCGACGCTTGCGGATTCGATAACATCGAATAGTTGCCGGGCGGTAAACGGCGTGACGATGTAATCGCTCACGCCCTTTCGCGTCAGGCCGCGGAAAAACGAGACGTCGTTGGTGTCACCGACCACGATGACCTTGGTCCCCGGGTCGCACACCTCGGCCAGCTCGTCGACCTCTCGGAGGGTCTTGTCGGAGTCGTCGCCGACCTCGACCACGATCAGTTCGGGAGTCTGGCTCTCTGCAAAATGCGCTACCGCTGCCGAAAGACCACCGGACTCGGTTGAGGTCCTTGACTTCGTCAGTCTGCGGTCGGCGAAGGTTTCGTTGACCGACGCCAGCGTCTGCTCGTTAAGCAGGAACGCTTGTATGGCAATCCTAAGAATGGCTCTCTCCGCCGCTAGTCAATTCAAACCAAGATGCCGCTTGGCGGTCAAAAACCGCCGCGAGCCGACGGGGCCGCGCCTATCGACCCATATTGCGACAGCGTCGGCTGGCCGGCGCGATAATCACGAACGACCCTGGCCGTGCGCGCCGCATCGCGGGTACCGAACGCGGCGGCGCCCGTAAGGTCCGCCGGATTGGCGAGCATCGCACCGAAGTTCCGCTGCACCGCGCAGCTCCAGTTGCTGTGAGCAACGTTACGATAATTGTACGACGACCTCATCGTGAAGTCACCGCACTCCGGCAGCCGCACCACCAATTGACCGTCCTGGCTGTGTACGAACAGGGGATAGGCGGTGTCCGACCTGACGATGTGCTCGGGCCCGTTGGGACCCATCAGATAGAGGATGCCGTCCGCGTTGCGCTCGCAAGCCCCCAGCAGCACCAGGGCGCCGAGCAAGAAAAGGGATCGGGTTCGAAGCGTCGATCTCGCCAATCTGCCCATCGTGCTACTCCATAATATACCCGGTCGGCGCCTTGAGTTCGCTCAGCGATGGCATCGTCGCCGATCTGGCGTAGGTCGCGTGCAGGCGCCCGAACAGGTACATATCTATATCGCTCGCCGGGGCAAAGCCATCGGTGGGCAAGACAATTTCCTGCTCGTCGATCGGTCGCACCATGTGAACCGTCACCGCAATGATCAACTCGGTTTCGAAGCGCTGGAAGTTGACGCTGCGGAACAAGGCGCCAAGAATCGGCAGGTCCTTGAACCCCGGCACCCCATCGATGGTATCTCTGATGTCGTCCTGGAGCAGGCCGGCGATAACCAGGCTGCCGCCGGACGGCAACTCGACCGTGGTCGAGGCGCGGCGCACCGAGGTTCCGGGAAAGCCGCCGGCCGAGATCGCGGCGTCGATGCTGCTTACCTCGGTATGCACCCTGAGGCTGATGCGGTCCGGACCCAGCACCACCGGCGTGAAATCGACGCCAATTCCGAAGGGCTTGAACTCGACCGTTACGCCGTCCTCCTCGACCACCGTGATGGGAAACTCACCACCCGCCAGGAAGTTGGCGGTCTCGCCCGAGAGCGCGATGATATTGGGCTCGGCCAGGACCTTGACGAGACCGTTGGTCTCCAGGGCATCGAAGACCAAGCGCAGCTTGTCGAAGCCGCCGGCAAACAACGCGGTGCTAATGAGGGAGGTTGGGTCCAGCGTGTTGGACAGCGGCACGTTTCCGATCGCCTGCGCTGGCAGCGTGCTGAGGCGGAAGTCCTGCCGCAAGCTCCCTTTGCCGAAGACCGTGGAGAGGTTGAGCCCGAGCTGCTTGATCACCGTGCGTTGCATCTCGGCCACCCGCACCCTCAGCATCACCTGTTGATTGGCTTCGATGTCGAGCATGAGGATGACGCTGTCGCCAGCTTCGACGAAGCGGCTCGCCAGCGCCCGGGCATCCTCGGCGGCCCGGGCCGAGCGCACGCTGCCGGTGAGGATTATGTTTTGGGTCACCGAGGAGGCCTGAATATCCTCGTCGGGGAGATATTTCTTCAACGCCGCCCGCAGGCCCGCCAGGTTCAGGTCGACCTTGGCGTTCAAGCGCAGAATCTCGCCGCCCGTCTCGTCGAAGAAGAAGACGTTGGTTGCGCCCACCCGTCTCCCCAGCACGTACACCAGGCGAGGGGTACGGATGACGACGTCGGCAACCTCGGGATCGGCGACGAGAACATCCCGGATATCGGTCCCCAATCGGAGTATCCGGGCCTTGCCGATCACCAGCTCCACCTGCTGCGGCGCGCTGTCGACGTCCAAGAGCTCGAGGAGACCGGGCGAGTCCGTCGACTCGGTCTGCGCGTTAGCCGGCGACCCCGCGATCACACATGCGGCAAGTACGGCGCCGCAATAGCCATGAAATAACTGTCGCATTGTCCGTTATCTTGTGACTGATATCCTGGAAGCACCGCCACCGCGATAGATCTTCACGGTTACTCGACTGCTGCTCGTGCTCGCCTGGCCGCCGATGCTGGGCAACGGGGGTGGTGGTGGTGGCGGGCCCGGACCCAACGCCGGCTCGGCGACCGGAAGCGGGAGCGGTGGTGGCATCGCCGCCGGCGGCGGCTGGGGCACCACCGGCGGGGGCGGCGGCGCGGTCGAGAGTGCCCCCCCAGGGCCGAATCGGTTGAAGCCTCGGATCAGCTCCCAAGCCGCCCGACTGATCTCGAGGTCGCTGGTGAAGGGGCGGTTGGCGACCCGCGGCTCGTCCTGGCTTCTTCCCCGCAGGGCAAGCGTGAGGGTGCCCATCGAGGCGGCAAGGAAGGCGCCCTCCGCCTGCTTCGGCGTGAGCTCCAGGGTTGCCGTTCTGCCGATCACCGGCTTACCGCTGCTCTCATCGATGGTTTGCTCGATGGCCAGCACCCGGACATCGAGGAGTATGGTCTCGCTGAACTTTCGCTGTGACATCGGCGCGTCCGGCGAGCTGTCGGTGATTTGATGGGTGAGCACCACGTCGACCCGGTCACCCGGCGAGATGTAACCCGAGACACCCGAGACGTCGGTAACGGCAACGCTGATGGCACGCATGCCGGGTTGCAGGGCGGCGGTCAGGAAGCCCTGAGATCCCGTCCTCACCAGCGCTGCCTCGCGAATCGGCTCGCCGGCGTTGAAGCGTTCCGTGATCAAGGCGCCGCGGATCCCCGCCTCGTTGAAACGGCCCCTCACCAGGAGGCCCCGGGTCGGGGCCTCGACCGGCAGCTTCTGCCATTCGACGTCCGCATCCGTCATCAGCGACCCGGGAGTGAGCTCATGCGAGGCGACCAGCACCGGGCTTCGCTCAACCCCCTGATCGCGGCTCAGGAAGCGGCTCACCTCGAGCTCGCTGGTGAAGGGATCGGGGCTCGCCGCGATTTCGGGTGACGTGAGGCTTCGCAGCGTCAGTGAAAGTTGACCGATGGCCATGGCGACGGCGATCTTTTCCGCTTCCTTGGGCGTCACCTCGATGGTCGCCGTCCTGCCCACGATCGCGGCTTGCGCGATGTCGTCGACGTTCTGGTCGATCGCCAGGACCTTGACGTCCTCGAGGATGATCTCGCTCACGTAACGGGTCTTGGTGGTGCCGGTCACAGGGTCCGGCTCCTGCCACCGTTCGGTGAGCATGACGTCGACGCGGCTTCCCGGGGTGATGAATCCGGCCACCGCCGATGCCGGGTTGATATTGATGCTCACGGCGCGCATGCCGGGCGACAAATTGGCGGCCATGAAGCCGCTCTCGCCCTTCATCAAGAGTCGCGCGCCGCTGATCGGCTCGCCGGTCACGAAGCCCCGGGTCACGGTGGCGCCGCCGAACTGGCTCTTCTTTTCCTTGCCGTCCTCGTTTTCGCCGATAACCACCCAGGCCGGGTCGAGATCTTTCTCGGGCCACGGCTGCCAGCGGATATGGCCTTCTATCTCGGAGCCCAAGATCACGGTTCCGGCCGGCAGGTCCCGGTTGGCCACCAGGACCCTGACCGTAGTGACCCGGGTCTGCTGGAGCGCCCGTTGTTGCTCTTCGATCGAGGCGGTCTGGTTCTCCAGGTAGGAACGGATCAGGAAGGCGACCACCCCGGCAACCGCTAGGGCGGCGACGATGATGCCGATGCGAAGAAAATTCACAGCCGAATCCTATCGATGACCTACAGCTCGCTCCGAACGAAGGCTGTCAAGAATAACCAACGAGACATCACGCTGATGGATCGCTCAGGATGCGCGCACCATTCGAACAAGCTGCGAATCACTGCCCTCACATTATGCGGGTGTCGCTCCCTAACGTCAACTGCGGCAAAGAAAAACCGGGTGCGCGGCCTTAACCGCCGGAAATGACGGCTTTTCATCCGGCGGCGGCATCGCCGCGAGGGCCGGAAATGGCCCCCGTCAGGGGAGCGCGAGCCGGCCAAAAACGAGCACTCCGGCGGCGCCGATAGCGACTCCGTAGGGCAGCCCCCGCCCCGGCGTATGGAGCCGCTCGAGCCAGCCCACGTTGGACCACGAGGCGGGCAGCTTGAGCCGGCGAAAGACCAGCACCAGGACCGCGACCAGGCCGCCGATGACCGAGGTATACAACAGGAAGAGGGGAAGATGCGACCAGCCGACCCACACCGCCGCGGCGGCCAGCAACTTGATGTCGCCGCCACCGAACAGGCCTTTGAGGAAGAGCAAAATACCGACCGCGAGGACCACCGCCCCGAGGGCGAAGCGGCTGAACACCTCGCCCGCCTCCAGCGGCGCCACCACCGCGAACGCGGCGAAGGAAAGCACCAAGGCGAGGCAGAGCCAGTTGGGAATCTGGAAAGTGACCAGGTCCCATAAGGCGGCGCAGACCATCAGACAGGGAAATACCCAAAGCAGGGCAGCGGTCAGCATGCTCGGCCGAGCCAGCGGTTCAACGGTCGCACGGAGCGCTGGACCACGCACGGTCCCGAGACCCCGCGAAGGCAAGCATTCGAACGGTGCGGGGCCCCGTGCGCGACCCTGGTTCGACGCCGGTCACGACATCTCGCAATCAGCCCGCCACCCCGCGAGCCCCCCGATCCGGGACATCACGACCCTGTCTCGCGAGGGCCGGAACGTCGGAGTTTGGCGCTTCGTCGATCAGGTCGGCCTCCGCGACGTCAGCTTGGTGTCGAGGGCCTGGAAAAAGGCGGCGATGTCGTTACCGAGGGCGAACACGATGGCGATAATGGCGACCGCGATACCCTAGGAAGTCAAGCCGTACTCGATGGCGGTAGCGCCGGGCTCGTCCTCGCGGAGCTCGCGAACCTGGCCCGAGAGGAGCCGACCGACGCCGGCCTTGGCGGCCGCCACACCAGTGGTCGTGGTGATGTCCATCCACAACATGCAACCATCTCCTCCAAGCTAACTTCTTACCAATCCCGGATTAATCGCTTACCGCACCGGTCGCCCGGTCTCCGTCGGGCTGGGCCCGAGCGAATCGCACCGGCGCGCCATTTTGTTCTAAGGGGCGGGCGCGGGCAAGTCCGCACCTCTGTTGCGCATCCGAACCGGTAAATGACAGCTCGGCGCTTACCCCTACTTTCCTTGCCTAATAGCGTCTTTCAGCGTGTCGTCCTTGGCCTCCGTTGCAACCCGAAAATTACTGAAATTAATCGTTTTATCAATTTATTTGGCGGCGGCCGATTTCAACCCGCGCGCTTGCCGGCGTCGGGCGCCCGGCCTCACGATCGCTGCTTGATCCCCTGACCGGGCCGTGGTCGGGGGACTCGATTTGAGCGTCAGAGAGGTCAAGATTCGCCCCTTATTCGATACGTTAAGATCTGCTTTCCCGATGCGGCCGGCTGGTTCGCGGTCATGCGCCGGGGCTCAGCCCGATGCCGCGGGGTCAAGCGGCGGCGCTGCGGCGAGCTTGGCTTCGCGGTGCGTCTCGTGCGCCGCCCGGCGCAGCACCAACCCCAGCATCGCCGACAGAAGCAACGGCCAGGTCGGGATCCCGGCTTCCTGGGCCAAGCTCCACGCGAGCACCGGCGCCGGCCACAGCACTGCCATGGCCAGGCGCTCGCCGCGGAGCCAACCCGAAGCCCGCGCCCTCCAGATGATCCAGGCGATGGGCAGCGCCAGAAGGGCGAGGTCGTAGAACTGGGCGTAAGGCGTGACCAGGGGGATCGCGAAAATCAGCGCCGAGGCGCGCAGCTCGGGCGCCACCGGCCGGCGCCAAATCCATACCACCGCGGCGGTCGCCGCCACCGCGGTGACGCCTTGGGCGACCCAGGCGACGGTCACCCCGAAACCCAGCAAGCGCGCCGCCGGAAGCACGGAGACCATCTTGAACCAGGGCGAGCCCCCCAGCTCGACGGTGCGCCGGGCGTCGCTCAAAGTGGCCACGAAGGCGAGCCAGGTGTCCGGGCCGAAGACCGCCAGACTGGCGGCGGCAAAGGCGAGCGTGGTCGCGGCGGCGGCCGAGAAGGCGCGCCAATGGCCTCCGGCGGCGAGGGCGAAGGGGATGATCAGGCCGAGGTGGGGCTTGTAGCTCAAGAGCCCGATGAGGAGCCCGGCGACGACGGGGCGGCGCTCGAGCAAGAGCAGGCCGCCGCCGATGAGGGCCGCGCTCAAGCAGCCGTTCTGGCCGCTGAAGAGAACGTCGGCGGTGGCCGGAAAGAGGAGCGCTACCAAAGGTGCCAAAGGGTGTGGGGCGATGCGGTGAATGACCACCAGGAAGGGGATAATGCCGGCCAACAGCCACAGCGCCAGGGCCACCGGATAGGGCACCAGCGCCAGCGGCCGGATCACGAGCATGAAGGTGGGTGGGTAATACCAAGGCCAGCGCTCGACATCGCTGTCGACCACCCGCTGCTCGACCTCGTGCAGCTTCGCCAGCTCGTAGGCGGCCTCGGGCTCGTCGTCGAGGGCCATCTCCGAGACCGCGAAATACTGGATGAAGTCGCCGCCCAGGGGATTGCCGCCCTGGTTCAGATAGCCATCCGGACCGGTCAGGGTGCGGTAGGAGCCCAGCACCAGATAGGCGAGGCTCATCTCGAGAAGCAGGATGACGATGACGACTTGGACCAGGCGCCCGAACCGCCGTCCTTCCGTTCGTTTCGGCAAGTTGGCGCTCACCCCGGCCGCCCGAGCCCCGCGGGGCGGAATCGCCGGCCTTTGTCGCTTAAAGATGTCGGAAACTCAAGCCCCGACGCTCGAGCCGAAGGGGCTGCCCACGCCGCCACGGCTCGCGGATCAGACGATGATGCCGAGCGGGTTCGATACGGTTGCCGACTGGATTCGCAGCAGCGCGCCCTGGAAGGCGGCGATGCGCCCCGCCATGTAGGGCGAGGGCGGGCCGATGATGCCGGCGAAGGGGTCGTCGGGGGGCGGGCCTTCGGTGAGGAAGCTGAAGGCCGAGCGGACCTCGCGCATGGCGTTCTCGAGAAGGGTGAGGGCCTCGGCGGCGGCGCTGCTGGTGAGGAGATTCAAGCTGCCGATGATCCCCAGCTCGAAGGTGGAGTCCGCGTCCGCCTCCTGCTTCGAGGCATCGACCAGGTCGCCGATCAGGCGCTGAGGGGTGAGTCCCAGACCCGGCAAGGCGTTGTAGCCCTCGGGGCCGTCCAGGATCTCGACCACGGCGCCGTTCTGGGCCTGGATCTCGAGGTGCTGGGTATGGCCGGTGGTGACGATCTTGGCGTCGCCGTTGATGCCGAGCTTGTTGCTGATCTTGGCCGCCAGCACCTCGATCGTGTCGCTCTCCTCGATGGTGATGCGCTTCGCCGCCTCGCCGTTGACCGAGACATAGAACGACTGTCCCACCCGCGCGCTGGTCTGCATCGCCACGGTGCCGGCGGTCGGGATCGGCACCGTGCCGCCGGGCAGGCCGAGGCGGGAGAGCACCGAGGTGCCGTCGGCGTCGAAGGCAATTGCGGTGCCGCGATGGTCGAAGGCGCCGCCGATGTAATGGGCGTAGCTGAGCGAGCCCGTGTCGTCGAGCTTGGCGACGAAGGCATCGACCTCGCCGCTGAGGGTCTCGCCGCCGATCGAGCCGTCGCTCTCGCCGGTGACGTAGATGGCGCCGTTGTTGACGGCGATGCCGAAGGCGCGGTCGGTGCCCGTATCGCCTATGTAGGTCGTGTTGTTCACCGCCGCGGACGAGCCCGAGTCGACGATTCGGGTGACGAAGGCGTCGGTGCCGCCCGAGTGGGCCGTGGTGATGGGGCCGGTGAGGCTGGCGTTGGTGGTGTAGCCGGTGACGTAGACGTCGCCGTTCGCATCGAGGGCGATCCCGGTGGCGTCGCCGTCGCTGCCCAGCGCCCCCAGGTTGAGCTCCCAGATCGGCGGGTCGTCGACGGCGTCGTCGGCGTACTTGCGCACCACCGCGTCGCCGTTCACGGTGGCGGCGACGAAGACGTTGCCGGCGCTGTCGACCGCCACCGCGTTGGCCGAGTCCTCGCCGGTGCCGCCGAACTGCTTGTTGTAGACCAGGGTGCCGCCGCTATCGATCTTGGTGATGAAGGCGTCGGCGCCGCCGGCGTGGGTCTGGCTGCTGTCGATGGCGCCCGAGGTCACGCCCGAGATGAAGATGTTGTCGCTCGAGTCGACGGTGATGGCGAGACCGCTGTCGGCGGCGAAGGGCGCCGCCTGGCGCGTGAACAGCTCCGTGCCGGTGCTGTCGAACTTGGTGACGAAGGTGTCGAAGCCGCCGCCGTAGGCGGTCTCGGTCAAGCGGCTCAGGGTTTGGCCGGTGACGATCACGTTGTCGGCGCTATCGACCGCCACCGCGAAGCCGCCGGCGCTCTCGGTAGCGCCGAGTCGGAGGGTATAGAGCAGGTTGCCGCTGGCGTCGTACTTGGTGAGATAGGCGTCCTCGATGCCGGTCACGCCCTGGCCGTCGAGATCGCCGGCGGTGGTGCCGACGACGTAGACGTTGCCCTCGGAATCGACGGCGACGCCGCCGGCGCGGTCGCTGGCCTCGGTGGTGTTGATGTTCTCGCGGAAGGCCTGATTGGGATCGGCGGCGCCGAGATCGTCGACCTTGGCGACGAAGCCGCCGGCGGTGGCGCCGGCGCCATAATTCCCGGCCACGTAGACCGAGGCCTCGGTGGACGTGGGGGAGCCGAAGGTCAGGGTCTCGCCAGTGGCGTGATGGACCTTGATGGCGTAGCCGCCCTGATAGACCTCCTCGACGCTGACCGTCGAGCTGATGCCGCCCGCCAACGCAAGCTGGGCGTTGATCTCGGTGACGATGTTGTCGATGTTGAGGGTGCCGCTCACCTGGGAGAGGTCGATGGTGACGTTCTTGTTCGTGGTCGAAGTGGTGACGTCGATGGTGAAGGTGTCCGTCGCGTTGATGCCGGCGATTGCCGTGGTGAGCGAATCGGTGATGACGCTGCCGGTGAAGCTTTGCGACAGCCTGGTGCCGAAGGCGTCGGCGATCGGTTTGACCGCCGGCACGTCGATGGTCGATCGGGCGAGGTCGTTCCTGAGCCCCGAGACCAGGGTGACGCCGTCGAAGCTGGTGCCGTCGGCGAAACCCCGCACCTCGGCCAGGTAAGTCTGGAACTGGCGGTCGAGGACGGTCTGCAGGCTGTCGTTGTCGCGCCCGAACTCGGCCATGTCGCGCATGGTCGAGAGCGCGATGTAGAGGCCGAACAGGTTCTTGAAGTCGTCGCTGGCGTCGCTCTGGTCGACCCGGGGGTCGTCGAGGTCGATGATATCGCCGCCCCTGAGGAAGCGGCCGACGTCGTCCGGATCGACCTCAGGCTGGGACTGTCGCCAGGGCGGCGTGACCGAGCTCTCGGCGCGCGAGATGGCGCTGCCCAGGGGCCCGCTGCGAATCACCTCGGCGTGGAGGTTTCGGCTCAGCGAGGCGCCGCTCGCGAAATAGACGGCCAGCGTGTTGTAGTCGAAACTGATCACCTGTGGCGCTCTCCAAGGTCCCCAATGCGACCGCTCACCCGTCGCCCCGCCGGCAGGCGGCGCGCAGACGCTTTGGCCCGGGTACCAGGAAAGTGGAAAGCGCTTAAGATAGCGTGAACTTACACCCGTTCAGGGCCCCGGCGCGGCCCCTCCCGGCGCCATCGGGGCGCCCGCCGGGCACCCGATCGCTCCTCCGATTCATCCATTGTTAAATTGTTAACTGCTTGTGGCCGACAATTCCGGCCGGCTCCGAGCGGCCCCGGCGCGTTGCCAGCGTCGGGCCGATCGACGAGCGGCGTTCGATCCCCGGTCTCGCGCGAGGTGGCGAAACAGATGCGATCCGCTCCGGAGAAGCTGGGCCCGGACAACGTTACCCGCCTGGTCGCGCCGTCGGCGCGGGGGCGGGACAAGATCAAGAGCGTCGAGGAGCTGGCCGAGCTCGCCGTCGCGTGCCGCGCCCGTGGCCAGACGGTGGTGCTCTGTCATGGCGTCTTCGACCTCATGCACATGGGCCACGTGCGCCACTTCGAGGAGGCGCGGCGCCACGGCCAGGTCTTGATCGTCACCGTGACCGCCGACCGCTACGTCAACAAAGGGCCCGGGCGGCCGGTGTTCCCGGCCACCTTCCGCGGCGAGATGCTGGCGGCGATGGAGAACGTGGACTGGGTCGGGATCAGCAACTGGCCGTCCGCCGAAGGGGTCATCCGGCTGGTCAAGCCCGACGTCTACGTCAAGGGGTCCGACTACGAGAACCCGGGCGACGACCTCACCGGGATGATCGAGTCCGAGCGCCAGGCCGTCGCGGACAATGGCGGGCGCATCGTCTTCACCGACGACATCACCTTCTCTTCCTCGTCCCTCATCAACCAATACCTCGGGGTCTTCGATCCCGTCGTGCACGGCTATCTCAGCCAGCTGCGCGAGACCGACTTCCGGGACCGGGCGCTGGCGGCGATCGACAGCGTCCACGACCTGAAGGTGCTGCTGGTGGGCGACGCCATCGTCGACGAGTACCAGTACGCGGTGCCGATGGGCAAGGCGGCCAAGGAGAACATCATCGCCAGCCGCTTCGAGCGCCAGGAGACCTTCGCCGGCGGGGTCTTCGCCGCCGCCAACCACGTCGCCGACTTCTGCCGCGAGGTCGAGGTCATCAGCTGCCTCGGCCGCAAGGATCCGCACGAGGAACTGATCCGCGACAGCATGCGCCGCAACGTCGCCCTCAACCTGATCTACCGCAACGACGCGCCGACCACGCGCAAGTGCCGCTTCGTCGACCCCGGCCACATGCGCAAGATGTTCGAGATCTATCACTTCAACGACGCGCCGCTCACCGGCTCCGGCGAACGCGAGGTGTGCGAGCTGATCGCCGCCAAGGCGCCCGACTTCGACGTCGTCATCGTCACCGATTTCGGCCACGGCATGATCACCCGCTGGGCCACCAACCTGCTGACCGAGCACTCCAGGTTCCTCGCCGTCAACGCCCAGAGCAACAGCGGCAACCTGGGCTACAACCTGATCACCAAGTACCGCAAGGCGGACTACATCTGCATCGACGAGCCCGAGGCCCGGCTGGCGATGGCCGATCGCTTCGGCGACCTGGGCGATCTGATCGCGGTGGGGCTGCGCTCGGGCATCAACTGCGACCGCGTCATCATCACCCATGGCCAGAACGGCTGCGTCAGCTACGGCCGCGAGACCGGGATCACCAAGATCCCGGCCTTCACCCGCCAGGTGGTGGACACGGTGGGCGCCGGCGACGCCTTCCTCGCCATCACCTCGCCGGTAATCTCGGCCGGCGCCGACATGGAGCTCGCGGGCTTCATCGGCAACGCCGTCGGAGCCATCAAGGTGGGCATCGTCGGCCACCGCCAGTCGGTCGAGAAGGTGGCGCTCAAGAAGTTCGTCACGGCGCTGCTCAAGTAGGCGAGGGCTTCACGCATGCGGCAACGAATCGCGGATTATTTCGCCACCCTGGCGCGGCTGACGCTGGCCGCCGAGGCCACCGACGAGGCCGGCAATCAGGTCACCCTCGATGACGTTTTCGGCGCCGTGACGGTGTGCGCCCAGGCCGCCCACGCGGCCGGCGACAAGGTGATGTTCGTCGGCAACGGGGGCAGCGCCACGATCGCCAGCCACATGGCCATCGACTACACCAAGAACGGCGGGATAAGGGCGCTCGCCTTCAACGACGGCGCCGCGCTCACCTGTCTCGGCAACGACCTCGGCTACGCCCAGGTGTTCGCCAGGCAGATCGAGATGCATGCCCACGCCGGCGACCTGCTGATCGCGATCTCGAGCTCGGGCAACTCGGCCAACATCCTGGCCGCGGTCGAGGCGGCGCGCGGGCGCGGCTGCGCGGTGGTGACGTTCAGCGGCTTCCGGCCCGACAACAAGCTTCGCGCGCTGGGCGATTACAATCTCTACGTGGCCTCCGAGGACTACGGCTTCGTCGAGGTCGCGCACCTGGCGCTCAACCACGCCATCCTCGACCTCGCCATGGGCTGGGGCGCGGGCGAGGCGGACGGCGATCGCATCATCGCCATCGAGGCCACGGCGTGAGCGAGAACTCGCGACGCTGGAACGTGCTCGTCACCGGCGGCGCCGGCTACGTCGGCAGCGCCCTGGTGCCCAAGCTGCTGGGCGCCGGCCACAAGGTCACGGTGCTCGACCTCTACCTCTACGGCGACGGCGTCTTCGGCGCCGCGGGCGACCACCCGAAGCTGCGCCAGGTCAGGGGCGACCTGCGCCGGCCGGCGGTGGTGGTGGAGGCACTCGAGGGCTGCAACGCGGTGATCCACCTCGCCTGTATCTCCAACGATCCCAGCTTCGAGCTCGACCCGGTGCTCGGCCGCTCGATCAACCTCGACGCCTTCCGCCCCCTGGTGCGGGCGGCGAAGGCGGCCGGGGTCGAGCGCTTCGTCTACGCCTCGTCGTCGAGCGTCTACGGCATCAAGGACGAGGCCGAGGTCACCGAGGAGTTGGCGCTCGAGCCGCTCACCGACTACTCGAAGTACAAGGCGATGTGCGAGGAGATCCTCGAGGCCGAGCGCGAACCCGGCTTCGTGACCCTGACGCTGCGCCCGGCCACGGTGTGCGGCTACGCCCGGCGCCTGAGGCTCGATCTCACCGTCAACATCCTCACCAACCATGCCGTCAACAAACGCCGCATCCGGGTCTTCGGCGGCGCTCAGAAGCGCCCCAACATCCACGTCGAGGACATGTCCGATCTCTACCTCAGGTGCCTCGACTACCCGGACCGGCTGATCGACGGCAAGGTCTTCAACGCCGGCTACGAGAACCACGCCATCCTCGAGATCGCCGAGGTGGTGCGCGAGGTGGTGGGGCCCGACGTCGAGATCGTGCCTGAGCCCAGCGACGATCTGCGCTCCTACCACGTGTCGTCGGAGCGGATCGCGCGGGAGCTCGGCTATCGGCCGCGGCGCAGCATCCGCGACGCCGTCGAGGGGCTGGCCGCGGCCTTCGCGGCGGGCCGCGTGCCCGAGCCCATGACCGACAAGGCCTACTACAACATCAAGACCATGCAGGCGGCGGCGCTGGCCTGAGCCGAGCGACGGCTGAAGGGCTCGACCCGGCGCTGGGGCGCGGGCGATTCCGGTTGCCTTGGCGCCCGCCCGTGCCATTATCCCGCCCGCCGCGGCGGCCCGATAGAGCTCCTAAGGGCGGAGAGCGATGGCCGAGAGCAACTGGATCGAGGTGCCGGCCGAGGCCGCTCGTCGCCACCCCCTGTTCGGCGTCCGCGGGCTGGTGCTGGTGCTCCTCGGCGCTTTCGCCTGGTGTGCGGCGGCGGCGGCGGCGCGGCTCGGATTGCTCGTCGTCGAGCTTTTGGGGCTGGGCCCCGAGCTCGCCATCGACCGCGCCGTGCTCACCTACATCCCGATCCCCGATGCCGCCTTTGCGGGCCTCTTCGCATGGCTCGCGTTGATGGCGCTGAAGCCCGGCAGCCGGCGCTTTCCTGAGAGCGCGACCGTAGTCTGCGGCCTCCAGGTCCTGGTCCTGGTGCCCTACGCCTACGTCTTCCGGCACTGGACCGACGGCGCCGCCTTCTCGCTGGCCGCGCCGGCGACCTATCTCCACGTGGTGGCGCCGGTGGCCTTGGCGCTGTGGGCCGGGCTCTACGTCAACCTGTCGCGACGGGTCAAGGTCACATACCTCGCCCGGCTCCAGGTCGGCGATCCGGGGGCTCCGCCGCGCTCGCCGCGCGCGGCTCCCGCCACCACGGCTGGCGCCGAAACCAATCCCTGAGATAGAGCGGGATCATCAGCCCCAGCACCAGGCCGGCCAGCACGTCGCTCGGGTAATGGAAGACGATGAGCAGCCGGCTCGCCGCCACGACCAGCGCGATGGCGGCGAACAGCGCGGTGAGACGGGGCACCAGCAGGGCGAGCAGCAGGGCGGCGGCGGCGATCGCCGCGGCGTGGCCCGAGGGAAACGACTGGGTGCCGCCAACCAACGACATCCAGGTGAACTCGTAGCGGCCGTAATCGAACAAGAGCCCGGGCCGGGTGCGGCCGAGGCCGACCTTGAGCAGGTTGACGACGAGGCCGGTGGCTGCGAACGAGGCCAAGGCGTAGAGCGCGAAGGGCCAAAGCGCGTCGGCGCGGCGCACCAAGCGGAACCAGAGCACGGCGAGCGCCGAGCCCACCAGGTAGAGGGTCGCGTTGCCGAGCCACGAGATGGCGCGGAAGACGCTCTTGACGCCGCGATCGAGCGGTTCCAGCCACCACGCCAGGGCCTGGTCGGCGCCGCTCAGGATCAGCGCCAGGAGCACCGGCACGGTAACGGCGATGAGGGCGAGACGTGCGATCATGGTGGTGACGGCGTCGGTGCCGGGGGGCGCGGGCGGGGGCAAGGATGGCGGGGCAAGGATGGCGGAGCGCTTGGCGCCGGTCAATCGTGCCCCTCGGCGCCCTGCTGCGCCCCCTCGGCGCCCCTGTGGCGGCGGCTGGGGCATTTGACCGGGCCCGGCGCCTCTCCTAGTCTGGCGCCGTCTCGCCCCGGGACGGCGGGGGCGAGCCCGTGGCCGGCGGCCAAATGAAGCGGACACACGTCTACATCACCATTCGGCTCTTGAAGCCGCTCGCGTTCATCGTCGTGGCGGCGCTCGGCATCGCCTCGCTGCTGCGTCTCGGGCAATACATGTACGCCCTGATCGATGCCGGGGCGCCGGCCGCCACCTTCGTCCACATGATGGTGCTGCTGGCGCCCATGCTGCTGCTGCTCGTGCTCCCCTTCGCGCTGTTCATCGCCGTGGTCTTCGTCTACGCCGAGATGAGCGGCGACAACGAGATCGTCGCGCTGCGCGCCAGCGGCATGAGCCATGCGACGTTGGCGCTCCCGGCCGCCGCGGTGGCGGTGATGGCGACCGCGATCTGCTATGCCATGTCGCTCTACTACCTTCCCGTGGGGTTCAAGCGCTTCAAGGACATCGAGTTCGTGCTCAGCGCCGGATTGGCGGGCTCGATTTTGCGCGAGGGCACCTTCAACAGCCTGGGCCGCGACGTCACCATCTATGCCCGCGAACGGGGTCGCGACGGCGTGCTCTACGGCGTCCTGGTGCAGGACGATCGCGATCCCGAAAAGTCGATCACCCTGATTGCCAAGCGGGCCCGCTTGAGCCACGCGGGCGAACGCTTCGGGGTCACCGTCGAGGCCGGCAACGTCCAGGAATTCGATCGCGCGAGCGAGCAGCTGCGGGTGGCCTATTTCGATCGCTACACCCTGAGCTTCGACGCCAAGGAGTTGTTCGGCGGGCTCGGCGCCCGCCGACGCGGGATCGGCGAGCGCCATCTCGTCGAGCTCTTGAGGCCGCCGCTCGAAAGCCCCCGGGATCGCCGTCTGGCCGGCGAGATGCGGGCCGAGGGGCACCAGCGCCTCGCCGCCCCGCTCCTCAACCTTTCGTTCGCGGCCATCGCGCTGGCCGTCTTGTTCGGCGGCGAGTATCAGCGTCGCGGCCGGGCGCCGCGCATCGCCCTCGGCGGCGCCCTCGTGGTGGCGATCGAGACCGCCCATCTCGGGGTGACCAGCCTGGCGACCGACGCGCCGGCGTTTTTGCCGCTGATCTACCTCAACGCGGTGGCGCCCGGCCTGGCCGCCGGCTATCTGTTGTGGGCCGGGGACCGGCGCGCGCCGGGGCGGGGCCGATGGGGCCGTCGCTGGCGCGGCCTGACGGCGCCGGCGTGGTGGCGGGCGCTTCCCCTCCTGGCCGCCGCGGACCGAGGGCCAAGTCTCACCGACACCGACCCCGACCCCGGCGCCTGAAGCCCCGGCGCCTGCATCCCCGGCGGTGCCCGCCCGTCGACCTCGGCGAAGCCGCGAGAGAGGCTCTCGGGGCCCGCGGCGTGGACCGCGTCCGGCGCTCCCGCACCACAGTCGCACCACAGTCGCACCACAGTCGCACCACAGTCGCATCACTGTCGCGGCGCTCCGCTCGCCTGCCTCGGCGCCGCTGCCGAAACCCGCCGAAGGCGGGGACGCCCGCCGCAAATGCGAGCAATCCCGGCCGCTATACGGACGGCCCCGGCTTGCTATCCCAAGTCACGTGGTTGTGACCAGAATTTATTGGGTGAAGCGGGCACAAAGAGCGATACCAGAGAGACTCAATTCGATTGAACTTGTCCGTCCGGGGACGGTGGCATGGCGGCGGATCACACGGTCGAGATCGATCTCGACATGCATGTCTTGATCGAATCCCATCGCGCGAGCTTCGGCGACACACCGGGCGTCATCCTTCGACGACTGCTCGGCCTGGCGCCGGTGAGGCAAGCTCCCGCCCCGGCCGCGGTAAAGCAGAAGCAGGTCTCGGCCGGATACCGCACCATCGACCTCGACGTCGAATTGCACAGGCTCATCGAATCGCGGCGCGGGAGCTTCGCCGACACCCCGAACGACGTGCTGCGACGGCTGCTGGGCTTGGAGCAAGTCGACGAGCGCGAGCTCGATATGATTTTCGGCAGCGGCGAGTGGTCGGGCAAGGGCGTAACCCTTCCCGGCGGAACCCAGCTCCGCATGACCTACAACGGCCAGACCGAATACGCCGAGATCCGGAGCGGCGCCTGGTGGGTCGGCAACAAGCGCTACTTCAGCCCCTCGGGCGCGGCGAGCGCGGTGGCGCGCACCAAACAAGGCTCGACCACCAAGCTCACCGGTTGGCGCTACTGGGAGGTCAAGCGGCCGGGCGACGAAGAGTGGATACCGATCTCGAAGCTCCGCGGCGGCTCGGCCTGAGCCGCCGGTGACCCGCCCGAGACTTCGCCCGGCGCTCGCCAATGACCGACCCAGCCGCGCCTCGAGGCGGACATCGAACGGCCGCTCAACCGGGGCCGCTCGCCTCGAGGCGCGCCGGCGCGTCCAAGCGTCAGCGAATGTAACCCGATGTAAGCGCTTTGTTAACCGCGCTCGTGAGAAGCTAGAAACCGACGGTCACAGCGGTTGCACGAACATGGCTACGCCCTCGACCAGCGAGCGACGTACGAGCGCGCCTGCATCCATTGCAGGGGCATTGCGCACGCTCGGCAACAGGATCACCAAGTTCCTGGTCCGGCTATCCTTCCCCGCCTCGGTGGCGCTGCTGGTGCTGGTCGCCATCGCCGTCGCCGAGGGCGGCAACTACGTGTGGTGGAGCCTCATATTCAGCGACCCGCCGCTCGAGTCCTACGTGGTCGCGGTGGTCCTGACGATTACCGTTTCGGTCCCCTTCATGATGCTCTGCATTTGGGCCCTGCGGCAGCTCAACAAGAATTATCAGGCGCTCAAGGCAACCCGCAAGGACCTCGACGAGAACTTCCAAAGGCTCGAGGCGAGCGAGCGGGAGCTGCGCCGGAAGGTGCGCGAGCAAGAGCGAACCGAGACCGCGCTGACCCATGCCCACGATGAGCTGGAGCGTTACGTCGAGGCCCTCAAGGAGGCGCGGGACGAGCTCGAGCAGCGGGTCGAGGAGCGCACCGCGGACTTTTCTCGGGCCATTCAAGCGCTCCGGCAGCGCTCCGACGAGCTGGCCGAGGCGAAGGCCGAGGCCGAGGCGGCCAACCGGGCCAAGTCGGAGTTCCTGGCCGCCATGAGCCACGAGATTCGCACCCCGATGAACGGCGTGATCGGCATGACCGGGCTGTTGTTGGGCACCGCGCTCGACAGCGAGCAGCGCCAATACGCCGAATCGGTCAGGCAGTCCGGGCAGGCCTTGCTCACGGTGATCAACGAGATCCTCGACTTCTCCAAGCTCGAGGCCGGCAAGCTCGAGCTCGAGATCATCGACTTCGACCTCGTCGAGGCGGTCGAGAACGTGGCCGAGCTTTTGGGACCCCAGGCCTCGGGCAAGGGGATCGACTTCGTCACCTTCATCGCGCCCGAGGTGCCGCGCGCGGTGGCCGGCGATCCGGGCCGCCTCCGGCAGATCCTGCTCAACCTCGCCGGCAACGCCATCAAGTTCACCGAGAGGGGTTCGGTGGCGATCACCGCCGACCTCAGGCTCGAGGACGAGCAGGGATCGCACCTTCGATTCGAGGTCACCGATACCGGAATCGGCGTTCCCGAAGCGCTCCAGTCGCAGCTCTTCACGATGTTCAGTCAGGCCGATTCATCGACCACGCGGCGCTTCGGCGGCACCGGCCTCGGCCTCGCCATATGCCGGCAACTGGTCGGGCTGATGGAGGGCGAGATCGGAATGACGAGCGCGCCGGGCGCCGGCACCACGGTGTGGTTCGAGATCCGCCTCGAGCGGGCCACGCGGGCGTCGACGAAGAAGACTCTGGGGCAAGGGGCGTTGCCCGATCTGCGCGTCTTGGTGGTCGACGACACCGAGCTCAACCGGGTCATCTTCGAAAAGCAGTTCGCCTCATGGGGCATCGAGACGACGAGCGTGGCGAGCGGCGAGGAGGCGCTCGAGGCGCTGGTCGGAGTGGTCGAGGGCGGTGTCCCCTTCGACATCGCGGTGCTCGACCGCATGATGCCGGGAATGGACGGCGAGGAGCTGGCGCGGCGCATCAAGGCGAGGCCCGAGATCGCCGCCACCAAGCTGGTGCTGGCGAGCTCCATGGGCAGCCGCGGCGACACCCGGCGCCTGAGCGAGATCGGCTTCGCCCGCCACCTCACCAAGCCGGTGCGACAGTCGGACATGTTCAACTGCCTGGCCGAGCTCTGTGGCCTCGACCTCGAGGACGGACCACAGGCGCCGGCCGAGAGCGAGGCCCCCGCCGCCGCTGATCCCGGGCGGCACCCGGCGCGGCCGCTGCGCATCCTGGTGGCCGAGGACAACCACGTGAACCAGTTGCTGGCCACGGTAACGCTCGAGAAGGAAGGCCACCGCGCGGACGTGGCGAACAACGGGATCGAGGCTGTGGATGCGCTTCGGAACATCCCCTACGACTTGGTGCTGATGGACGTGAACATGCCCGAGATGGACGGTCTCGAGGCCACCCGCAAGATCCGCGAGATGGCCGGCGACATGGGGCGGGTGCCGATCATCGCCCTCACCGCCAACGCCATGAAGGGCGACCAGGAGCTCTTCCTGGCGGCGGGCATGAACGATTACGTGTCGAAGCCCCTGGACCGCGACAAGCTGGTGGCGGTGGTCAACGCCTGGGGCGGAGAGGCGCAACCCGAGGCGCTGCCGCCGTCCGCGCCGGCCCTCGTCGAAGACGACGGCCTGCCGGTGCTCGACGCGGAGGTGATGGCGAAGTGGGAGGAGTTCTTCCCCGAGGACAAGCTCGCCGAGCTCGTCAGCAGCCAGTTGAGCGATGCCGGCGAGGCCATGCGTCAGCTCGAGGAGCTGGCGCATGGCGGCGAGTTCGAGGAGTTGGGGCGCGTCGCCCATAGCATCAAGGGCAACTTCGGCAGCCTGGGGCTCGCGCGGGTCGAGAGACGGGCGAAGGGCCTGGAGCGCGCCTGTCTCGAGGGCCGCGAAGACGACGCGCGGCGCCTGGTCCCGACCTTGAGGGCGGCGATGGAGGAGGGGCTGGCGGCGCTCGAGGAGCGCTACGTGGCGCTGATCGCAGCCTATCCGATGGCGGCGCCCGAGACCGCGCCCGGCGCCGCCGCCGGGGGCATGGACTGAGCGCGGGGGCCTCGGGCAATGGCGATCCCACTCTCGAACCTCAGGGTCCTGTTGGTGGAAGACAGTCCCCAGGCCATGAAGCTACTCAAGATGGTGCTCGGCGGGGTCGGCGTGCACCAGGTCTACACCGCGCCCGATGGCCGGGTCGCGCAAACCTTCCTCGACGAGGCGCCCGAGCTCATCGATCTCATCGTCTGCGACTGGAAGATGCCCCGCATGACCGGACTCGAGCTCCTGCAGCAGGTCCGCTCCACCTATCCCGACATGCCCTTCATGATGCTGACCGGCAAGACCGACCTGCAATCGGTCAAGGCGGCGCGCGAGTTCGGCGTCGACGCCTACGTCGCCAAGCCCTATTCGCCGCAGCAGCTCGAGCAGAAGCTGGTGGCGCTGGCCGCGAACCTTTGAAGCGCCGCTCTTGAAGCGCCGCTCTTGCCGGGGCCCGCGGGCGAGGAACCGCGGGGCCTGTCCGCCCGGGGCGCCGGCGCCCCTTCGCTCTTGAACGAGGAGATCAAGGCCGGCCGCATCGACGCCGTGATCACCTTCTGGCACTACGCCGCCCGCCTCGAGGCGGTGGGGATGCGGCGGCTCATGGGCGTCGACGAGGCGGCGCGGGCACTCGGCGTCCACTCCCGGGTGCCGTTGATCGGCTACGTCTTCAGCGAGGCCTGGGGCGAGCGTCACCGCGACCAGGTGCCGGGTGATCGGCAGGGCGAGGCCGGCCCGGTCGATCGTTTGCTCGCGGTCACCGGGCTCGAGGACGCGCGCCACCTCTATGCCTCGCGGCTGTCGATGGGAATGGGCCGGCGCGTGGCGCTGGCCCGGGCCTTCGCCATCCGGCTCGAGATCTTGCCGATGGACGAGACCTTGGTCTCGCTCGACGCGCCCACCGCCCACCGGCCGCGCCTCTTGTTGCTCGAGATCTGGCGCTCGGGCTCGCGCGCGATCGGCGCCTGCCGCGCCCGGCTCCTGGCGCGCAACGAGGAACTGTTCCAGGGCCCGGGCCGCGGCCGCGGCGGGCCTGCCGCTCGGGGCGAAAGACCCCGGCGCGGCGGCCGGGCGTGCCGGGTTCGCGCTCGGTGGCCATTTCCAACCTCCCGGTCGGGGATTGATAAGGCCTCGGCCCTGGTGCCCGATAACGCTGTGCCGACCTCCCACGCCGCCCGCCCGTCTTCCGCCGTCTCGGCGCAAATCGGTCAAGATTTCTATTTATCGCATTAGGGGCAAAACAAGAATCTAGAATTCCGGGTTTCGATGATGAATTTTGGAACCCGTTCGCCGGCCATCCGCGGTAGGTTGATGCGGCGATTCCCGCGCCACTTCTTTTGCTTCGAGAGGGCCCGGCATGACGGGGTCTGCCAAGCCCTGGATCCTTGGCGCGTTGTGCGCCGCCTTCGCGGTCTATTCCCTCTATGTCTACAGCGCCGGGACCGAGAGCGCCCAAGGGCCTCCGCTTACGCCGAGCGTAAAAGCGGGCCTCGATCTCTATCAGGAAAAGAATTGCGTCGCCTGCCATCAATTCTATGGCCTCGGCGGCTACATGGGCCCGGACCTGACCAATGTCATCTCCGACCCGGACAAGGGCGGCGCGTACGCCAGGTCTTTTCTCGAGAGCGGAACCGAGAGAATGCCGGATTACGGCTTCGCCGATTCGGAGATCGACGATCTCATCCAGTTCCTCGAGTTCGTCGACGCCACGGGACAATACCCACCCCAGCAACCGGAGCTTCGTTGGTATGGAACGGTGGCCTACAACGCCGAGCGATAGCGCCAATAGAATCGGCCTCCAGTTCATTCTTCTCGGTCTGCTGGCGCTTGCCGGTAGCGCGCTGTTTGGTGCCATCGGCGCGTTCAAGTTCTTGTACCCGGAGTTCCTGGAGGCGTTGCCCTTCCACAAGATTCGCCCGCTGCATGTTTCGTTGGCGGTATCGTGGATATTTCTCGGCGCAATCGGCGGGATCTATCATTATTTGCCGAACTCCAACCGCGGTAATTTGTTCTCGATCGCGGCCGCTAAATTACATTTTTGGATCTTTCTCGTAACCGGATTGGCGATCCTAATCTCCTATCTTTTCGGCAAGTTCGGCGGGCGGGAATATTGGGAGTTTCCACCCATACTTTCCGTGCCGATCTTCTTTTCCTGGATCTTGTTTGGCGTCAACTACTTCAAGACCGTTGCCAAGCAGAAAACCGCATGGCCGGTTTACTATTGGATGTGGGGGACCGGCATCGTTTTCTTCTTCCTTACCTTCTCCGAGGCCCACCTCTGGCTCTTCTCCTTCTTCCGGGAGAACATGGTGCGCGAGATCACCGTGCAATGGAAGGCCTACGGGAGCTTGGTCGGCTCGTGGAACATGCTGGTCTATGGAACCGCCATCTTCGTCATGGAGAAGATCAGCGGCGACAAGGCGATATCGTGCTCGAAGCTTGCCTTTGGCCTCTACTTCCTCGGCCTCTTCAACTTGATGTTCGGCTGGGCCCACCACGCCTATCCGGTTCCACTCGAGCTCTGGATCAGGAACTTCGCCTATATCGTCAGCATGAGCGAGCTCCTGATCCTGGGAAAGATTATCTGGGATTGGCGCCGCTCGCTTTCGGGCTATCAGAAGTACAGGCACAGATGCGCTTACCGGTTCCTGTTTGCCGCCGACCTGTGGGTGTTCCTCAATCTCGTGCTGGCCCTCATCATATCGGTGCCGGCGGCGAACCTGATCACCCATGGCACCCATATCACCGTAGCCCACGCCATGGGCACGACGATCGGCATCAACACCATGATATTGCTGGCCTCGGTCTTCTACATTGTCGAGGAGCGGTTGGGCCTCGAGTTCGATCGCCGGCATGCCGTCGCGATTAGCACCGGCTTCTGGCTCGCCAACGGCAGTCTGGCGATTTTCTTCACCGCCCTCGTCGCGGCCGGCCTGGTGCGGGGAACCTACACCGGAGGCTCCTTCCAAGAGATGATGGAGACCATCTCGCCCTATTTGCTGGTGTTCGCGGGATCGGGAGTCGGACTCCTGTTGGGCTTGTGGTTGATCTCATTGCCGGCCCTGCATTTGATCTACGGGCTTGCCTTTCCAAGCCGACAATTGGTCTCGATCGCCGCTCTGCAACGCGACTAAAGATCGCCCGCGAGGGCCGTGGGTTAGGGGGCGCTCGATCGCCCCGGGGCCGGACTGCGTTAGCCGCCGCCGGCGGCACGGCGGCTCATCATGCCGCGGGCTCGGCAAGGGGCGCGAAAGGCCGCTTGCTCGGGCTAATCGCCGGGGCCGCGGACGTCGGCGACGATGGTGGGCGCTCGCCTGAGGCTCGCGCCCGCCGTCAACACCCAGGGGTCGGCGACGCCGGCAAGCCGGAGTCGCCGCATCGCCGCCTCGAGGTCGGCGCTCCTCAACGGACCGACGACGACGCGTAGAAGCAGCCGCCCGTCGACCACCGCCTCGACGATGAAGGGCCTCAAACGGTCGTGTTGGGCGACCCGCCGGCGGGCGTTGGCGGGCACCGCGTAGCTGCCGATGGCGACGAAATGCCTGTCGGCGGTGGGCGCCGGGGCGGCCGGCCCCAGGGCCGGCGTCGGGGCGGCTGGAGCGGCGACCGCCTCGGCTTCCGGGTTCAGGCGCGCCGGCTTGTCATCGCCAAGATCGCTTACCTCGATCGGCGCCGTGCCGCCCGAGGCCGCGCCCAGCCGAGGGGCCGGCGTGGGCGTGAACGAGGCCAGGCGGATCGCGACGCCCGGCGCCGCGGGCAGGGGGCCGCGGCGGCGCGCGCGGGCCCATCCTCGGCCGAATAGTCCTCGCACACCGGCTCGCCCTTCAGGAGGCGCCACATGGCGCAATCCTTGCGCGTCACGGCCGAGATCGCGTGGTCGGAGACGCTCTTGCCGCTGACCGCCAGGGAGGCGCCTTCGAGGGCCCAGGTGGCGACGGAAACGGCGGGGGGGATGGCGGCGCAGCCGGCGAGCAGCAGGATCGGTCCTGCAACGATCCCGAGGCGCATGGTGGCTCCCCTTGTGGGTTCCTCGCTCGCGCCCCCACTATCGGCCGGTTATGATGAATAATTGGTTAACGGCGGCTAATGGCGGCGCCCCCTCGGCGAGGGTTCTGCTTCGCTCGCCGGGCGGCGAACGCCAGCCCGGGGAACCCTCTAATCGGCGCCCGTGGTGAGGACCGTGGCGTCGGGCCTGGTCAGCACCTCGGGCAGGAGCTCGGTGCCGAGACCCGGGCCCTCAGGCGGCAGGATATGGCCCTGTTCGATGACCGGGAGCACTGTCACCAGCTCGCGGTACCAGCCCGCGTAGAAGGCGCGCACGGTTTCCTGAACCAGCGCGTTGGGGGCGCTCAGCGAAAGGTGCACCGAGGCCGCGAGCAGCACCGGCCCGGTGCAGTCGTGGGGCGCCACCGGGCGCTGGTGGGCCTCGGCCAGCGCGGCGATCTTACGCGCCTCGGTGAGGCCGCCGCACCAGCCGACATCGGGCATGAGGATGGCCGCGGCCTCAGCCTCCAGGAGCTCGCGAAAGCCCTGCAGCCCGGCCACGGTCTCGCCGGCGCAGACCGGCACCGGGGTCGCGGCGGCGAAGGCGGCAAGGGCTTGCGGGTTGTCGGCGCGCACCGGGTCCTCGTACCAGTAGGGGTCGAACTCTTCGAGCGCGGCGGCGATCTTGAGCGCCGCCGGGAGGCGCCACAACGCGTGGAGCTCGACCATGATGTCGATGCGGTCGCCCACCGCGGCGCGGATCTTGCGCAAGGGCTCGAGCGCACGGTCGAGCTCGGCGGCCGAGATGTCGTAGCCCCCGGAAGCCTCCGCGGCGAAGTCGAAGGGCCAGATCTTCATCCCCGTGATGCCCTCCTCGAGGAGGCTGAGCGCGAGCTCGTCGGCGCGGTGGAGGAAGGCGTCGAGGTCCTCGTAGGGGCCTTCGGCCTCGGCTCCCAGGCCCCAGTCGTCGGTGCTCCAGTCGGGGCGGCTGCGCACGTAGCGGGTGCCGGCGCAGGTGTTGTAGGTGCGGATGCTGGGGCGCGAGAGACCGCCCAGGAGCACGTACAAGGGCTGCTCCGTGGCCTTGCCCAAAAGATCCCAGAGCGCCACGTCGATGGCCGAGCGGCCGCGCGTCTCGACGCCCGAGCCGGCGTAGCCGACGTAGGGCGTGAGGTCGCGGGCGATGGCCTCGATCTCTAGCGGATCGCGGCCCACGAGCCTGGGCGCCGCGCTCTCGTGGAGGTAGGCCTCGACGGCACGGGCGCCGAAGAAGGTCTCGCCCAGGCCGACGAGGCCCTCGTCGGTATGCACGCGTACCCAGACCAGGTTGGGGAACTCGTCGAGGCGCACGGTGTCGACGGCGGTGATCTTCATGGGCTTCGCTCTCCGATGGCTCGCTGGCGATGACCCGCCCGAGATCGCGTAGGCCCGAGATCGCGTAGGATAGCCGCTATGCCACGGCTTTTCCTCGCCCTCGTTCTCGGCTTGGCGCTGGCGGCGCCGGCGGCGGCCGACTTCGCCGACGGCCTCGCCGCCCTGGCGCGGGGCGACCATGCCGCGGCGGCGGCGGCCTGGCGGCCCCTGGCCGAGGGTGGCGAGGCCGAGGCCCAGGCCCGGCTCGGCTTCCTCTACGAGAAGGGCCGCGGCGTCGCCCGGGATGTGGGCGAGGCGGTGAGGTGGTACCGCGCCGCGGCAAGCCAGGGCCACGCCACCGCCCAGTACAGCTTGGGGCGCCTGCACGAGCTCGGCCACGGCGTGGCGCGGGACGCGGCGGCGGCACTGGTCTGGTACCGCAAGGCGGCCCGCCAGGGGCACGCCAAGGCGCGCTACAAGCTGGGCCTCGCCTACTTGGGCGGCCTCGGCGTGGAGCGCGACTATCGCCAGGCGGTGGACTGGCTCGGGCGCGCCCTCGACCAGGGCTACGGCGCCGCCGGGCGGGTGCTGGAGAACCTGGGCGCGGCCGGCCGCGCCGCCCACGAGCGCGGCGATCGGGCCCTGGCGGCGCGCATCTTAAGCGCCCTCGCCGAAGGAGGCCGGGCCGTCGACTGGGGCGCCGACGGCGCGGCGGAGTGAGCGGCGCGCGCGCCGGCCCGTCCGGCTCATTCCGGCTTCCGCCCCCCGCGCGGGCGGTAGTCCCGCGCCGCGGCCTCGGCGCTGACCTTGCCGTCGCGCAGGTCGCGGTCGAGCGCCCCCGGGTCGCGCTCGGCCGGATCGCCGTAGCCGCCGCCGCCGGCGGTCTCGACCACCACCCGGTCGCCTTGCCTTAGCGTGGTCACGAGCTTCGAGGGGATGACCTCGGTAGCGCCGCGCGCGCGCCGGATCTCGGAGTGGGCGCGGGCCCCCGGGGCCCCGCCTTGCGCGCCCTGGGGGGCGCTGAAGTGGCGCTCGCCACGGTGCGAGAAGGTGACCTCGCCCTCCAGCACCTCGTACTCGCGGACCACGCCGAGGCCGCCGCGGTGACGCCCGGGGCCGCCCGAATCGCGGCGCAGGGCGACGCGGTGGACGCGGATCGGCGCCGCCATCTCGATCGCCTCGGCGGGCAGGTTCATGCAGTTGGTGGCGTCGGTCTCGACCACGTCGACGCCGTCGCCATCGGGCCCCGCGCCCGAGCCGCCCGCCACCAGGTCGCCGAGGACGAAGGGCTGGCCGGCGCCATCGCGGCCGCCGAAGGCCATCACCAAGAGCTCGCCGGCGTTGGCCGCGGGGGCCCGCTCGGGGATCGCCTGGGCGAGCGCGCCCAGAATCGTGTTGGTGATGATCTTGATGGTCGCGGTGCGCCCGTTCACCGGCGCCGGGGGCCGGGGGTTGACGATGCTGCCCTCGGGCAGATGCAAGCTCACCGGGCGGAAGCAGCCGCCGTTGGTCGGGATGGCGGGGTCGGTGACAGCGCGGACGGCATAGAACGCCGCCGCCAGGGTGCCCGAGGGGACGGTGTTGAGCGGTCCCTTGGCCTCGCCGCTCGAGCCTGAGAAGTCGAAGTGGATGGCGCCGTCGGCGATGGTCGCCGCGACCTCGATGCGGATGCGCCGGTCGAGCTCGACGCCGTCGTTGTCGAGGTGATCGACGTAGCGATAGGTGCCCTCGGGCAGGGCGCGAAGGGCGGCGCGGGTCATCCGCTCGGAGCGCGCGATCAGGCTCTCGAAGATCGCCGTGAGCTGGTTGCCGCCATGGGCCTCGGCGAGCTCGGCGAGGCGCCGCGCGCCGACGCTGCAGGCCGCGACCTCGGCGTCGAGGTCGCCCAGCACCATCTCGGGGATGCGCACGTTGCTCTCGATGAGCTTCAGCAGGGTGTCGTTGAAGACCCCGCGCGCCCTCAGTTTCAGCGCCGGGATGCGCAGACCCTCCTGGTAGATCTCGGTGGCGTCGGTGGGCACCGAGCCCGGGGACTTGCCGCCCATGTCCTGGTGGTGGGCCATGGCGGCGCTCAAGGCGAGCACCCGGCCGCGGTGAAACACCGGCATCACCACGGCGAGGTCCGGGAGATGGGTGCCGCCGGCGTAGGGGTCGTTGAGCAGGTAGATGTCGCCTTGGGCCATGGCCTCGACGGGGAAGACCTCGAGGATCTCGGCCACCGCCGGGACCATGGTGCCGAGGTGGATGGGGATGGCGCAGGCCTGCGCCAGGGTGGTGCCGTCGGGCATGAAGAGGCTGGCCGAGGCGTCGAGCCCCTCCTTGACGATGGGCGAATGGGAGCTGCGCAAGAGCGCGTCCTCCATCTCGTTGGCGATGCCCTCGATCTTGTGCCGCACCACCTCGACGGTGATGGGGTCGAGGCCGTCGCGGTTCGGCGCCGCGGTCATGGCTCAGGCTTCCCGGTCAAGCACCAGGGCGCCGCCCGGGACCGCCTCGCCCCGCCATCCGGGCTCGATCAGGACCGTTGAGTCGTCCTGCTCGATGATCGCCGGCCCGGCGACGCCCGTGCCCACGGGCAGCTCGCGGCGCTGGTGGATCGCCGCCTCGACCTCGCCCCAGGGCTCGGGCAACAGGATGGCGCGATTGGTTGGCGCCCGGGCGGCGCACGGTTCCTCAGGCCCGCTCGCCGCCCAACCGTCGCCGCCGGCGCGGTGCACGGTGCGCAGGTTGACCAGGCGCACCGGGTTCTCGGTGCTGTGGCCATAGACGCGGGCGTGGGCGCCGACGAAGTCGCGGTGGATGCGTTGCACCACGTCGCCGTCGTCGAGGGCGATGGGAATCTCCAGGGTATGGCCTTGGCCGAGGTAGCAGGCGTCGGCGAAATGGTGGACCTCGATGGTCTCCGGCGCCACCGCCTCGCCCGCCATCAGCTCGGCGCAACGGGCGTCGAGCGCGTCGTAGGCGGCCCTGAGCTCGGCCGCCTCGAGCTCCGCCAGCGGGCGCCCAAAGGCCGCCGACAGCTCCTGCTCCACCGCCGCCGCCAACAGGCCGCAGGCCGAGACCACGCCGGGATAGGGCGGCACGATGATGCGCTCGATGGCGAGGTCGCCGGCCAGCGCGCAGGCGTGCAGGGGCCCGCCGCCGCCGCCCGCCACCAGGGCCAAGGCGCGCGGGTCGAAGCCCCTGCGGATCGAGACCAGTCGGATGCCCTCGGCCATCTGGGCGTTGACGATGCGGTGGATGCCGAGCGCCGCCTCCTCGACGCCGAGCCCGAGGGCGCCGGCGAGGCGCTCGGCGATGGCGCGGCGCGCGAGCTCGGGCTCGAGGGGCAGCGTGCCGCCGGCGAAGGTCCGCGGGTTGATGTAGCCCAGCACCACCGAGGCGTCGGTGACGGTAGGGGCCTCGCCGCCGCGCCCGTAGCACGCCGGCCCCGGCTCCGAACCCGCCGATTGGGGACCGACGCGCAGGCCCTGCGCGGCGTCGAGCCAGGCGATGCTGCCGCCGCCCGCGCCGATCGCGTTGACGTCGACCATCGGCACCCGGATGTCGTAGCCGCCGACCGTGCCCTCCGCCCGCACCAGCGGCCGGCCCTCGGTGACGAGGGCGATGTCGCAGCTGGTCCCGCCCATGTCGAGGGTGATCAGCTCGCGATCGCCGGTCGAGGCGCCGACCATCCGGGCGCCGGTGACGCCGGCCGCCGGGCCCGAGAGCAACAGGCGCACCGGGCGTTGCCGGGCGATGGCCGAGGAGCAGACGCCGCCGCGCGAGGCCATGATCTGCAGCGGCGCCGCGATCCCAGCGGCGTCGAGGTCCCGCTCCATGGCCGAGAGGTAGCGGTCGAGCACCGGCTTGACGGCCGCGTCGAAGGCGGTGACGCAGGTGCGCTCGTACTCGCGCGCCGCCGGGTCGACCTCGCACGAGAGCGAGACCATGAGCTCGGGGTGGCGCTCGGCGATGAGCTCGCGGGCACGGCGCTCGTGGACCGGGTCGACGAAGGAGAACAGGAAGCAAACCGCCACCGACTCCACGCCTTGCGCCACCAGGTCGTCGACCGCTGTGCCGAGCGCCGCCTCGTCGAGTGGGGTGACGACCTCGCCGCTCGCCGCCACCCGCTCGGCCACCTCCTTGCGGCGCTCGCCCGGCGCCAGGAAGACCGGCGTCTCGGGCTCGAGCGCGAGGTCGTACATGGCCCGGCGCTTCTGCCGGCCGAGCTCGAGGACATCCTTGAAGCCCGCGGTGGTGATGATGCCGATCCTGGCGTGCTTGCGCTCGAGGATGGCGTTGGTCGCCACCGTGGTGCCGTGAACGAAACGGCCGATGGCTTGCGCCGCGACGCCCCATTCGGTCGTCGCCAGGTCGATGGCCAGTCTCACGCCGACGCTCGGGTCGTCCCGCGTCGTCGGAACCTTGACGATGCGAAGCCCGCCGTCGGGCTCACGGCACACCACGTCGGTAAAGGTGCCGCCGATGTCGACGGCGATGGCGTGATCCGGCGGGAGCTGCGTCATGTGGTGAGACCCCGGGCGCCGCGGCCGCACACCAGGTGGGCGGCGACGAGGTAGACCCGCGCCGCCTGGATCAGGTCCCGGGTGGCGATGCTTTCCTTAGGCACGTTGATGTCCTCGACCCTGCCGGGGCCGTAGATCACGGTCGGGATGCCGGCGTGCATGAGGTGCGCCGAGTCGGTGCCATAGAAAACCAGGGGGTGGAACGAGCCGACCTCGGGGGCCTGGCCCACGACCCGCCGGTGGGCCTCGGCCACGGTGCGCACGATGGGCGCGTCCACGGCGATGTGGAAAGGCGGTTCCTGGACGAAGCGCGGCGGGCCGAAGAGCTCGACGCGCGCGCTGAAGTCGGGGTCCGCCCCCTTGAGTCGCCCGATCACGGCCTCGAGATCGCGCTTGACGCCCTCGGGCGTCATGCCCGGCACGGTGCGCACGTCGACCTCGGCCTCGCATCGCTGGGCCAGCATCGAGGGCCCCTGGCCGCCCCGCATCACGCCGACGTTGAGGGTGGGGAGGCCCGGGAAGTCGGGGTGCGGCTGGTGCTCGAGCGCGGCCTCGTCGACGGCGTTCAGCAAACCCACCATATTCTCGATGGCATTGACGCCGTCCGCGCGTTGGCTGACGTGGGCGCTCCGCCCCTCGACCACGAGGCGGAGCTGGCAGACGCCGCCATGGGCGGTCATGACCTTGAGGTCGGTGGGCTCGCCGTTGATCGCGCAATCGGCGGAGAAGCCTTGCGCGAGCATGTGGGTTGTGCCGAGACCCAGGGTGTCGCACTCGCCGATGACGGCCGAGAGAACGACCCGCCCCTCGAGCTTGTCCGCATCCTCGCGCAACGCCGCGAGGCAGCCGATCATGGCGCCCACGGCGCCCTTCATGTTGTTGACCTCGGCCCCGATCAGGCGCCCGCCGTGGCGCCGGGGGCGGAAGGGGTCGCCCTCCCAGCCCCCCGGGATCGGTAAGGTATCGAGGTGGCCGTTGAACAGAAGAGTCGGGCCTGGGTGCCCGGTGTCGAGGGCGCCGAGGACGTTGCGCCGGCCCGGCAACACCTCCTGCTCGGTGACCTCGAGGCCGAGAGCGACGAGCTCCCGGGCGACATGGCTCGAGATCGCGTCCTCGTCGCCCGAGACGCTCGGGATCGCGACCAGCCGTTCGACTTCTTCGAGCACCCGCTCCTCGTCGAGCCGCGCCAGGATGTCCTCGACCGGGTCCCCCATCGCGCCCGCTCACCGCGCCGCCGCTTGGGCCAGGGGGGTGTCGTGGCGCAGATACGCAGGCACGGCGTCGGCGGCAATGCGGTAAAGGAAGCGGCGGGTCTCCTCGAGACGCCGGGCCTCGCGGTCGTAGCCCATGTAACGCAGCCGCGACGGCATGTAGACCTGCACGATCCTACCCTTCCACTCCGCGACGACACGGCGCGCCTCGGCGAACACCCGGCGCATGACGTCAGCTTACGCCACCGATCGCGGCGCGGAAAGTTGGCCTGTGATGATCCGGCCACCGTTTCTCGGTCGCCGCCCGCGGCCGGCCTCCGCCGGTTACGCCGAGAGCCTCGCTTAGGCCCTATTTCCCGCTGGCGCCGCCGCGCAACGGTGGTGTGATGCGCTTGTGGACGATCTCGAAGAGATGGAGAAACCAAATGTAGTACAGGAAGATCTCTTGGAACTCCGAAATGTTCCCCTCCAGGCCCTTATGCGGCAGCTCCGTGTGGTAAGCCAGGTAAAGGGCGATCTGGATGGTTAGGGTCATGCAGATCAGAGTGCCGAAGGCATAACGCTCCGGCGTGACGTAGCGAACCCAAGGATGCTTCATCTTCCATGTCAACAAGGGCAGGACCAAGAATAGGAGCACGATCGCCGTTGCGTTGATGTTCTTGAAGATGTCGGTTCCTTCGCCGACATTGTGAATGTTACGAAATTTGGTTTTCTCCCAGGGCAGCGTGACGTCGATCGCGTTCATAAAGTGAACGCCGTAGTCCATCTCTTCGAGCAGCATGAAAAGACTTGTCAGTGCCGCCCCCGCGAACGCGGCCCTTTCCCATTTCCACTTCTTGCGACGAATCCCTTGGACGCCGACAACGATCATCCCGAGAATGATCAACAGTTGAATGTTTTCCGGCGCGCCCAATTCGCGGCCCAATCCGCGGGGTGCGACGACGTCCTGCATCCATGGCACGCCCGAGAAGTACATGGTGATAAGCGCGCCGGTGACGAGCGTCGGCCCAATCCAATAATAGAAGTGACGCTGTCCCACCCTCACCGGCCGTTCCCGAGCCCGGTCGACCGTTTCGGCCATCGCGAAACCAAGCCCCTGCAAGAATTCGATGCACCGGGCACATCGTGGCAATCGGTCACGGACGAGCCCTATGGACAAACCTGAGCCATGGTCCGATCCGTGATTTCCCGGATTACCGCTCCCGGCTACCGGCGACCGTAGCACGATGGGCGTTGGACGACGAATCCCGCCCCAACCTGGTACCGCACTTTGCGTTTCCCCCTTTTTTGGTCTCGATTCGGCACCTGAGAGCCAGGCTCAGTGACCATTGGCGCTCTGATGGCGAACCCCGGCGTGCGCGGCTCAGAGCGGTCCAGTCGGCGCTCGGAACGCTTCCGCACCGGGGCTCGTGATGGCGGCAAAAGGGCCGGGTGAAGTTGGTCGGGTCCTAGGCCAGGACGTGCAACCGCGGCCCAACCGCTTTGGCATCAAAGACGCGGCGGGACAGCGATGTCCGATCGATCGCCTTCTTGCCCTCCTCGAGGTGCCGCGCCGCCGCGGCCCGCCCGGGCGCCCTCATACCGCCGGCTCGCGGTTGGTGCCGCGCCGAAGGCGCCCCAGCATGCCGAGAAACGCCCGCAAGGTGGTGAGAGGGCCCGCGCCCAGCGCGGTGCGCCAAAGCCTGAACCGGCGGTACCGGGGATAGGGCTGGCGCGTGAGCGCCAGCGCCGCGATGCGGCCGACGATGGCTACTTTCTTCTCCACCTGATGGGGCTGGAAGTCGTCGAGGTCGGCATAGGTGATCGGCGTCGTTACCGTCAACACCCCGGCGGCCTCGGCTTCCCGAAGCAGCGCGAGGCCCTTGGGCGTGCGCGCCAGGACGCCGTTGAAGCCCTCGTCCTCGCCCTTGGGCACGCCCCCCGGCCAGACGTCGTAGGCCACCAGGTCGGCGAGCTCGCCGATGGCGTCGGGACAGATCTTGCAGCGGAACTGCAGCTTCCAGTTCGTCTTATCCTCCCAGATCTGGTTGTAGCTGGTGTTGTAGACGCGGCCAACCTTGGTGACGATGCGGGTCGGGCCCGGGTTGCCGTAGCCGCGGAAGCGCATGGAGGCCACCTCGTCCTCGGCCACGCCGTGCCAGCCGGCGACGTTGCGGGCCAGCGTCAGCTCCGAGGCGCCGCCGCACATCAGGGTCAGGAGATAGGGCACCTGCTTCTCGACCCGGGGGTCGATGCGCGCCAGGTTGCGCACCGCGGCGATGTCGCAGGGTTTGCCGATCACCGCGAACTCTCGCCCCTCGTCGAGGCGCTCGCAGAGATCCACCAGCACCGCGGCCGGGCCATAGCGCGAGCCCGACCCGGCCATCACCGACTCGCGGTCGTCGCTGAGGTGGCGCACCGACTGCATCGGCTTCGCGGCCGAGGCCGCGATGTGGAGGATGAAGTCGACCTTGCCGGTCTGCACCAGATAGAGCGCGAGCGCCGAGAGGACGCCGCCGGTCGCGGCCTCGAAGCGGATCTCGGGATCGGATGCATAGGCCGTCGCCATGCCGGCGGCCGGACCCCACATGGCGCTGTTGGCGAAGCCCTCGCCCCGTGGCTCTTGGTCCGACCCCTCTACCCGCAGCCCCGGGCATACGGCGTCGATGCGGGCGAGCGTCGCCTCGTCGAGGGGCTCGAGGACCCTGGGGCGCTCGCGCCCGCCGGGGGTCATCTCGAGCCGCAGACGTCGCGGCCCGGCGAGGCTCTGGCACAGGCCGCAACCGATGCAGAGCCCGTATTCGACGATGGTCTCGATGCTGTAGGGGCGCCTGGGCATCACGGGTGACTCGCTCGACAGTTCCCCAATGGCGGCACGAACCGACGGCGCATGATACCAGCCAAAGCCGTCCCGGGGTTTCGGTTCGACGCCTCGGCCGCTCCGGCCGAGCCGATCGCGTACGCTCGAACCCGGGGCAAGGAAAGCGCCCCAGCCGACGCCGCATGGAGAACGGCGCCTCGCTGTTCGACGAGAAATCAAGCGCTGGCCCCCGCCAATTTATCCGCTAGCGCTTTCCCTGTCCGTCCTTGTGTTCTCGATCTTTCCCAGAAACCCTGTCCACCAATTCATGATCGGAATCGTCGCGCCGCCCGCCACCTCGACCAGCGCTCCACGTCGGTCAGCTGTCGCCTCGCGTCGTGAGCGTAAGCGAGTGGGGTTTTTGGTCCGGGCCGGGATGCCTCGCACTCGCGGCTGCGGCAAGCGAAAAGTACATCGCCTTAGCAACCGGCGCTGTTACTCTATTTGCGCCGACCATCCTCGATTCGGGAGCGGTTGCGAAACAGGCCCTAAAGTCGGATTAGGGCCTGTTACATGGAGCCGACGGCGGTCGTCGCGCGAGCGCCCAAGGTTATCGAGAAGAATGGGCCACCACCCCCCCTGTACGCTCGGCGATCGACGGATTCAGGAAATGCCGGCGTCGTGCCTCGACGCCTCGCTAGCGGTCATGGAGAACCGCGGAAGCCGCTCTCAGCCGCCTGCCCCGGGAGTCACGATGACGCGACCCCGGCCCCGCTTCACCAGGTAACCGCCACGAGAAATCCTGAGCTTGCCCGACTTGGCCAGGGGCTCCAGCGCGCCCGCTATCAGCTCGGCATTCCTATCCGTCGGTGCCGAGGACTTGGCCCTGCTCTTTTGTCTGACCCAAGCCGTAAAAGCCCGATCGGCGATCTTATCGCCAAGCGATTTGCGAAGGGCGTTGAGCTTCCGAACCTCGCCCTTGGTGAGAGCGGTTTCGTCCACTGTGCTCGTGGCCGCTGTTGAGGCTGCCTTCCTCGGCTTAGAGGCGGTCCTTTTCCGAGGCCTTGATTTCCGTGCCATGGGGTACTCCGGTCCTGGTTCTGCGTTGAGAATATGCGCCCTCCCTATACGGGATTCGCCTCGCGGTCAATAATTGGCGTTGTTGCGTGCCAAGTTTTTTCACGCCCGGTGCTCCGGCGGCGCCATGGAATTGCCGCTATCCGTCCTCGATGCGGCGCTAAAGCGAGCCCCGAGGGGCTGACCGCAGGCTCAACCGCGGCCGATATAGGGCATCTTGGTCGCCATCACGGTGAGGAACTGGACGTTGGCGTCGAGCGGCAGGCTCGCCATGTAGACCACGGCGCGGGCCACGGCGCCCGAGTCCATGCGCGGCTCGACCGCGATCGAGCCGTCGGCCTGGGGCACGCCGTCGGCCATCGCTGCCGTCATCTCGGTGGCGGCGTTGCCGATGTCGATCTGGCCGCAGGCGATGTCGTACTTGCGGCCGTCGAGCGAGCTCGAGCGGGTAAGGCCGGTGATGGCGTGCTTGGTGGCGGTATAGGGCGCGGAGTTGGGACGTGGGACGTAAGCCGAGACCGAGCCGTTGTTGATGATGCGCCCGCCCATCGGGGTCTGCGCCTTCATCACCCGGAAGGCCGCCTGGGTGCAGAGGAAGGCGCCGGTCAGGTTGACGTCGACCACCGCGCGCCAGTGCTCGACGCCGAGCTCCTCGAGGGGGATCGGCGGGGCGTTGACGCCGGCGTTGTTGAACAACAGGTCGAGCCGCTCGAAGGCCTCGGTGGTCTTCTGGAAGAGCGAGGCCACGGCGGCCGGATCGCTCACATCGGTGGGCACCACCAGGGCCCGGGCGCCCGCCGCGCCGGCCGCCGCGGTCTCCTCCAGGGGTTCGCGCCGGCGCCCGGCGAGGGCCAGCGAATAGCCCTCGCGCAAGAGGGCGAGGGCGACCGCCCGGCCGATCCCCGACCCCGCGCCGGTGACGATGGCGACCTTGTGCTCGACGCTCATGGCTCGGACCTCCCGCGATCCCGATTCACCGCTTCGCGCCAGCGCAACCTAGGGTGCCACGGGCGCATCGTCTACCCGGCGAGCTCGGCGCGCACCAGCGCCGCCCCCTCGACCATGGCCTCGAGCTTGGCGTAGGCGACCTCGCGCGGCAGATACTTCATGCCGCAATCGGGGGCGACGATGATCGCCTTCGGGTCCTTGTAGGGCAAGGCGCGGCGGATGCGCTCGGCCACCTGCAGGGGCGTCTCGACGCTCATGTCGTCGAGGTCGATGACGCCGAGGATGATGGTCTTCTCGGGCAGCGTCTCGAGCACCTTGCAGTCGAGCCCCGACTGCGCGGTCTCGATCGAGACCTGGTGGCACGAGCAGTCGTCGAGCTCGGGCAGGAACGAGTAGCCCTCGGGTCGGCCGTGGATGATCGCGGCATAGCCGAAGCAGATGTGGACCGCGGTGGTCCCGCTCACACCGTCGAGCGCCCGGTTGAGGACGGTGAGGCCGTAGTCCCGAGCCTTGTCGGGCCGCGCCTGCATGTAGGGCTCGTCGAGCTGGACGACGTCGGCGCCGGCCGCGAACAGATCCACGATCTCCTCGTTGACCGCCGCCGCGTAGTCCATCGCCAGCGCCGCTTCCGAATCGTAGAAGTCGTTCTGCGCCTGCTGGCTCATGGTGAAGGGGCCGGGCACGGTCATCTTGACCAGGCGCTCGGTGTTGGCCTTGAGGAACTCGAGGTCGCGGACCTGGACCGGATGCTTGCGCCTCACCTTGCCGTCGACCCGGGGCACCGGATTGGGGTGGCCCGAGCGGTCGAGCGCGGTGCCCGGCTGGTCGATGTTGACGCCCTCGAGCGCGGTCGCGAAGCGGTTGGAATAGCTCTCGCGGCGCATCTCGCCGTCGCTGATGATGTCGAGCCCGGCGCGCTCCTGATCGCGGATCGCGATCAAGGTGGCGTCGTCCTGGGCGGCCTGGAGATAGCGCTCCTCGACGCGCCACAGCTCCTTGGCGCGGACCCTGGGCGGGAAGCGCCCGCGCAGGTTCTCGCGGTCGAGCAGCCAGTCGGGTTGAGGGTAGGAGCCGACCAGGGTGGTCGGCAGGAGCGTGCCCGCGGTCGTGCTCATGGCCTTGTCCCTCCGTCGTCGCGCGATTGCGCAGCATGATCGGCGGCCCGGGCGGGCGCAAGGCCGAGCTCGGAACCTTGCGCGGCGCTATCGAATTGGCGCCGGCGCCGGCCTATGATGGCATTTCGAGATCGCCGCCACGGAGGACGGGGGAGGAAACCATGGCATTGGAGACGCCGGCCCTGCGCCACGAGGGCCTGTCCGAGCTCAGCTCGCGCTACGTCAAGACCGACGAGATCCCCTGGCAGCCCATGGCCGGGGCCCCGGGGGTGGAGATGAAGGTGCTGATGCGGGACACCGAGAGCGTTCTCTTTACGGCGCTCTTCAAGATCGAGCCCGGTGGCGTGGTGCCCGACCACGTTCACCAGGCGGTCGAGCAGACCTACGTGCTGGAGGGCAGCTTCGCCGACAGGGAAGGGGTGGCCACGGCGGGCGACTTCATCTGGCGCGCGGCCGGGCAACCGCCACCAGGCCTATTCGCCCGACGGCTGCCTGATCCTCGGCTTCTTCCTCAAGCCCGACAGGTTTTTGTAGGGGCGTGACGCGACAGCTGGATTGGATGCGGTAGATTTGTGGGATCGTGGGCGGCCGGCGGGGGTCGTAGCTCGGGCCATTCGCGAGGAGAAATGGTGCCCAGGGGTGGAATCGAACCACCGACACGCGGATTTTCAGTCGGCCATGGGAAACTCCCGCGTGGCGGACGGTCGGCGGGGTCAGGGATAGATTTCCAAGAGCGGCCGCCGCCGAACCCTGTCTTCGGTGTAGGTGGTGACACGACCCGCCAGCAGCCCAGCATCCCTCGCAACCCTGGCGGCGATCTCGTGCGCGCCGGCGGGGGTGTGGACCCGCCGCAGGCGGAGCAGGATCAATCCCTCCACTCGGTGCCTCAAACGCACCACGAGCAGGCCGAAATCCTTATCCGTCGTGACCACGACGCGCCCCTCCTCGGCGGCGAGTCCGAGAACGTCCCTGTCGGAAAGGCCGGGCCTCGCTTCGGCCACGTAGTGGACGTCGAACCCGTGGTCTCGCAACCTCGCAACGACAAGAGCTGGGCAACACTCGTCGGCGAGGAGCCGGGGAAGGGTCATGCCCGAGGAGCGATCTCCTCGCCGGCGATGTAATCGGCGGCGAACAATTGGGCCGCGCGCACGTCCTCGGGCGCCAGCCGCGGATGGGCGGCGAGCACCTCATCCGGTGTCGCCCCCTCGCCCAGCTCGCGCAGGATCTGTTCCACGGTGACGCGGGTGCCGCGGATCACGGGTTTGCCGAACATGACGCCCGGGTCGGCCTCGACTCTCTCATGCGTCTGCATCGTCCATCCACCGGTGTTGACCGCGAGGAGCAATGGTGCCCAGGGGCGGATTCGAACCACCGACACGCGGATTTTCAGTCCGCTGCTCTACCAACTGAGCTACCTGGGCACGGGTGCTAAGCGCCGCCCTCGGGGCGGGTCGGAGCGCCGCCTTACATAGAGAAAATCCGCTGCCCTGTCCAGGCTCGGCGCCGCCCCGGGCGTGGGCGCGGCACTGCCGCGGGCCCGCGCGCCTCCGCGCTCAGGGCTCGGCGTCCCCGTCGGGGGTCGCGCCGGCGTCCTCGTCGCGCGCTTCGCCCGGGCCCTCCTCGGTGGTGGGGATGCGGTAGCGCCCGTCGAGCCAGCGGCCGAGGTCCAACTCGGCGCAACGGCGCGAGCAGAAGGGGCGGTGGGGCGCGGCCGCGGGCTTGCCGCAGAGTGGGCAGCGGTCTTTCGTGACGGGCGCTTTCGGCTCGGCCATCGCTCTCTCCCGGGCCTCGGCCCGTCGCGTCCATGGGCGGCCGCGGCGCGGCCTCTCACTCGAGCGCCAGGTCGTACTCGGTGCGCTCGTAGTCCTCGTCCTCGGCGAGCCGCACCTCGGCGCCGACGCGCTCGCCGAGCGCCTGGGCGAGCGCGCCGCCGTCGGCCTTCAACACCTCGATGACCTCGGGCGCCGCGGTGATGCTCACCTCCCGACCCGGCGCCTCGTGCCCCTCGCGCTCGGCCTGGCGCAGGATCTCGGCCGCCACCGCAGGGGCGGTCTTGGCTCTCCCGGCGACGCACCACTCGCAGGGCTCGGTCAGCATCCGCTCGAGCGAGGGGCGCACCCGCCGGCGGGTGATCTCGGCGAGACCGAAGGTGGTGGGGCCCGCCACCCGCGCCGGCGTGCGGTCGTGCGCCAGGGTCTCGCGCAGCGCCGCCATGACCTCGTCCATGTCGGCCTCCGAGCGCATCTGGATGAAGTCGACGACGATGAGCCCGGCCAGGCCCCTGAGCCGGATCTGGCGCGCCGTCTCGCGCGCCGCCTCGAGGTTGGTGCGAAAGCCGGCGTCGCGGTGGCCGCGGGCGTCGGCCGAGGGGCCGGTGTTGACGTCGATCGCGATCAGCGCCTCGGTGGCCTCGATCACCAGCGAGCCGCCCGAGGGCAGGGCCACGCGGGGCTCGAGCGCGGCCTCGATCTCGGCCTCGATGTCGTAGAGATCGAACAACGCCCCGGGACCGCGGAAGAGCTCGAGGCGGCCGGCCAGCTCGGGCATCGATTCGTCGACCGCGCGGCGCGCCTCGCCGAGCGCGTCGGCCCGGCCCACCAGCACCCTGCGGACCCCCGAGTCGACGTAATCGCGGAGCGCCCGCGCCACCGGCCCGGGCTCGCGGTGCTGGCGCGAGGGCACCTCGAGCTGTCCCCGCCGCTCCTCGATCTCGCGCCACCGCGCGCGCAGGCGCTCGGCCTCGGCCGCGATCTCCTCGACCCCGGCGCCCTCGGCCGCGGTGCGCACCACGAAGCCCTCGTCCTCGACGGCGACGCCGGCCACCAGATCCTCGAGCCGGGCCCGTTCGTCGTCGTCGGCGATGCGGCGCGACACCGCGATCCCGGCCTGCAGCGGGGTGAACACCAGGTGACGGCCGGGCAAGGTGAGGTTGGTGGTGAGCCGCGAGCCCTTGTCGCCGATCGGATCGCGGGTGACCTGGACGTAGAGCGCCTCACCCTCGCTCACGCATTCGCCGATGTCGGGAGCGCGCCCGCCCTCGCCCTCCGGCGCCGAGGGCGCGAAGCGCGCCTCGCGGCCATGCAGGAAGCCGTCGTGGTCCAATCCCAGATCGACGAAGGCCGCTTGCAGACCCGGCACCACACGCACCACCCGGGCCAGGAAGATGTCGCCGACCAGGCTTTCCCGCGCCCGCGGCTCGACCACAACCTCGCGCAGCTGGCCCTCGCTCACCAACGCCACCCGGGTCTCGAGCAGCCCTGAGTCGATGAGGACCTCGTCGATCATGAGTGGCCCGGTATCAGCGTCGCGGCCCTACCGGCCCGGCACCGGATAGCCGAGCCCCGCCAGCAGGTTCGCGGTCTCGGCGAGGGGCAGCCCGACGACGCCCGAGTAGGAGCCGTTGATGGCCGGCGCGAACAGTGCCGCCCGTCCCTGGATGGCGTAGCCGCCGGCCTTGTCGCGCCATTCGCCGCTCTCCAGGTAGGCTGCGATCTCGGGCCGGCTCAGGCGCTTGAAGGTCACCGTGGTGGTGATCACGCGGCTCGAGCGCCGGCCCTCCGGCGCCACCACCGCGACCGCGGTGTGGACCTTGTGGCGGCGCCCCGAGAGACGCTCCAGGCAGCCGCGGGCCTCGGCTTCGTCACTCGCCTTGGGCAGGATGCGCCGGCCGCAGGCCACCACCGTGTCGGCGGCGAGCACGTAAGCGCCGGGGTGGCGGCTGGCCACGTCGCTGGCCTTCCTTTGGGCCAGCCGGCTGGCGAGCCGCGGCGGCGTCTCGGCAGGGCGGGCGCGCTCGTCGATCGCCGGCGCCTCGGTCAGGTCCGGCGCCAAGCCGGCCTGCTTCAAGAGATCGAGGCGGCGCGGCGAGGCCGAGGCCAACACCAGCTGCGGCGGCTCTCGCCGGTCGGGCACGGGAGCGCGTGCCTACTTGTAACGGAAGGTAATGCGGCCCTTGCTCAGGTCGTAGGGCGTCATCTCGACCAGGACCTTGTCGCCCGCCAACACGCGAATGCGATTCTTGCGCATGCGGCCCGAGGTATGGGCCAGCACCTCGTGCTCGTTCTCGAGTACCACCCGGAACATGGCGTTGGGCAGGAGCTCGGTAACCACGCCGGGGAATTCCAGCAGTTCTTCCTTAGCCATACGTTCGCTTTTTGTTGTCGTTGGCGCGCCCAATACATGCTTGGACCGGGGCCAAAGGTCAAGGGATTTCCGGAGCTTGGCGGCCCCCATCCCGGTGCCCGGCCGGGGCCGCTCACACGGTCGGCGCGCGGAGCTCGCCGAAGCGGTGCTCGATGCGTGCCATCAGGCCATCGCGTGCCCCGCGGTAAGCCTCGAGCACGGTCTCGCGTCTGCCCTCGACGATGGTGGGGTCGAGGGTATTCCAGAACTCGAGCTCGCACGACATGGTGCGGGTCATCTCCACCGCGCGGTGCTGGGCCTCGGGGCTCAGCGAGATCACCAGGTCGAAGGAGCTGTCCTCGAGCTCGTCGAAGGTCTTGGCCCGATGGCCCGAGAGGTCGATGCCGATCTCGTCCATCACCGCGATCGCGAAGCCGTCGATCTCGCGCTTACGCACGCCCACCGAGTCGACATAGACGTGGCGCCCGTAGAGGTGCTTGGCGATGGCCTCGGCCATGGGCGAGCGCACGGCGTTCATGGTGCAGGCGAAGAGGACGCTGCCGGGCTGCTCGGCCATGCCCCGGTCCCTGTCAGCTCCGGATATGCAGCACGCAGAGCAGCGTGAAGAGGCGGCGGGCGGTGTCGAAGTCGATCTCGATCTTGCCCTCGAGGCGCTCGCGCAGGATCTCGGAGCCGTCGTTGTGGAGGCCGCGCCGCCCCATGTCGAGGGTCTCGATCTGGACCCGGGTGCCGCGCTTGATGGCCTCGAAGTAGCTGCCGCAGACCACGAAGTACTCCTTGATGACGCTGCGGAAGGGGGTGAGCGGCAGCAGCACCCGCTCGCCCTCGCCCTCGCGCTCGCCCTCGCCCTCGCCCTGGCCCTCGCCCTGGTCGGCGCCGCGGATGGCGAAGACCAGGCGATTCTCCTCGAGGCTGAGGTGCAGGTCGTAGGGGCCCTCGAGCTCGCCCGCGGGACGGAAGTGGTTGTCCTCCAGGAGGTCGAAGATGGCCACCTGGCGCTCGTGCTCGATGTCGGCATTGCGGCGCACCACCAGGCGCTCGTCGAGTGTGATGTTGGCGATGCGGTGGTGCTCGGACACCGGGCTCAGTCGTCGGGAGGGTCGGCCAGGCGGAGGGCCACCGAAAGCGCGTGGGCGCCCAAGCCCTCGGCCTCGGCCAGGGTCACCGCCGCCGGGCCAATGGCGTTCAGGCCTCGGGCGTCGCAGCGCACCAGGCTGGTGCGCTTCATGAAGTCGAGCACCGAAAGGCCCGAGGCGAAGCGGGCGCTGCCCGCGGTGGGAAGCACGTGGTTGGGACCGGCGACATAGTCGCCCACCGCCTCGGGCGTGTGGCGGCCGAGGAAGATGGCGCCGGCGTTGCGCACCCGCGCCACGAACGATTCGGGCTCGGCGATCGCCAGCTCGAGGTGCTCGGGCGCCAGGCGGTCGATCAAGGGCGCCGCGTCGATCAGCCGCTCGACCAGGATCACGGCGCCGAAGGCCTCCCAGCTGGCACGCGCGATCGCCGCCCGCGCCATGCCCTCGAGGTGCTGCTCGGCGGCCCTCACCACGGCCTCGACGAAGGCCTCGTCGTCGCTGATCAGGACCGCCTGGGCGGCCTCGTCGTGCTCGGCCTGGGACATGAGATCGGCGGCGATCCAGGCCGGATCGTTGGCGCCGTCGGCGAGCACCAGGATCTCGCTGGGCCCGGCGATCATGTCGATGCCGACGATGCCGAAGACCTGGCGCTTGGCGGCGGCCACGTAGAGGTTGCCGGGGCCGACGATCTTGTCCACCGGGGCAATGGATTGGGTGCCATAGGCGAGCGCGCCCACCGCCTGGGCGCCACCGACGCGGTAGACCTCATGGACGCCGGCGAGCCGCGCCGCCGCCAGCACCAGGGGCGCGAGCTCGCCGTCGGGCGCCGGCACCGTCATGACGATGCGCTCGACGCCGGCGAGGCGGGCCGGGATCACGTTCATCAGCACCGAGCTCGGGTAGGCGGCGGTGCCGCCCGGGACGTAGACGCCGACCGCGCCGAGCGGAGTCCAGCGCTGGCCCAGCTCGATGCCCTGGGCGTCGGTATAGCGTTCGTCGGCGGGCACCTGGCGGGCGTGAAAGTCCTCGATGCGCCGGGCCGCGATGGCGAGCGCCTGGGAGAGCGGCGCCGGCACTTGCGCCGCCGCGGCCGCGATCTCGGCGTCCGCCACGCGCATGGTGTCGGGCCTGAGCTCGAGCCGATCGAAGCGCCGGGTGTAGTCGAGCACCGCCTCGTCGCCGCGCGCCCGCACCTCGGCCAGGATCCGCCTCACCACCTCGTCGACCTCGCCGACGCTTTCGCGCCGCGCTCCCACCAGGGCCTCGAAGGCGGCGTCGAAGCCGGGCTCCCGGGCGTCGAGCCTACGCGGCATCGAGGACCTCCCCGAGACGGGCGATCCAGCGCCCCACGGCCTCGGGCCGGGTCTTGAGCGCCGCCCGGTTGACGATCAGGCGCGCGCTCACCTCGGCGATCACCTCGACCTCGACGAGCCCGTTGGCGGCCAGCGTCTGTCCGGTGCTCACCAGGTCGACGATGCGGCGGCAGAGACCGAGCCCCGGCGCCAGCTCCATGGCGCCGCTGAGGCGAATGCATTCGGCCTGCACGCCGCGGGCGGCGAAGTGGCGGCGGGTGATGTTGGGGTACTTGGTGGCGACCCGCACGTGGCTCCAGCGCGAGGGGTCGTCGTCGGCCACCATGGCGGCGGGCTCGGCCACCACCAGGCGGCAGCGCCCGACGCCGAGGTCGAGGGGGGCGTAGATCTCGGTGTAGTCGAACTCCATCAGCACGTCGTTGCCGGCGACGCCGAGCTGGGCGGCGCCGAAGGCGACGAAGGTGGCGACGTCGAAGCTGCGCACCCGGATCACGCTGAGGTCGTCGCGGTTGGTGGCGAAGCTCAGCCGGCGCGTCTCGGGGTCCTCGAGGGCGGGCTCCGGCTCGATGCCGGCGCGGCGCAGCAGCGGCAGCGCCTCGGCGAGGATGCGGCCCTTCGGCAGCGCCATGACCAGGGCTTCGTCGACACTCACCCGCGTTCTCCCGGTAACGCCCCGTCGCGCCTCAATCCACGCGCTCGAGACCGTGCTCGGGCCGCTTCCGCGCCTGCCACGGCGGGCCCAGGTCGGCAAGGTGGCAAGCGACGCATTCGACCTCGAGACGCACCCGCGGGCCCCCGGCGAACACCAGCGTCACCGTGGCGGCGCCGTCCTCGCCCTCGTCGCAGGTCAGCGTCAGGAGCTCGAGCAGGGGGTCGTGTCCGCCCAGCGTCAAGCCCTGCACCTTGGTCTCGAGCACGCCGTCGAAATGGAGGCCGCAGCGCACCCGCCGCGGCGCCCCGCCATCGCCTTCCTGATCCTCCCACATGAAGCGGTTGAGCGCCGCGACGAAGCGCTTGCGACGCCGCAGGTAGGTCATCTCGCTCAAGCGCACCAGCGCATCCTGCAGGAAGGCCGCGACCACCTTCAGGTCCTCGCCATCCTCGGCCCGAAGCTTGAGCGGACTGCTCACCGCCATCGCGACCGCTCGATCAATCCGGCAGCCGTTCGATCTCGGCGCCGCAACCCGCCAGCTTCTCCTCGAGCCGCTCGTAGCCGCGGTCGAGATGATAGACCCGAGAGACCACCGTCTCGCCTTCGGCCGCCAGGCCCGCCAGCACCAGCGACATCGAGGCCCGCAGGTCGGTGGCCATGACCGGCGCGCCCTTGAGCCGGGGCACCCCGCGGATCACCGCCGTGGCCCCCTTGACGGCGATGTCGGCGCCCATGCGCATGAGCTCGGGCACGTGCATGAAGCGGTTCTCGAAGATGCTCTCGGTGATCGTCGAGGCGCCTTGCGCGGTCGCCATCAGGACCATCATCTGGGCCTGCATGTCGGTGGGGAAGCCGGGGTAGGGGTTGGTCACCAGGTCGACCGCGTCGATGACGTTGCCGGCCGGGCGCACGCGGATCCCGCGCGGCGTCGAGATGGCCTCGATGCCGGCGCCGCCGAGGGCGTCGGCCACCGCTTCCATGTCCTCGAGACGGCCGCCGACGAGCTCCACCTCGCCGCCGGTGAGGCCGGCGGCGACGGCGTAGGAGCCGGTCTCGATGCGGTCGGGCAGGACCTGGTAGTCGGCGCCGTGCAAGGAGTCCACGCCGTGCACCACCAGCCGATCGCCGCTCACGCCCTCGATGCGCGCGCCCATGGCTTGGAGGCACATGGCGAGATCGCCGACCTCGGGCTCGCGCGCCGCGTTCTCGATCACCGTCTCGCCGCGCGCCAGGACCGAAGCCATGAGCAGGTTCTCGGTCGCCCCCACCGAGACCCGGGGCAGGCGGATCAAGGCCCCGGCGAGGCCCTTGGGCGCCGCGGCGTGGATGTAGCCGTCGCGGAGCTCGATCTCGGCGCCGAGGCGCTCGAGGCCCTCGATGTGGAGGTCTACCGGACGGGTGCCGATGGCGCAGCCTCCCGGCAGCGAGACCTCGGCCGCGCCGCAGCGCGCCAGCAGCGGCCCCAGCACCAGCACCGAGGCGCGCATCTTGCGCACCAGGTCGTAGGGCGCCACGGTGCTCTTGATGTCGCGGGCCGAGAGCGAGAGCACCCGGCCGCTCTCGCCGCCGGCGGCGAGGCCGTTCATGGTGATGTCGACGCCGAGCTGGGCCAGCAGCCGGGCCAGCGTGCTGATGTCGGCGAGCTGGGGCAGGTTCGAGAGCCTGAGCGGCTGATCGGTCAAGAGCGAGGCCGCCATCAAGGGGAGCGCCGCGTTCTTGGCGCCGCCGATGTGAATGTCGCCGCTCAGCGGGATGCCGCCGCGAATGCGAATCTTGTCCATCGATTGACCCCAGCGGCGCGCGCTCGCGCCCTACTCCAAACGGCCGCACCAATACCCTGACCCGAAGGCCCCGGGCCGTGCCGCGCTCGGCGAGGGACTTTTATAGCATGGCGCCGGGGTTGCAAGCCCCCGCGGGGCGGCGCGCTCGCGAGCGCGAAGCCCCGGGCGGGCGGCGGACGGGCGGCGGATGGGCGGCGGATGGGCGGCGGACGGCGCCGGGGCCCGGCCTCAGGGGTCGGGTTTGTCGTCCTCGGCCGCGGCCTCGCGCTCGCGGGCGCGGCGCTGGGCCTTGCGCCGCCCCAGGTTGTCGCGCAGCCGGGAAGCGAGGCGCGCGGCGCGCGCCGCCTTGCGCCGGCCGCCGGCGCCGGAAAGCTCCGGTTCAGCGGCGCGCGGCGGGTCCTTCTGGCGCTTGGCCATGGCTCGCTCGTCCCTCAAGCCGGCAATGATTTCATCGGCGGACGCCCGAGACCACGCCGCTCCCGGGCCACGGCCATGCCGCGGCGCTTGACGGGCCGCCCGGATTGGGGCACAGGTTTACCCAAGCGCCGCCCGTGCCCACATAGCTCAGTGGCAGAGCACTCCCTTGGTAAGGGAGAGGTCGAAAGTTCGAATCTTTCTGTGGGCACCAGTTTTCTCCAGGAATATCAACAACTTAGCTCAGATCGGTCCGCGCAATATTATTGCGCATTCGGAAGATTCAGGCAGAACGGAGCAAGAACCGGCAGACTCATCCGGGAAACTTCCGGGAAACTGGGTTCGCTCAACGTTCGCCCGCCCGCCGCGCCGCGACCAGGCGCGATCGGCCCGGCTCGAGGCCCGCGATGTCCGGGCATTCGGGTTGGAACATGCAGGCCAAGCGCCGCGCCCGGGCGGGCCGGAAAGGTCGCCACGATCGAGGTCGCGGCCGACATGGGTAGGGAGATGACGAGGTAGGGCATGGCAGCCCCTCGAGAAGTGTCTCAGGTGGCCGGTTTTACACCGATCGGTGAGTCGGGACCACCGGAGACCGCTCGGCCGGAGGTGACCAAGGACCCGGGCCCATGCCCGGTGGTGGGGCTCGGCCGGCGTGGCGGGGTCTCGTTCTATCTATCGCCGGCGGGCGAGCTGCGGGCGCTGAGTGCTGGCGAGCACACTCACCGCGGCATCTCCTCGCTCTTCGACGGCGACACATCGTGGTTATGGGACGCGGTGCCGCGGTGCGACAGCAAAGGCGACCCATCCGGGTGGAACGAGCGCTGGGCCGCCGAGGTGCTCATGAAAGCGGCCGCGGAGGCCGGGTTCTTCGACCTCGCGCGCAACGTCAGAGGACCGGGGGCTTGGCGCCTCGGATCGGACCACGGCGGTGCGATCGCGCTCCATCTCGGAGACTTGCTGTTGCTTCCGGCCGCCGCGGTGGAGGGGGCCACGTCGTGGCCGGCGGTCCTACAGGAGGGGTACGCATGGGCGGCCTCGGGGGTCCGTTTTGGCGGCGTGGTCTACCCTGCGTACCCGCGCGAGCCGCGACCCGCCGACCAGCCGGCCGCTGCCGCGGAGGTACGGGCGCTCGTGGACTTCATCGGTACGTGGGCCTGGTCGGAGCCTCCGGAGGCGCCACGTGTTCTCCTCGGTTGGGTTGGCTGTGCGATGGTCGCCGGCGCCTTGAAGTGGCGCCCTCACGTCTGGGTGTGCGGGTCGCGCGGCACCGGCAAGTCCATACTCGAGCAGCTCCTCGGCAAGATCCTTGGCGACGCCGCGTATCGGGCCTCGCAGCCGACCGAAGCTGGCCTCCGGCAGGGATTGGCCGGCGCGGCGCGCCCGGTGCTGATCGATGAAATGGATACCGAGGGCGACGCGGGGCCGGCGCGGGCGGTGGTGCGCCTGGCGAGGCTCGCCTCCACCGACAACCAATCGCCCGTGGTTCGGGGCTCGGCGGAGGGGCGGGCCTCGGCTTGGCTGATCCGGGCGTGCATGTACTTGACCTCGATCCTGCATGCGCCGCTGCGACCGGAGGACGTGGCGCGGATCACGGTGCTTCAGCTTCTCGACCTGCCGGTGATGACGGACGAGCGCGGAGCGGCTTTGAAGCGGAAGCAATTCCACGCCAGCCTCGGGCGCTTCAGTGCTTTGGGCGACGGGTTACGTGCGCGCATGTTGACAGGGTGGGGACGGTTCCTGGCGAACCTGGAGGTCTTCCAGGACGCGCTGGCGGTGAGCGGTCAAACCGCGCGGCAAGCGGACCAGCTTGGCGCCCTCTTGGCCGCGGCCGAGACCTTGATGTACGACGAGACGATCGAGCCGTTGGCGGCGCGCGAGCTCGTCGAGACCTTCAGGCTCGAGGAGCTGACCGGGCACAGCGACGACGTGGATCATCTGGAATGTTTGGAGCACCTCCTGGCGTTCTCGGTAGAGACCAAGTTCGGCGACGTCGGGGGCCGTGCGCATCTCGACATCGCGGAGCTCCTCGAACGTGCGGATCCCGGGTCTCCTCACGGCGACTACGCCCAAGCCCTGAGACGCACGGGCATCATGTTGCGGCGGCGCGATGAGACCGAGGACGGTGACGATGGCGCCAAGGGCGAGATCTGCGTTGTCGTCGCCAACCGACACCCTGGGCTCGAGCGCGTCTTTTCGGGTACGCGGTGGTCGGAATCGCGCTGGTCGCAGAGCTTGAGGCGGCTGCCGGGCGCCTTCCCCGGGCCGCCGGTGAGGTTCGCAGGTACGCAAGCCCGAGGGGTGTGGCTGTCGCCGGCCGCGATCGATCTGACGGTCAGCGAGCGAACGGTTATGCAGGAACATGACGAGAGTGGGGAGCCGTCTGGCGGGTCTCCTATGGTGGATTAAGTCCGGTGGGATGCGGTACCAACCGTCAATATCTGCTGGGGGTTGCCAAAGGGTACGGCACCGTACCCCTGCGTACCCCCCGCCGTACCCATCTAACATGTTGATCTAAAACAATAAATCACGAAAGGGTACGGGGGTACGGTCCCCAGAGGGTATCCCCACGTGCGCGCGTGTGTGGGGATAACCGTCTAAACACCGTACCCTCCGTACCCTTTACCAGATCTAGAAGTAGAATCAGAGAGTTAGAGGGGTACGGTGGGGGGTACGATAGGGGGTACGGTGGGGGTACGGTCAGCCTGAGAGGCCAGGCGCGGTCAGGTTACCATCGCCGCTCGACGACACCAGGCGAACGTCGTTCGCCACCGGCGGGGCGAGCACCACAGGCGAACGCCGTTCGCCACCGGCAGAGGAGCGGCGCGAGGGACGCTGTGGGCTATCGGCAGGCGCTCGGCGAGGCGGACGACCACCAGGTCGCTCCATGAGGTCGCCGCTATCGGCGGCGCCGACTTCGAGCGGCGGGGCCGGCACCCGAGTGCTTCCCTGGAGCCGGCAAAAAGGTACTTCCTGGGCCGAAAACAATACGGGCAGCAAAACTTCGATCTGTCAGTAGTTTAGCAGGTCGAAAGTGATGCAACGTTGCGCCGTGCAACGGTCGGGCGCAACACTCGGGGGAGACGGTGCCGGCAAAGCCGGCGGGGACCGGGGCGTTGGGGCATCCCGGGCCCCGAGCGAGAGGTGTGCCGGGTGATATGCTAGCGTAAAGACGGCGTTCGCGATTGGGGACGAATAGATGGCCGCCGAAGAGAGTGGCTACAATTGGGCGCAATGGCTCCTCGGCGGGGGTTTGGGAGTCGGGGCCATCGGCGCCTATGTTTGGGCTGTCGTTCAGAGGTTTCTCCCTGCGCCTGCCGTGTTGGAGCGTCGGCTCCGAAAGCGGTTCATGGAGCGAGCGCCCGGCACCCACTTCACGATTCTCGTCAGCGACCTTGCGAACGATCCAGATTGCGGCCAGGCCCGGTTGGTCATTTCAGCATTGCGTGGGCAAAAGGGACTGGAGGTTCTACGGCTCCCCGAAGTTCTCAAGATCAAAGACTACGGGTTACAGGCGGAAGCCGAGGCCGAAGCCGAGCGGCGCGGGCGCACGTGGCTTCAAGACTACAACGCCGACCTACTGATCTGGGGCGAGGTAATCGAGGCCAATGAGACGCTGCAGCTTTGGTTTCTACGGCGAGAAGGCGAAGGGACGCTGGGAGCCCCGCCCTACAGCCTTGAGGGGACCCACCTACCGAAGGACTTCGACGATGATTTTGGCGCTCAGATTCTGGCCGCGGCTATGTCGAGCGTCGCGCCCGCGACCGAGCGGGAGGGGACCTACTTGGTCGACATTTTGAAGCCCGCAGTAGGGAAGCTGAGGCGATTGGTGGAACACCCACCTTCTGGCCTTTCTACTTCGCTGCAGGCAGGGCTCCATCATTCAATTGGCCTCGCCGCATCCGTCATTGGAGAGCAGTCGGGAGAGAACAGGTGGCTCGAGGAGGCGGTGGCGGCGTGCCGGGAGGCCTTGAAGGAGAGGACACGCGAGCGGTTGCCGCTCGAATGGGCGATGACCAAGGCCACCCTGGGCAACGCACTCACGAAACTTGGCGAGCGGGAGCCCGGGACGGCGCGGCTCGAGGAGGGGGTGGCGGCCTACCGCGAGGCCCTGAAGGAGAGGACCCGCGGGCGGGCGCCGATCAAATGGGCCATAACCCAGACCAACCTGGGCACCGCGCTCATGAGACTCGGCGAGCGGGAGCCCGGGACGGCGCGGCTCGAGGAGG